>CAZJWF010000004.1:0-78619 GCA_964549375.1 uncultured Neomegalonema sp.
ATAGATTGAAAACTGCACAGTCAGATAGTGCGAGCGTCGTCCAGTGTCGTGCTTATCCATCAGCGGGATGTGGATTTGCGTATTGGCGGGGCCGCGTGTGTTGGTGAACCCAAGGTAGCTTTTTGCTCCGACAGCCTCGCGATAATAGTTCCCAAATTGCAGAGTATGGATCAGCGCTGACGCGTGCTCAATCTCACAATCCGTCCCAGAAATGCAGGCTTTTCCGTAAGCTTCAATCGCATCTCCTGAACCAGCCAACGCAATCAATCGCTCGGTTAGCATCTTCCCCAAAGGCGGTGCCATTCGGCGGATTTCTGGCTGTAAGTCTTCAACATGCCCTCGCCCCGCCCAAGGATTTCGTACCACGGCGGCGACCCCAATCATCCGTAAAACTGGATCAGCAGCCCGCTCGCCCTCGCGGTGAACATCTTCGTCGAATGTCACGACTTTGCGGAGTTCAGGAAGCATAAGTTTATCCTCGTCTAAAATTTGGATGGTTCGCGTGCGGCGACGCGATGGACCGTGCCGCGTGTTTCATCGCCGTGATAGATGCCAAAGCTGCCATGCTTGAATTCGTCGGCGAAGCGTTCGAGCATACTACGTTCCGGCGCGCTACGGATGCGAGAGAGCGGTAATGCGTCGATTGCAACATAGCGGTGCCCTTGCGGCGGAACCCCGGTTGCTGTGCCGTGATAGACAATGGTGTGAACGCCCGTGCTGCTGTTGCGATAAATCGCATAGAGGAAATCTGGCTCCACCGTCAGACCCACAACCCGAAACCTTGTTTTCAGAGTGTCGATGCTGGGGGTGGGTCCCGGCGCTTTCGGGACTTCCAGTCCGCCGTCTTTCGACATGGCGAGTAATATGCGCCCCTCGTCTTCGATCAGAGCTCCGATTTCAATGTCGGTTCCGTGCGAGGCCGCATCAATCAACTCTTGCTCCAGACCGACAGAAAAGTAATTCCCGCGCAGATAACCAAGCGGCTGTCCGGCGCGGCTGGCAAGATCAACGACGCGCCCAATCAGAATCGAATGATCCCCGGCTTCGACGACCTTTTCACGGGCACAGACGAAACTGGCTAACCCTTCATCAAAGATGGGCATATCCGCGACACCGGGGCGCCAGTTTGATTCAGCGAACTTGTCCGTTGATTGCGAGGCAAAAAGGTTTGACAGCGCCTTTTGCTCCTCGCTGAGAATATTCACCGCAAAGTGCGGTGCGCTTGCAAAGACCGAACAGGAATGCGCCCGCTTGTCGATACACACCAGCAAAAGCGGTGGGTCGAGCGATACCGATGTAAACGAGTTCGCGGTAAAGCCGCGCGGCGTGCCATCTTCCTGGCGTGTGGTGACAATCGTCACACCGGTCGCAAAACATCCGAACCCGTCGCGCATGGCACGCTTTTCAACATCTGACAGCGATGCTCGCGGCATTTCGGCCAGATAAGCTTCGGTGTGTTCACCGAATTTTGGGGCGGGGTGTGCGGCAGGCATTGGTGTCGCCGAAAACTGCACAGGATTGTCGGTGGCAGACATCGCAAGAGTGATCTGCTGCCCGCGCCCGCTCGCCTCCGCGTCTCGTAGGCTGGCGATAATCCCAAATGCCATCGCCGCACCCGCTGCCTGAATCTGAGTTTGATCCGAGGGGGTGTCGGCATCGCTGAGAGCGGCATAGATCAGCGCGGGATTGCCTTCGGCGAGTGCCTCATACGACAGCCCAAGACGATCTATTGCGCCGGGTTCGCCATCATCCACCATCACAGCGGCGGTCGTGGCCAGCGCTCGCATGGCCGATCTGCCCAAATCAGTTTCAAGGTCGAGCGCGACGCTCTTTTTGTTACGATCTAGCCGTATGTCATGGGTTTGGTCCGGTTCGGCGCCAATCTTGATGACTTCTGCTCCATGATCCGCGAGCAACATCGTGCCATAGGCGCTCGCGCGTGAACGGGTCAGGTCCAGTACGCGAGTGCCATGCAAAACCCCGCGCGCTACATCATCCATAAACGCGGTCCACCGCCCGATTGAAAAAGGCGCGCAGCGGCCCGTTCAATGCATCAGGATCCTCGGCCAATGCCATATGGCGCAGCCCCGTTAAGATCAAAGCTTCGGCCCCCTCAATCTCGGCGGCGATAGCGTGGGTCATATCCGGCCCATTTCCAAAATCTTCGTCTCCTGTCACCACCAGTGCAGGACAAGAAATCGCTGGACTGGGCGCAACAAGTTCTTCAACCCCTTCGGCCAAAACGCGATAATTCGTGTGATAAATCGCCTGATCGTTCGCCATCACCCAACCGCGCACACGTTCCATCATCGCGGGGTTTTCTGGGCGATAGCTGTCCGTGAACCAGCGTTCTAATGCCGCCTCGACTGTTGCGGATGGTCCCTCGGTCTTCGCTTGCTCAACGCGCTTTAATATTGCCGCTTGCGCCTCAGGTGACCGCCGATGCGGAGAATGCAAAATCGCGAGCGCTTGGGCGCGCTTAGGAGTGTCTTGGGCAAATCGCCGTGCAATCATCCCACCGAGCGAAAACCCTGCAATGGCAGCGCGTTTGGTCCCCAACTGATCGAGCAGCCCGGCGAGCTGCTGGGAAAACAGCGACAACGAGGGCGTCTCCGGCGGCGCCGCGCTTTGCCCATGTCCATAGAGATCATACGTGATCACACGATACCGGTCCATCAGGGCCGGGATGGTCCATTCCCAGCATTCGCGATTCAATCCCAACCCATGAATTAGAACAATCGGCGGGCCGTCTTCCGGACCAGTCGTCCAATATGCAGTTCCATCTGGTGCGCACAGCACGTCTCAGCCCTCAACCGGGCGATAGGCGACGACTTCAACCTCGACCCGGCAATCGACAAGCAGGTCATTCACCACAGCAGAGCGTGCGGGTGGGTCGGTTGGGAAATACTCGCCATAAACCGCGTTAAAGCCGGGAAACTCCGCACGATCGACGAGCCATACCATCGCCTTCACCACGTCATCCCGTGTACACCCCGCCTCCGCGAGTGTGGCGGTGATGTCGTCCAGAACCGCCCGCGTTTGATCCTCGATAGATCCATCGGTCATCGGAGCGCCGTCTTTCATTGGGATCTGACCCGTCAGGAAAACGAAGTCCCCAGCACGAATTGCCTTGGACAGTGACAGAACCCGCCCGCCAATCTCAATTGGGTCGCCAATGACTGTTTTACGCTTGTTCATGATCGATCTCCCCGTGCCGCATACACCGTGCCTCGAATAAGATCGAATAATTTGCGAATTTTCGACATTGAATGTCGTTTATTCTACGATTTCTCATGAACTTTGAGACACAGTAGCACAAATGGCAGGGCGGAGTCTTGGGGCGGCCATGCTCTAACAGCGATGATATGCGACCTCGGGCAAACGAGGCCGTCCAACCCGAAAGAGAGTAGGGACATGAAATTCCAGCTCGCCGTCAATCTCGAACGCCTTGATGACAGTATCGACATGCCCACGGTCGCCAAGCATACGCTTGAGATGGTGCAGATGGCAGAGCAGGGCGGATTCGACATTGTGTGGGCCGCCGAGCACCACGGATTGGAAATGACCATCGCCCCGAACCCGTTCTCGATCCTCGCTTGGTGGGCGGGTGAAACGGATCGCATCCGGATGGGCCCCGCGGTCGTCAATGCCGCCTACTGGCACCCGATCAAGTTGGCGGGTGAGGCGGCTTTCTTTGATTTGATCAGCGGTGGACGGCTAGAATTCGGTATTGGTTCAGGCGCCTATCAGCGAGAGTTTGACCGGATGGCACCGGGCGTCAAACAAACGGACGGTTGGCGGTACATGCAGGAAATGCTGCCCGCGCTTCAAGCGCTGTGGCAGGGTGACTATGAACATGACGGCGAATTCTGGCAATTCCCAACCTCGACCTCTGTTCCAAAACCCGTGCAAAAAGACGTGCCGATCTGGGTCGCGGCACGTTCGCCGATCACTTATGACTATGCAGTGCAATCAAAGGCCAATGTAATGTGCTGGCCTTTCACCCGCCCCCATGCGGAGGCAGAGCTTTACAAAAGCCACCTTGAAGCTTCGATTGAGAAATTTGGTGGTGATTTTCGGCCCATCTTTGCTCTGATGCGCCACACCGCGCTTTATGAAAACGACGCAGGACGTCAGCAAGCCATTGACGCGATCCGCCGTGTCCTTGGCCAATTCGAAAATCTGTATCGCAATCTCGGCGATGTTCAGAACGGCTTTCCGAAAGAAATTCCGCTGGAGGAATTGGAGGGCCGCGAACAATACGACCCGACCATGCTGGAAGAAAATCTAATGTTCGGCTCGCCAGATACGGTGATTGAAAAGCTGCGTATATACGAACGCCTCGGCGTTGATGAGTATATCTACTACGCCAGCATGGGCCTCGATATGGCCGCGCAGAAACGTTCATTGAAGCTATTTTGCGATGAAGTCATCCCTGCGTTTCAATGAAGGCAAAAGCAGTTAACTGATCCCCATCGGTGCGGGAGATAAAAGAGCGCCTTAGTGCAGGCGCTCTTTGAGATCTCTTGAAGCCCTCTTCGGACCATTTTTGTAGCCGTCAAAATTACTTTTTCACGCCGTTGACGTAATCCTTGAGCGTCTTACCCGCCTTAAAGCGCGGCGTGTTCGACGCCTTGATCTTGATCGCTTCGCCAGTCGCAGGGTTGCGGCCCTTACGCGCTTTTGAACGGGTAACGGAGAATGTGCCAAAGCCCGTCACGCGAACATCTTGTTTTTTCTTCAGCGATTTTTGGACGACGGCAATCATCGCATTCAGTGCGGCCTCGGAGTCTCTTCCGGTCAAGCCGCTCTCTTTCGCGATGGCCTCTACGAGTTCTGTCTTGTTCATGTCTCAATCCCTCAATGTCATTTATGGCATTGTCGTAAGCGAGGTTGAGTCCCGCCGTCTAGCCCTTTTTCCTTACGACGTAGCGTTTACCGGGTAAAAAGTGCTAAAATTATCCGGTACGACTTGATAATTGCCAATGAAAATCAATTAAAGCGGTATAGAGGAAATCCGTATGCTGCTTTTAGTAGCCGCGATGAAAGTATTCGTTGAAAATTCTCATGCGACAATTTGGCAAGTCATCCCCAGCCCCGATCGCTATCCCATCGTATTGGGCGAAACAGCGTCAGGTCAGAGAGAACGGAGCAAAAATGTGATGATGCCGTTTAGCTTGCTCATCGCCAAGCAGGTGCATAAAACAGCGTGATCCACAACGCGATGCTTGGTCATTTATTATGATGAGCTTGGTGTGGAAGTTTGCGGACGGGCATTGTCGTGGAGTTTTGGATCGTCAAACACCGGGCGCTGGCATTAGCGCGATACAAACAAAAACAGCCCGGATCGATGATCCGGGCTGTGACTGCCGCCATTTGATAATTTAGCTTAGGCTTTCTTGAAGTATTTCCGGCCAACACAAGCAAGGCCGACCAGGATCAGCGCAAGACCACCCGGTGCTGGAACTGATCCACCACCCGTCGATGAGCCACCGCCCGTCGATGAACCGCCGGATCCACCGGTTGTCGTGCCTCCGTTGACGCCCGAGTTCGCTGCGAACTCGGTTCCTTCTTGGCACCAGTAGTGCCCGCTGTTACGCGAACAAACGCGGTCTCTGTCGCGGTGACGCGTGGTGTCGTTTCCGCGATCAAGGAATATTTGCGAATTGAAAGCATAGTCGGTGATCGAACCGTCAGCGCCATAGGTAAAGTCTGTACCCGCTGTCTGGTGGAACCAGATGCCAGCTTCTGGGCCGAGTTGAACGCCATCAAAGTCCGGACCAAGTGCGCCGTTCAGCTCTGATACGTCGAGGCTGAATTCGGTCAATTCGTAACCGTAGCGGGCATGAGTGCCACCATCGCTAAATACGTTTTCATACGTGCCGAGCAATGTGCCAGTGTTATAGCTATCGGGAGTGTTCTGGCCATCGTAGGAGTAGGCGGTGATACGGTTGTTTTCAAGGTCACCGTAAAGGATGGCATGGTTGCCGTCGGTTCTGTTTGGATTGGCACCATCGGTAACCACCAGCCAAAAACCATCTTGTCCTTGGTCGGAACGAAACTTCATTGAGTACGTTTCATTCTGACTGTCATAGGCGTTCCAAACACCTTCTTGGTGATAGTCGATTACAAAGACCGACGCTTGTGCTGGAATACTGGCGCTCATTGCTGCCGCAGCTGTTACCGCTGCTAAGAGTTTGTTAGCCAATTTCATCGTGTGTACCTCAATAAAGTTTTATTTTGACGCCTAGGATCATTGGCAAATAATATCTCGTATGCCTTGACAAAGGGTTTGGATAATAACGTAAAAAAAATTAATTGTACGGATTTTGCGTGAGAAATATTTTTATTTATAAATAAATAGTAAAATTAATTTTTAACTATATCATCATGATAGTATTTTAATTTTGTATTAGATATTATTGCCGATATTTACATTTAATACCCAACGATATTTGTACGACTTTGATCTATTGCCCGCTGTGCGATGCTGCCGATAATCACGAAAGCGGGCCAGAGGATGTAGATCTGTACCTCCATATTCTCACCGAAGGAGAACAGCAGCAGCGCGAGGATCAGACCGAGGCCGAGCCGCGCTTCTTTTCGACCAATGGTCAGCTTCATCATTGATAGCAATGTCCAGAGCATCGGTATGGCAAAGAGCGCAGCACCCACCGCGCCTTTCACGAATAACAACCCAAACCACGTATGATGTGTACCAATCAGCATGTATTCGGTGACATGTGCGCCGGGCTCCACGGTAGCATGTCCGAACCAAGGGGCTTCCGTCCACCACCGCTCGCTGGCGATACTTTGCAGGGCGTCGCGGACGCGTGTCGAGTCAGCGCGCGCGGCTCTGAAGGCGTCTTTGGCGTCAATTAAGCCAGTTACAACCCGGTCGCCGAAAACTGACATGGCCGCCGCGATGCCGCCCAGGGCGAACCACGCCCAGCTTTTGGCAATGAGGGGCAGCAAGCGCGGCGAGGCGGTACAGATCACAAGCCCCATCAAACCCATGCGAGACTTCGTCATCAGGACGAACGCTGTGCCGCCAATCACACCGCAGCGTCGCCAAAACTTGTTTCGCTCCTCTAAAGCACAAACCACCATCATCACACCAACCAGCGCAGCGAATGGGGACCACGGCGTATAAAACTGCCAACGGGAGGCCCCGTTTGAGGGATCAATCGTATAAAGGTAGACGGAAAAATATTCTGGCCCCGGCCCGCCCACAGCGCGAAATGGCGATGTGAACAGCTTCTCTGGCAAGCCAATCTTAGGCGCGAGAATGAAGAGGGGCAGCAGGATCAACGTGTGTAAACCAAGGATGCATTGCCCACGGCACATGATCTCTGGCCGGATGCGAAAGACGGCTCCGATAAACACAAAGATAAAAAACAACGCCCAGCCCTTGGCCCACCCAATGCTCGATTTGATCGTCGGTCCAGCGCCGATGTCATAGTTGAAATGCCCAATCCATAGAACGATCAACATACCGAGCATCGACACAAACCAGACCGTGAAAATCGGCGCGGGACGCACGGCCTCCCATTCCGGGCGCATGATCGGCGAGAGGAATAACGCCACAACCGCCAGACCCGCCACACTCCAACCAAGGACTGGCCCGACGACATAAAGCGCGCCAATTCCGTAGAAAACCCATGTCAACGCGAGGGTGCGATACAAAATACGCTCAGGCGGAGTCACGACCATTCCCCTCTTCATCAGCAAAAGCGTATCGTTCATGTCGTGGAATCTGATTAGGAATTTCGACCAGCGGTTCATCATCCAGCGCGTTTGCAGCGGCCGGCGATGGCTCACGACGTTTGAACTCTGGGTCTGACGACGGGTGGGCAAACATGCGACCCAAAGCGCGCAAAATAGGGCGACGCATCCACGCAAGGGTCAAACCGCCAGCGACAAAGATTGTCCCGGCAATCGCGGCAATCAATCCAATCTTTTCGTTGGGCGTGACGGGATCATCGCTCGCCAATGGGTATTCGACAACCTGTGCCAGTGGATATGTCCCGAACAGGTCGGTCTTCGTTGTATCGGCGCGCGCCAGAGCAGAGGCGAACACGGCTTCCGCGACCTGATGATCTCGCATCAGGCGGTCAAGCTCGGCTGAGGGAGCGGCAAGCGTTCCAACTTTCTCTCGCGCTTCGTCAAGTTGAGCCGTCATCACGTTGCGCTCTGCTGCCAATCCGTTGCGCCGGGCATCAACCTCGACCAAATTGGACAGCATGGTTTCGCGCGTGCCTCGAGTCGCAAGGTCGACGGTCCGGAATCTGTCTGCTGACAGGCCGGTCAACGCACGGCCTCGCTGTTGCATTGCCGTGATCGTGGCTTTGTATCGGGTTGCGATGGCGGTAAAGCTGGGGTGGCGCTCACCATATCGTGCGCGGGCCTTTTCGTAGTTAATCTTGAGCACACCAACATCGTCCAGCATTGCTTGAAAAACTGGATCAGCGCGCAGCTTTAACGCTGCTGCCGCGCGGTCCGCAGTGGTTTTAAGTGACCCCTGCAGGCCAGAGACTTCACCGGACAAACGCTCCAAATCCGTATCCAGCGCTCTGATGCGTGTTTCCAGATCAGCGATCAAAACCAACGTCTCTTTGTATTCTTCAGGAGAGCGCAAGCCACTGGTATTGCGAAATTCAAGAATGGCTTGTTGTGCAGTGTTAACGGCATCTTTGTATCCTTTAATCGCATCGCGGTTGGCCGTTTCGCGGCGCGCGATGTAATCTTGGCGAAGGGCGCCCAATTCGGCATTGAAGGCATCGAGAAAAGCATTCGCGTTATCTTCTGCACCCCCTTTTGACAGGCCGCGCAGCGAGATCATCATAAGGTTGGTTTGATCAACCAGTTTGATCTTTGGCGTCGGAAACGCCTCTGTATCCAGCGAGCGATCCATTGCTGCACGGCGGCGGACGGCATCCGTCATCATCAGTTTCCGGTAGCTTTCAACCGGGCTGAGGCGGCTGCTCGACCAAGGCGACGAAGAGTGTGTTGATGCTTGTCCGACTTCATCCAGTGTCAGCGAAGCGGTTGGGCCTTCGCCCGGTAAGATCAACGTCATGTTTGCTTCGAATTTTGGTGTCGAAAACAAGATGTAGGAAATGGCGAGGAACCAGATCGGCGCGATGGCGGCGAGGGTGACAATCGCATAGCGCAGACGTCGCCAGTTCGCCCAGTTTTTGAAAATCTGCATCACAGACCTCCGGCGAACGGAAGTGGCGACAGGATTTCGATGAAGCTGCGTGCAACATCACGGGCATTCGTGACTTTGCTGTCGTAGCAGGCAATTGCATCGCCCGGCATCAGAACAGGATCATGCGAGTCTCTATCGGCGCGACGTACCAAATCCTCAATCGCCCGCTCAATCACTTCAGTTTCGCGCGTCATGGGGTTTTTTGAAATCAAGACAGCAACTCGCGAGGCGTTTGTCGCATGGGTGCCGCCAACACAGTTCATTCGTACCAATACTTGCAGCAATCGCGTGCCATAGCGCACCTCGCGCACATCATCATCAATGGCGGATTGTGCATTGCTGAAAGCGGGCGTGGTTAGATTGGACAGATGAACCTTGATTCCCTTTCGCGTTGCAACGGTTGGACGGGCGAGGCCCGGCTGAAAACATCCCAATGACGGAACGTGGACTTCATCACCCGGCTGGAGCATGGGATCATGAAATGTCTTGTTGCTCATGGCCCCAACGAGATTGACACGCCAAACCTTGCCTGCACGTTTGACCAAGATATTTTGTAGTTCCGCATCGGGGCGAAGGCCGGCAGAAGCTCGGAGCGCAGCCGTCAGGCCGAACCGATGTGCGGCATCCCCTGCGGCGTCTTGGCGAAATGGGTCGCGATCCTCAGCAGTGCGAGCGGCGACGTCGACTGTACCGGGCTCAAACACGGCACCATCGACATGAACGCGAACGGCACTGCGCTCCAAAGCGTTGACCGAAACAGCGGGGAGGGGGGCGCGATATAATCCTTGATCAATCAGCGCGGAGCGAACTGCTTGCGCCAACGCATCGGGCGAGTGACCTTGAGCTTGAACCGGAGCGAGGTGTGGCAAATGCAAGGCACCGTCGGCTTCGATCTCAAATGTCCCAGACAGCAATTCGTCATCGCCGACCTTGACCCGGATCAGGTCACCGGTTCCGAGTGCGCCTTGTTGGTTTTGGCGTGGTAAGATCGGGTATTGGCTGTATTCGTCGTGAGGGCGACACCTTGACAACGCCTCTTGCTCTCTGTCGGAGAAGCGAGGTGCGTTTTCGCTGTTGTGGCGAATGTCGCGATAGGCGTGTTGATAGCCGTCTCCATCACCGACATTTTGGATATTTTCGGGTGTAGGCATCGCGCCGCACCCGGCGACTGCCAATGTGCCAAAGATAAAGACGACGGGCGTGACTGCCCGCCAGAATGAAACGACTGCAATCCCAACCGTATTGGCAATAAGGTCGTCCACTGACACGGAACGATCCGGCGTGAAGCCCTGAGCCAACTCAATTGCCAAACCCAACGCAAAAATCGCGATCGCGACGGCAACGCTTCGGGCAGGCCAGTTCATCCGCGCAAACGCGGTCAAAGAACCGTAGGCAAGCGCATGACCGAGCCAATCAGGAATCTCGCCGACAGGAACGCTTTGTGGGCAAAGGGAGAGGAAGGCGATCCCGATCAGGAAGGTAATGAGCGTAGGCATGGCGGACTCCGGTAAAGAAGGTTTCCTTCACCGTCGCAATCCACAAACCAGAATCTATGTTGTTGATTTTATTTCATTTAAATTTTCGATAACCAAGAAGGTTTGCGAAATGCAATCGCGAAATGCCGCCGGATTCGCATTACGCAATCGCGTCGCGTTCTGCCCATCCCTCTCTTTTCCGATAAATGGTCGAGGGACTCACATTCAGAATGCGGGCTGCTTTCGGTACGCTGCCGCCGCAGGAATCAATGGTCGCTTCGATCAAGGCGCGTTCGACTTCCGCCAATTCCTCGCCAATTAATGTCGATACCCGACTTGCGAGCGAGGGCGCCGAATCTGTCAAAACTGGTTCGTCGGCCGAAACCGGCGAGGCGGTCGCAACGGGTGCGGGCATTGCACCGGTATCGACCTCGGGCGGCAACATATCGGCGGTCACGAGATTACCATCATGGACGGCGGCAATCATTCGGATCAGGTTTTCGAGCTGCCGAACATTTCCGGGCCAACGCATTGCCATGAGCTGTGCCGTCGCTGCGGCATCAAAGTCCTCTAGCGCCTTGTCTTCTTCTTTCGCAAAATTTTTCAGGAAATGCCGTGCTAACAGCATCACGTCTGAATCGCGCTCGCGCAGCGGGGGTAAGTGAACCGGGACAACATGGAGCCGAAAGAACAAGTCCTCTCGAAAACGTCCGGCGCGAACTTCTGTTGCAGGGTCGCGGTTCGTTGCACAAACAATCCGAACATCAACAGGAACGGGGCGTGTCGCGCCTACTGGTGTCACGGTTGCCGTTTGTAAAAACCGTAACAGCTTGGTCTGAAGGTTGAGATCCATCTCGCAAATTTCGTCGAGAAACAGCGTCCCTCCATCTGCTGCCCGCGCTGCACCCAATTTGTCAGCAATGGCACCGGTGAACGACCCTTTCAGGTGCCCGAACACCTCCGACTCCATCAGTTCTGCGGGGATCGCACCGCAGTTCAATGCGATGAAGGGCTTCTTCGCGCGATTGCTGACCTGATGGATCGCTTGCGCGCAAACCTCTTTGCCCGTCCCGCTCTCTCCGGTGATGAACACCGTGGCTGTGGAACTGCCCAGCCGCTCGATGCGCTGGTAAACTGTTTTCATCGAAGCTGCGTTGCCGACAAAGCCCTGGAAACCCTTCGACGCTTTGGCGTTCGTTTTCGATTTGGCTGGCTTTGCTTTTTTCTTCGCTTCGGCAGCATTTCGCGCGGCTGCAACAAACACTGTCTCTGAAAATGGCTTCACCATAAAATCAAAAGCACCAAGTCGCATCGCTTCAACCGCGCGATTGATTGACCCGTCGGCGGTGATAACCACTGTACGCGTTTCAGGCGCGACGCGAGCGGCAAGTTCCAACAGCTCTAATCCGCTCCCATCGGGTAGCATGAGATCAAGGAGAACGACGTCATGATCGCCGGACTCGATACCTGCACGGCCCGCTTCGGCGGTTCCCGCGATGGTGACGGAGAACCCGTCGCGTTCCAAAAGTTTACGATACAACATCGCCATTGATGGCGTGTCTTCGACGAGAAGGGCGCGATATTCAGCCATCAGGAAGCCTCCAAGAAGTCGTCGAATGCAGCGATAGTATCGCGAAGAACCGTTTCAAACGCGCAACGGCACGCTTCTGTTTTTTCATTCAGCCCGTTATGGGCGGCAGAGTTCAGATTTTCGGCGGCTTGTTGAGCCGATGTCGCACCCAGCGTTCCCGTCAGGCTGATCGCGATATGTGTTGCCCTTCGCAGGCTTTCATCGGTTCGGTTCTCATCCGCCACGCTAGTAAGAATTCCCTGCATGTCTTTGCGGAACTCTTCAGACAGTATTTCGAAGTCTTCTGAACCGAGCGTATCGCGCAAGCCGGTTAGGCGGTCGAAATCGACGACTTTTTTGTCGTCGACTTTTTGGTTTGGCGGCGGTTGTCGCGTGCTACCCAAAACGCCACCGAGTACTTTGGCGAAGTCATCGGGGCCAGACACGGGTTTGGTTAGGATCGAGTTTGCGCCAGATGCTAAGATCTCTTCTCGCTGCGAACGGATCGCGAAGGCGGTAAAGGCGATAATCGGTGCAAGTGCATTCGGTCCATCGCCAGAGCGAAGACGGCGGATCGCGTCTTTGCCATTCAACTTTGGCAGGTCGATGTCCATGAAGATCGCATCAAAGCCTATCTTCTCGGCGGTCTCGACCCCGGAAAGTCCATCCTCGCATAGCGAGACATCGCACCCAATCTTCTCCAGCATTTTTGCGGCGACAAGTCGGTTGGTTGCATTGTCTTCGACGAGCAAGACGGCGGTCCCGTCGAAGTGTTGAGGCATTGGCTCTGACGGTAACGGGGCTTCGAGCCGGCATTCATTGAAACCCACGACAATCTGGGCACCCTTGTCGGGGGTTGAATTGAGTTCGATATGGCCGTCCATCGCTTCGGTGATTGTTTTGACGATGGCGAGTCCCAGCCCTGATCCGTCTGAAGATTGTCCTGTTGGGCGAACGAAGGGATCAAAAGCAGTTTCGAGGGCAGCGTCACTGAACCCCTGACCTTGATCCGCGACGGTAATGCGTAGCCCGTTCAAGCCTTGAGGTTCGATTGTGAGCGCCAGCTTCGTTCCAGGCGCGTATTTTACCGCATTCGAAATCAGATTAGATACGATTTGCCGCAAACGGAATTCGTCGAGCATCACACGTCGGGGCGCATCTTTTGCAATTTCGATCGACATGGTGACATCGGCCTTTGCCAGCCTCGTCTCCCATGCTTGAGATATTTCAGCGATGAAGTCCTCGATCAACAGCGGTGCGGCGGAAACCTCGATTTCTCCAGCTTCCAGCCTCGCTAGGTCCAGCGTGTCACTTAGCAAGCGCCGCAAAGAACGCGCGCCGTCTTCAATACCGCCAAAAATTTCCTGTTCTTCTTGTGTCAGCCGATGACGATCCAGCAGTGCGAGGTTGCCGATGACACCGCCAAGCGCGTTTCGCATGTCATGTGCGACCATCGAGACAACGAAAGACTTTGCCGCATTCGCCTTTTCTGCACGGTCCCGCGCCGATCTGATTTCTTCTTCCCTCATTCGCCGCTCACTGAGGTCGCGAAGGAAGGATAGGAAGATCGTCTTCCCATCGAGTTGCAGGATCGACAGGCCAAGTTCGACCGGCACGTCATGTCCGTCGCGGTGCAGCGCCTCGATCTCAACTTTTCCACCGATCAGTTTACGTTCACCGGTTTCGAGGAACCGTTTCATTCCAGCGTGATGCGCCGCGCGATACCTCTCTGGCACGATCAACTCGGCCATCGGTTGTCCCTCGGCCTCTGCGCAGGTATATCCAAATAACTCTTCTGCCTCGGCATTGAAGCCCACGATCTCTCCCTGACTGTCGACTGCGACGACGGCGTCAAGTGCGGTATCGCAAATGGCATTCAGGCTGGATTTAAGGCTCATCAGACTAATCCTTTATGCCGCTATCGGTGGATTGGAGAGCGCGCTTGCCACAGCGTCGCTTAGGTCATTTGGGCTGTGTAAAACGGCGTCGAATTCCGCCGCTAAATCCGTTGGTCCGCATGCGATAATTCGACTATTGGGGAATGTTTCTCGCAGATAGGTGCGCTCAGTTTCGTCAAGGACCGGGTCCGTCAAGATGATCTGAAAATCGTTTTCGTCAGCTTCGGCTATCGCGATGCCGCGCGCATTCAACAATTTTTTATATAGCCCTGCCATCGACGTGGAGCTGAGCGAAAGACGGGCTTTAGGCGCGATCCGCGATATAGGCATCGACAATTGCCATCCGCTCTCTGTCCGATTCAATGCACCGCCACTGGATTCGAGTAATCCGCGTGCGAGAGTTTCACCGAAGGCTTCGGACGGTGTCTCTGTATCGCTCGAAGCGATTAAGACGATCATTTCAACATCGATCTTGATTTCGAGCAGCAACTCAGTCGCGCCCCCACGTTGCAAGACGCTGCGGAGGAGGTGGGATGTCGCATTGTTCAGTCGCGTGACGTCGCCCTCTGCATAGGCTGGAGCGCCGTCGATCTTAACGGTTAAGTTTGCGCCTCGTCGCGACAACTCGCTGGCAAGGATAACCTTTTGTGCCGAGGCAATATCGAGCGAACTAAAGACCGTTTGCACGGCGGGTACGCCATCATCTGCACCTAGCGTCAATGCGTCGGTTAGAACGTCAGAAAGGCGATGGGCAGAACCGCTGGCTTCGTCGAGTAGGCGCACACGGTTTGCCCCGGCGGGTAAGTCTCGCAACAGGTTTAGTGCTCCCAGAAGTCCATTTAGCGGGGTTCGCAGCTCATGGCTCATCATCGAGAAAAACCGCGCTTTGCTCTCGCTCGCCTCCCGCGCAGTCCGGGCCAGCGCAGCGCTTCGTTTGGCGTGACGGTGAAATATAAAGGCCGTCCCGATGGCAAGGAGGAGCGAAAGAAAGACGGCACCGGCCGTCATCAACAAGCCGCGCCGCATGTCTTCGCGAATATCGGCAAAACGTGCCTCGTCGGTGTGCAGTACATCGATAGTTGCGCGGCGTACCGCCGCTGACGATTGTGCGAGCCGATCGCCGATCTCTTTGGCCAGCGCCCCATCATTCCTCAACGATTGAACAGCCGGATCGAGTTCCCGCAGAGTTGTCATCAGATCGTCAATTGTCGCGCGCACTGATTCTTTACGAATGAGGCGCTTTCCGACATCGCCCGTGCGAAACAGCTCAAGGCGGCTCCACAAAATATCGAAACGACGGCGAACCATCTTACCTTCGTCCCGTGGATCGAGCGCGTGGCGAGCAATGGCGACTTGCAAAGCGTTAAACTCGCGCTCGACTTGAGCAGCGGACCAGAAGACGTTTTCTTTTGATGTTCCGTGCAACGCGGCCAGATCGGCGCGCACAATTGCAACCCCGACAATGATCAGGCTGACGAGGGCCGCGATAATTAGGCCAAATCCGAAGGGTAGCGCTCTCATTCGAGTTTCAATTCGACAAGTTGCCAGATCCAACGCGCGTTGATTTCTGGGTCATTTAACTCGGTGTGATCATCGCGCGGATAGACGACCCATAACGGTCCCTTGTCTCGCAAGGTTAGGCGCTTGCCGTTCATTTCGGTAGCGAGGATGACTTTGTATTTGGTGATGTCGGTGGCGGGGATCGCGACGGAATAGTCGTTCGCCGCAGTCGCGCGGATTGTCTCAACAGACGCGATGTCCAGACCGGCGCTTTCGATGACGTCTTTGATCAGCGGCCCCTGAAAACGGTTCGCACCATCGGTCCAATCGGTACTGGTGGTGTGCTCGACAGTTTTGACGGCGTTGAACTGTTCGCCGGAAATCTCGATGGATTTATTGCCCGCGTGGATGGTCAGCATCGTTTCGGCCCAGACCGGAGCCGTAAAAAAGGAATATAAAAGAAGGGTGGCGACAAGTCGTCTCATGGCGATTTTCCTTCATCTGTCCGCTTCGAGTTCGAGGCTGACAGAGCAATAGCAAAGCTTGCGCCATGTATTTACGTCGTAAATTGCGAAGAATTCGTTGCGAAATGCGAAGATGCCGCGTCAATTTTAGCAAAATGCAAAGGACGGTGCTGGGCGCAGGTAAGGGTTGGCCTTGCCCCTCCCCGCCCTACCGTCGTTGAGTTAATAGGCGCCCCGCCGCGTGATCATCGCGATGGGAGTGAGGGCGATGATCAGAATGTCTAACATGGTTGACCGGGCGTTAAGATAGGCGACATCAAGCTCAACTTGTTTTTCAAAACCGAGGTCAGCACGGCCTGCGATCTGCCACAGGCAGGTGATACCCGGCGCTCCTTCAAGACGCGCTTTGGCGTCCGATTGGTATTGTTCGATCTCGCGGGGGAGGGCGGGTCGTGGGCCGACGAGTGACATTTCGCCTTTCAGAACGTTGATCAATTGCGGCAATTCATCGAGGGATGTACGACGCAGCCATTTGCCAACCCGCGTGATCCGGGGATCATCGGCCATTTTAAACGCGACTCCCTGTCGCTCACTGCGCGCTCTGATTTCGGAGAGGCGCTGTTCGGCATTGGCGTGCATGGTGCGGAATTTGACCATTCTAAAGGGACGCCCCTGATTGCCCGCGCGGGTTTGGACGAAGAACGCACCGCCTTTGCTTTCCCATCGGATCGCACCAGAAATCACGGCGAAAACCGGTGCCAATGCAACCAAGGCGGACGCGGAGAGGATGACATCGCTCAGACGCTTTGTTATCCGATAGAATGGGATGTGCGTTACCGCGTCACCAGCGGCCCTCGCAACGAAGGCCGGATTTCCGAGCAAGTATCGCCGCGCCATGCGGCGGGGTTCGCACGCCAGACGCCACACCCATTCCATACCCACGGATCTGATAAGCTTCGGTGCACGGGGGATGCGTCCGGCGACGAAATCAAGCAAGCCGCCAACGCCCATGACCAGCGTTGGCAACAATGTCGTGGAGTGGCGTGTTATAAACTTCTCTTGCAGTGGTGCGCCCAAGGCGACGAGCAGAATATCTGCGCCGGTATTGTTGATGCTCTCGACTATTTTTGCTTCGTCATTTGGCTCGAAATATCCGTGAGCACTTCCCGCAATTCGTAAGCCGGGGAACGAGACGACTGCATTTGTTGCTGCTTGTTCCGCGATGCTCGGCTTGCCGCCCAACAAAAAGACAGACTTACCAAGGCGGCGGGCCTCGGCGCACAATATCGGAAAAAGGTCGGTGCCGTTCAGATTGCCGGCGAAGCGCCTTCCGCGCATGGCGGCGGCGAGGGCGAGACCAGAGCCATCAGGTAACAACGCGTCCATCTGCTCTAGCGCGCGGCGGTACTCTTTGTCAGACGCAGCCTTGTTGACGCAATCAGCGTTGATAAAGGCAAGGCGGCGCGTCGTGCCGTCCAACAAGTTGCGGCAAACGCTTTGCCGCTTTGCATTGACGAGAGGAAAGTCGAACAGACGGATCGTTGGGAAGGTGAAAGGCATAGGTCGGCTCCGTGAAAGGGGTTTGCCGATACCCTTGGCGAGATACGCGCCAGAAATCGAAGCTGGCGTTACTGGATTGAAATATCGAGTAGTTTTCCGGGGAAAATATCGTTCAATGTCCGGTTATCCCGAAGGCGTTTGCAAAGTGCAATCGCCGCTCGCGGGTTGCCTTCGCAAAACGCAATGAATTCGCCTTTCGCAATTCGCGGGTTGCGATAGTTGTCCAGTGTCCTTCAAAAAAATAAATTATACATTTCAATTATGTAACCGATTTTTTAGGCGTACACGTAGCTCTGGCGCACCTTTTGAGACTGTCAGGTCGAACCTCATCGGAGACCTGCTACCGTGCCTGCGCCGCTTACCAGATCAGAACCGTCCCTTCTCGCAATGCTCTCGGTGTGGGTTGCTTCTGAAGCTGCGGCAAAGGTTGCGCGGCTTGGCGCGATTATCATTGCTGCGCGGGTTCTGACTCCGGGGGAGTTGGGGCTGGTCGCAACGGTGCTGGCGATTGGCGAAATTCTGAAAGCTCTTGCTGAAAATGGTGTTGGGCAAAAGATCATTGCCGCCAACGCCAAAAACCTTGCAGCCACTTGCAATACCGCGATCCGACTGTTTCGCGTTTGGTGCGGTGCGCTCTTTACACTTGGTTGCGCCATTGCCGCCGTGTTGCATTTTGTCAGCGACCAATCGGAAGCGGCCCTGTTGTTGGTGGTCTTTGCCGGTCAGTTTATTTTCATGCCACTGGGCCTCGTGTCTTGTTTTCTGGCCATGCGGAACGGTAAAAGCCGTTCGGTCGCGGCCATTGCTGGTGGACAGGTGATCTTGTCGGCTTGCCTATCTGTGGCCCTGCTGATGATCTGGGCAACTCCGGCAGCGCTGATCTTGCCTCGGCTATTGACCGCACCTGCTTGGGCTTATGCCATGCGCCGTCTGATGCCGTGGACGCGCGACGCAGAGGCTGGTTACGCCCCGCTATCCGGCTTTGCCCGCTTTAGCAGTGCGGTCCTTGGGGTAGAGTTGACCAAGGCGTTGAGGCTGCAAGCAGATAAGTTAATCATCGGCGCAGTCCTCGGGATGGAGGCGCTGGGCATCTGGTTCTTCGCGGTGAATGCCGGTCTTGGTCTGGCAACGTCTTTGGCGAATGCTTTAGGGGTCGCGTTGTTCCCTCGGCTGTGTGCGGAAAAGGGCGCAGCGCGACGCGAAAATCTTTTCCAGGCATTGAAGACGTCGATGTTCGTTCTGTCGCCAATCGTGTTGGCTCAATCTCTTCTGGCACCGATCTACGTGCCGCTCGTGTTTGGTGCGGAGTGGGGCGCGATGACCGATCTCGTCTCGGTTCTTTGCCTCGCCGCAATCCCAGCCATCGTTTGGAGCGCGGCGGCACAATGGTTGCGCGCCGAAGATCGAGCGGGTCATGAATTTCGCATCAGCCTTTCTGTAACGGCCATTCTCGCACTGTCGCTGGGTGTATCGGCACCATTCGGACTTACCGCCGCTGCTCTCGCGTATCTGATCGCGGCGACTTTCACGCAGCTTGGTGCTGCCTGCGTCATTCTCAAAACCCCTCGTTGAAGGAAACTGCCATGACCGCCGTAACTGTCATCATGCCTTGCCGAAATGCCGCCAAAACCCTGGCTCGCACTCTGCGTAGCCTAATTTCCCAAACCTGCAAGGACTGGGAGTTGATCGCCATTGATGACGGATCGAGCGACGAGACGTCTGATCTGTTGGCCGCGATGGCGCGGATTGATGCACGCATTCGAGTGATCGGTGGGCCAGAGCGGGGCGTGGCTGCGGCGCGAAATGCCGGACTGAAGATTGCCCAAAGCGAATTCGTTGCGTTCCTTGATGCCGATGACCTTTGGGCTCCGGAGCGCCTTGCCATGATGTTGTGGAAACTAAAGGACAGTCCGGAAGTTGGAATTGCCTATTCGCGTTTTGCGTTCTTCAATCGCGAACCGGGCGACAACGAAACCGCCTCGACGGTTCCGCCTGCGCCGCTCTCTGTTCTGGATCTTCTGGGCGAAAATCGTGTCGGTACGATGTCGAATGTCATTCTCCGGCGTGACGTCTTGGAAAAGGTCAGCGTATTCCGCGAGGATATGACACACGGCGAAGATCGCGAATGGTTGGTTCGCGCAGCAGCACAAGGCACGGTGATTGCTGGCCTCGACTCGCTGCTGCTGCATTACCGAACATCGCCGTCGGGATTATCTTCCGATACCGAGAAAATGTACGCAGGTTGGTTGCAGAGCGTCCGGACGGCTCGGCGGTTCGGAAAAGCTCCGAATGGAAATAACCTGCGTGCGGCGGAAGCCATCTACCTTCGATATTTGTCTCGCCGCGCGTTGCGCTTGGGAATGCCGCCGAAAGTTGCCGCCGCTTACGCCCTTCGCGGCGCAGCAAAATCGCCAAGAGGTTTTTTTGCCGAACGTCGGCGCGGAATGCTGACGCTTTGCATGGCATTGGCGGGATTGCTGTCGCCAACAACCGTCAAGACCGCTCTTGCACACCGATAAGAAGGAAAATTTCATGACACCTGCATCCATCGTCATTCCCGTTTTTAACGGTGAAACCACAATCCGCGAGGCACTGGAGTCTGCGCTCGCTCAGACTCATCCTGATTTCGAAGTCATCGTAGTTGATGACGGATCAACGGATCGATCTGCGGAGATTATTCGAGCCTACGACGATCCTCGGATCAAGCTCGTTCAGCAAGATAACCAAGGACTGAACGCAGCGCGAAATACTGGAATTCGCGAAGCCTCGCATGACCTGATTGGTCTGCTTGATGCCGATGATATTTGGGCACCTGAAAAGCTGAAGAAACATGTCGTGCATCTTGATGCCGATCCGTCGCTAGGGCTTTCGTTTTCTGCGAGCTGGATGATTGATATGGACAGTCAGGCTTTGGGCCTGTCGCAATCGCCGAAGACTGTCGGCATCACAGCGCGTGACTTGATCTGTCATAACCCGGTGGGAAACGGCTCAACGCCTGTGATGCGCCGCACGGCATTGGAAGCTATCGCGCACCTCCACGCGGAGCGTGGCCATACGTGCTGGTTTGATGAAGGTTTACGCCAGAGCACGGACATTGAATGCTGGATGCGTCTGGCGTTGCTGAGCGACTGGAAGATCGAAGGGTTGAGCGAACGGCTGACTGGCTACCGCGTCAACCCAAATGGCCTTTCGGCGAATGTCGTCAAACAGTTTCAAACTTGGCTTCAGATGTTCGCAAAGATTGAAGGATATGCCCCAGCCTTTGCGCGGGAACATGGGGCCATCGCACGCGCCTGTCAGCTTCGATATCTCGCCCGCCGGGCAATCAGTATGCGTCAACCCGGTCTCGCATGGAATTTGGTGCGTGAGGCGATTGAGGCCACGCCGCGTATCTTACTGGATCAACCGGCCAAGACGGTCACGACAATCGGTGCGGCGAGTGTGCTGCGTTGGCTTGGATCCCCCATCTACGTTCGCGTCGAAGGCTTTTTACTTGGTCTGCGGCGCGCCGTTTCGGCTCAATAAGGATTAGAAAAATGAATGCTATCCATCTCATTGACGACCGCCGTATGGGTGGAGTCACCCGTTTCTTGGAACAGCTCAATACCTTGCGTCCCGGAGATAAAACTGAGTTCTGCAAGCGCGGATCAATGCGCGCCGTGTCTTATGGCGTTGACCTGATCGTGTCGCATCTCGCGATTTCGTGGCGTACGTTGCCGATGTTGATCGCTTTGCGGGCGTGTAATCCAAAAGCACGGTTGATCCATATTGAGCATAGCTATTGCGCGGGTTTCGAAAAGCACCGCGTTTCGAAACAAAGACGCTTCCGGGCTTTGCTTCGCGCTGCGTATGGCCTGTTCGACGAGGTCATCTGCGTCTCGTCGGGGCAAGCGGCATGGATGGAGCAGGCTGGTTTGTTGCCGAGCGGCAAGAACACCACAGCGCCGCCACTGGTCGATATTGAACCGTTCTTGGCGCTGCCAGACCCTCAGTTTGACGAGGTGAAGAGGTTTGGTTTTGTCGGTAGACTTGATGAACAAAAGGGCCTCGATATCGTTGTTCGGGCGTGGTGTGCTTCGCCGCCGAAGGACGCGGTCCTCGAAATTTATGGTGATGGCCCGATGCGTGAAGAGCTTGAGAAAATCGCTGAGCATTCGCCGTCGGTTCGGTTTCACGGTCGCACGGATCATCCCGCCGATGCGTATCAAAATATCGATGTTGCGCTTATGCCCTCGCGTTGGGAGCCTTATGGTCTGAGCTGTCTTGAAGCGCGGGCGGCGGGGCGTCCTGTTTTGATCGCAAACGTAGATGGATTGCCAGAACAGATGCGCTCTGGTGGAGGGCTTGCAGTGGGGAACGACGAAGCGGGCTGGCAGACCGTATTGCATGACCGCCGCATCGCCGCATCGCTTCAACTCGCTGCTGGCGTTGGTCGGCGCTCTGCTCGGTTGGACAAATGCCGTGCGGTTTCGTTCTGGACCGCGTTGGGTGATGAGAAAGCGCGTGCGTCACAAGCTGCTTTTGTTGCTGTCGGTTCGTGAACCGTCTTGATCTCAGAACCGCCGCAGATCCAACGTGCGTGGAAATTCAACTGATGGCTCCGCGCGGCGCGGCGCTATCAGGCCCGGCGTATGTTCGTGAGAGAAGCGGGCGAGTCGGCGTCCTTCAGCTTCCAACTCATTGATTGGACGGTCCTCATGTGCGCGCCCACCGCGATGTGCTGCAAAATAGGTACACCCGCCAAGCGACCGCGATTGTTCCGCGTCCACGAGATCGAAGACGAGGGGTATATGCGGTTTGATGGTCGGGTGGAGGCATCGGGAGGGCAACCACGCGCGAAAGCGTACTGCCGAGATCACCGAACCGTCGTCCAACGCCATTAGTGGCAAGGTGATGCCGTTGCATGTTGGGACAAGTCCGTCGCGTAGTCCCGTGATCCGCACTTGCATCCGCTCCATAGACGAGTCGACGAGGCGCGTTGTTCCATCAATTGTTGCCTCTTCACCGAGGACTGGCCACGGTTCGATGGCGTGGCGTAATTCAATGGCCGCGCCTGCGGCTTCGGTTTGTCCGGCGAGCGGAAAGCGAAACGCCCGTTGTGCCGCGAACCAGTCGGGGTCAAATGGGATTCCGAGGCCCTGAGAAAGATCCGCGAGAACGGTCTGGAAATCTTCTTCAACGAAATGGGGCAGCAAGAAACGATCGTGAAGCTCTGTCCCCCATCGGATCAAAGGGGCATCATAAGGTTGTTCCCAAAACCACGCGATGAGTGCGCGCATCAGCAGCCCTTGCGCCGCCGCCATTCTTGGATGGGGCGGCATTTCGAAGCTGCGAAATTCGACCAGACCCAACCTTCCGGCTGGACCGTCCGGCGAATAGAGCTTGTCGATACAAATCTCGGCGCGATGGGTGTTGCCAGTGACATCAATCAACAGATTTCGGAACAATCGATCCACCAGCCAAGGCGATGCGCCCGGAGGAGCGGGTAATTGATCGAGCGCAATTTCCAGCTCAAATAAGCTATCGTGGCGGGCCTCGTCGATGCGCGGGGCTTGTGATGTCGGTCCAACGAACAGGCCGCTGAAAAGATAACTGAGCGAAGGGTGGTTCTGCCAATATCGGATCACCGATGCCAAGAGGTCGGGGCGGCGCAGAAAAGGGCTGTCGTCAGGCCGCGCGCCGCCCATGACGATATGATTACCCCCGCCTGATCCCGTGGGTCGCCCGTCAATTTGAAAGCTTGACGCATCAAGGCCAACCGCGCGGGCCTCTTCATAGATAACCTCAGTAATGGCGACTTGTTCGTCCCAGTTTCGGGCGGGGTGAATATTGACCTCGATGACACCGGGATCGGGAGTGACTTTGATGATATTGAGCCGTGCATCAGCCGGAGGAGGGTAGCCCTCAACGTGAACAGGTTGGTTTAGCTCGGCGGCGACATCTTCTACAGCATTCAGCAGAGAGAGATAGGCTTCGAGTTCCCATGTCGGGGGGAGGAAAACACAGATTACGCCATCCCGTGGTTCGATGGAGAGTGCGGTGCGAACGGCGCCTCCTGCGGCGTCGGATATGGTTTGCGCCGTGCCTTCGGCGCTCGTTCCCTTTGTTTCGTGTCCTTCCGATGGGCTGCGCCTTTTTGATTTTTTGTCGGTTTGAAAGCGCGTCGACGCCGAGAAGCGCGATGGCAAAGGTGCCCGCCGCGTGAATGGATCGCGCTCAAATTGGAGTGGCATCATACCCGGCGGCAGAATAGGAAGAGACTCTAGAGGAAGACGAAGCCCCGCTGTGCTGTCGCCGGGTACGAGGAAAAGACGTCCGCGTTGGGTTTTCCAAAGTTCCGTCTGAAAGCGCGGTGTCCGCGCGCCGCTTTGCGCTTGTTGGATGGGCAAGACGTAAGCGACTGGTTTGTCCAGACCTTGCTCGAAAACGCGGACAAGGCGATGACGCATTTCGGGATCAGCCAACTCGTTCAATTCAGGTGACGAATTTGGCGGTAAATTTTGCTCACGTAGGGCGAATTCTAGCGGATCCTCATAGGCGGCGGTAATGTGTTCTTGCGGGGCGTCTAGGCGTTCGCACAATTTGGCCATGAAAACTTCGGCCTCTTCGATTGACGCGTTCCCTTTGCCTTCATTTGCAACGAGAGAAGAGTCGCGCCACATGGAACCGCCGTCTTCGCGCCAATGTAGCTCAAAGGCCCAGCGGGGCAGAGGTTCACCAGGATACCATTTTCCTTGTCCATAATGCAGCGCGCCTGTGTCTGGCGCGAAACGGGTACGAAGGCGTCTGATTAGTTGATCGGCGTGCTGGCGCTTTGTCGGACCAACTGCGGCGACGGTCCATTCCTCTGCGTCGCGGTCGGTTCCGGAAACAAAGGTAGGTTCGCCGCCGACGGTCAAACGGACGTCGCCTTTTTGCAGTCGTTCCTCGACAGCGCGTCCTGTGGCCATCACGGCTTGCCATTGATGGTCACTCATTGGTTTGGTGTCACGCGGCGGATCGTTTAATCGGCGGACGTTCATGTCAAAGTCAAACTCGACTTCGCAAGGGCTGGTCGCACCGGTGATGGGCGCGGCCGAACTCGGCGAGGGGGTGCAGGCCAGTGGAATATGGCCCTCTCCAGCAAAGAGGCCGGAAGTCGGATCCAACCCGACCCATCCCGCGCCGGGCAGATACACCTCGGCCCAGGCATGAAGGTCGGTGAAATCCTCGTCAGGGCCACTTGGGCCGGTCAACGGCCTTTCGTCTGCAACAAGCTGAATTAAATACCCCGAAACGAAGCGCGCGGCATACCCCAGATGCCGGAGTGTTTGGACCAAGAGCCACGAGCTGTCACGGCACGAACCTGTGCCGCTACACAGTGTTTCATCGGGAGTTTGGACCCCCGGTTCCATCCGCACGACATAGCCGACTTCTTTTTGAACGTATTGGTTGAGCGCGACCATGAAGTCTATTGTGGAGGAACCTTCTTGGGGCACCGCATCGAAAAATTGCTTGAAGCGGGGGCTGAGGTCGGCGTGTCCGAGATAGGGCTTAAGGTTGCCGAAGGTTTCTTCGTCATATCGAAAATCAGGTTCGCGCGCGTATTCTTCGAGGAAAAAATCAAAAGGATTAATCGCCTCCATCCGGGCGATGAGGTCGATCTCGACTTCAAAATGGTTCGTCCGCTCGGGAAATGTGACTCGGGCAAGGTAGTTCGAGAACGGATCTTGCTGCCAATTTATGAAATGCTGAGCAGGGAGTATTTTTTGCGTGTATTGAACTATTTTCGTTCTTGTATGCGGTGCGGGTCGCAAGCGAATAGTATGTGGAGTGTGGTCGACGAGCCGATCATAACGATAACGTGTTCGGTGGTTGAGCGCGACTTCAATGCTCATCTTTACATGGTCCTTCGCGCTGCTTCATAATGCCGCATGATTTACGATCCTCACCGATAGCGTACAATTATGTTCAACGAAATGCTTCGTGATGGTGAGGTCCGGGATATTTACCGAACAATCGAGCAGTGGATCGCGGTGGATGGCGTGGCAGCGTTGTCGAAACGTATCCCTGAAGCCGAGGCATTATTTCGGCGCGTTGGGATTACTTTTGCTGTCTATGGCGAAGGCGGTGATCCGGAACGCTTGATCCCCTTTGATGCCATTCCGCGTGTTTTCTCCGCCGCTGAATGGGATGTGGTGGAGCGCGGCTCGATTCAGCGCGCCAAGGCTCTGAATGCGTTTTTGGCCGATGTCTATGGACCAAAAGAAATCCTGAACGCAGGGGTCGTCCCCCGAAACCTCGTTGAGCAAAACCCGGCCTATGAAGCGGTGATGGAGCAGATCAGGCCGCCAAACGATATTTGGGCCCATATAATTGGCGTTGATATTGTTCGCACGGGCCTCAATGAATTTTTTGTATTGGAAGATAATTGCCGCACGCCTTCCGGGGTTTCATATTTGCTTGAGACGCGGGACGTCATGACCCGGATGTTTCCGCAGCTATTTAGTACGGGCGTGATCCGGCCGGTTGACGACTATCCACATATGTTGGCTCAGGCGATGGACGAGGTTGCGCCGCCAAAATGTGATGGCCTGCCGACACGCGCCTTGCTGACCCCCGGTTACATGAACTCAGCTTATTACGAGCACAGTTTTCTTGCGGATCAAATGGGTGTGGAATTGGTGGAGGGGTCAGACCTTTTTACCGCCGATGGCAGACTATGGATGAGAACGATAGATGGTCCTCAATCTATAGATGTCCTCTATCGCAGAATCGATGACGCTTTCCTTGATCCGTTGTGCTTTCGGCCCGACTCGTTGCTCGGTGTGTGCGGATTGATGGAAGTTTATCGTCAGGGCGGCGTCACGATTGTTAATGCGCCGGGAACCGGCGTGGCAGATGACAAGGCCACATATGTTTTCGTCCCTGAGATGATCCGATTTTATCTTGGCGAAGAGCCTGTCTTGCCGAACGTACCGACATGGCGTTGTTCGCAACCCGATGACTGTGACTATGTATTGGATCATTTGTCAGAGTTGGTCGTGAAGCAAGTTCATGGGTCCGGCGGGTATGGAATGCTGATCGGGAATGCCGCTACCCAAGGGGAAATCGAAGAATTTACGGCTCGGATCAAAGCGGAGCCAACCGCGTATATTGCTCAGCCAATCCTCGCGCTTTCCGGCGTTCCGTCCTTGGTCAATGATGGGATCGAGCCACGCCATGTCGACCTTCGGCCTTATGTGATTACGGGGCAGGAAACGCGTTTGATCTCAGGCGGGCTGACCCGCGTGGCTCTACGAGAAGGGTCGCTTGTGGTCAATTCGAGCCAAGGCGGGGGGGTGAAGGACACGTGGGTTCTGCGCGAGGGTGCCCATGCTGAGTAGAACGGCTGAGGGATTGTTTTGGCTGGGGCGTTACATTGAGCGCGCTGAAAATACCGTGCGGTTGTTAGAGGCCGCGCGGCATATTGATCAAATGCCGCTCTCTTCGCCCGAAATGGGCAGTGAATGGTCCGCGATTTTGATCGCAGCAGGGTGCCGCACGACATATCCGGGGGATATTGAGCGGGCAGATGGTTCCTCGACGGTGCGGCATTTGATTGTCGATGAAACGAATCCCTCATCCATCAAAAACTGTTTTGAAGCAGCGCGGAGCAACGCGCGGGCGCAGCGCATCGCGCTGACGATTGAAGTCTGGTCCTCTATCAATGAGGCATGGCGCGAAGTGCGAGAGCTGACTGAGGCGGACTGTTCTGGGACAGAACTGCCCCGAATTTTGGAACGGGTTCGGTCACTGGCTGCCGAATTTCGCGGTTCCGTTACTGGCACTCTTTTGCGAAATGCGGGATTCGATTTTTTGCGTTTGGGTGAAGGGATTGAGCGCGCCGATGCGACTGCAAGATTGCTGGATGTGAAATATCACGTTTTGCTCCCTTATAGCCATGCGGTGGGCAGCAGCTATGATCAGCTTCAATGGAATCATATTTTAAGCGCGGCGGGGGCACGAGCGTCTTATCGCTGGGCGTATCGCGCTGAGGTGTCCGCAGAGTTGGTTGTTGACTTTTTGCTATTAAATCCACAATTTCCCCGATCATTTTGTTTTAGTTATCGCAGAATTGTTGAACGTCTGAAACGTCTTTGCGAAAATCCGGCTCGGAAAGAGAACTCACTCTTGCAGGCGACGGAGATCCTTGATTCACTCGAACGCGACAGTGCGAAGCTCATTCTGTATGGCGGGCTGCACGAGTACTTGACTGACAAAATTGACCGTACCATCAAGCTCACAACAAGAATTGGTGCCGATTTTGGGTTTCAATCCGCTGCGTCGCAAGCGGGTCAGCAAACTCAGGCTTAGGCGCTCTCCAACCGAGAAGGATCAGGCGCGATGACATACTGCGTTGCCCTTAAATTGAACGCAGGGCTGGTGTGCCTCGCTGATACGCGCACAAATGCGGGTATCGACAACATCTCGAAATTCAAAAAGCTGTTCACGTGGAAGAAACCGGGCGAGCGCGCCATTACGATGATGACGTCCGGTAATCTCGCGATTACACAAGCCGTGATGTCGCTGCTTCAGCAAAACATCGATAATCCGAAGGAAAATGTCGAAACACTGTTTTCCGCGCCGTCGATGTTTCGTGTCGCTGAGATCGTCGGCGAGGCGATGCGGACAATACAAACGCGCTACGGTCCCGGCCTGTCGGCGCGCGGCGAAAACTCGACGTCTGCAATCCTTTTGGCGGGTCAGCGTAAGGGCGGGCAGCACCGATTGTTCATGATCTACTCGGCGGGGAATTTCATTGAGGCGACAGATGACACGCCGTTCCTACAGATCGGAGAACACAAATACGGGAAACCGATCCTCGATCGGGTAATCGTGCCGGAGACTCCGTTGGGTGATGCTCTGACCGCAACGCTGCTGTCCATGAATGCGACATTGAAATCGAACCTGTCCGTTGGAATGCCGCTCGATTTGACGGTTCAGCGCGAAGGGGCGTTCGATTTTGATGAAGAACGGCGGATCGAAGAGAATGACGCGGCCTACGAGGCGTTGTCTCAAGCGTGGTCAAACGGATTGAAAGACGCTTTTCAGGAAATGCGTGATGCGATGACGTCTGCGAACCGTTCATCGGGGTGAAGGATCAGTAAAGTGACCGATTGGCAGAAAACGCTTGATGACATTGCGTCTCAGGTTCGGCCTTTGACGGCGCAGGGCCGCGTGGCAACCTATATCCCGGCGCTGTCCAGAGTGCCGCAAGATCATTTCGCGATTGCCGTGACAACTAAAGGTGGCGAAGAGTTCGCAGCCGGTGATGCCGATGTTCCGTTTTCGATTCAGTCGGTGTCGAAAGTTTTTAATCTCGTATTTGCGCTTGATTTGCTGGGTGATGATCTGTGGCGGCGCGTCGGACGTGAACCGTCAGGCATGGGATTCAATTCTCTGATTTTGCTAGAAGTCGAAAGCGGGGTTCCGCGAAATCCGTTGATCAATGCTGGTGCGATTGTGACGACCGACGCGATCTTGAACCAAGAGAAAAATTGGGCGGATATCTTTATCAGTAAGATGCAACAGCTTTCCGGCTCGGATGCTGTGAAATATGATGCGGAAGTTTTTGAATCTGAGCGAGAGTTCGGCGATCTCAATCGTGCGATTGCTTGGTTCTTGAAGGCCAAACGAAATCTCGTATCTGATCCGACTCTTGTAACGGAGACGTATTTCCGCGCTTGTTCGACCGCCATGAGCGCGCGGGAGCTTTCGCGGGCGGGGCGGTGTCTCGTGGAGGAAAGCGCTGTTGCCGATCAAGAAAGGCTGCAACGGGTTCGTGCGATCATGCGAACTTGCGGTTTGTATGATGCCGCAGGCGACTTTGCGTTTCGGGTGGGCCTTCCCGCCAAAAGTGGCGTTGGTGGCGGAATTTTGGCGGTGGAACCGGGCGAGTATTCTGTCGCCGTTTGGTCTCCCGCGCTTGATCAGAAGGGAAATTCAGTCGCCGGTGTCAGGGCGCTGGAGTTGTTGACGGACATGGTCTGAGCCGGACAAGATCGAAATTTGACGGTTTGGCGCTGTCCGCTTGGTGCAGTGTCGTTGGTCGGTTGGGAGCTCGCTGTGACGAAAATCCATGCGCGCACCGCGCTTTTGCCGGACGGTTGGATGTCAGATGTGGCAATTGTCATCGGCGATGATGGAAAAATTGCTTCGGTTTCGGATGACCTAAGTTCGCCCAGTCATGTGATTGATCTGGTCTTGCCTGCGCCTGTGAACCTGCACAGTCACACTTTTCAGCGCGCGATGGTCGGGCTGACTGAGGCGCGCGGGCCTGATCCCAGCGACAGCTTTTGGACGTGGCGTCAGATGATGTATCGGTTTCTCGATCAACTGACGCCGGAGCAGGTCGAGGGGATTGCCGCGCAAGCTTTTGTCGAAATGGCGGAGGCAGGATACGCAGCGGTTGCCGAGTTCCATTACCTGCATCATGCGCCGGATGGACGACCCTATGATCATCTTGCGGAGCTGACGGAAAGGATCGCGGCCGCAGCCGATGCGACGGGGATTGGCTTAACGCATCTGCCCGTCTACTACGAGTTCGGCGGATGCGATGGGCGTGCGTTGGTCGGTGGGCAAAGGCGGTTCGGGAATGACTTTGATCGCTACGCAAGATTGCATGACGAGGCCCGGAGCATCATTGAGCGCGGCCCCGCCGATTGGAATATCGGTGTTGCGCCGCATTCATTGCGAGCGGTGGATGAAGACGGGCTGACGCGCGCCGTGCAACTGGCACAAGGGACGCCGTTCCACCTGCATCTTGCGGAGCAAATCGCTGAGGTGGAAGAGTTGCTCGTGCATCGAAAGCGGCGTCCAGTCGAATGGCTGCTGGATCGACAGGACATAGGCGAAACGTGGTGCCTGATCCATTGCACTCAGATGAACGCGAATGAAACAATCAAACTCGCGCAGACGGGAGCAGTCGCAGGACTTTGCCCAATTACGGAGTCGAGCCTCGGTGATGGTATCTTTGATGGGGTAGATTTCGTTGCGGCGGGCGGTTACTTTGGCGTTGGCTCGGACAGCAATATTCAGATTTCGCTGTTCGAAGAATTGAAGACGTTGGAATACTCGCAACGTTTGCGAGATCGGTCACGCGCAGCGCTGGCAAACGCAGAGTCTTCGACGGGCCGGGTCTTGTTCGATCACGCTGTTTCCGGCGGTGCCAAGGCAGTACAACGACAAAGCGGTGCGATTTCGCCGGGGCAGCTTGCTGACCTTTGCGGCCTCTCGACTGACAACGAATGGTGTTGTCATCGAGCGGGAGACACGGTGCTGGATAGTCTGATTTTCTCCGGAAATGGTGGTCAGTGCGTCCGCGAGGTATGGAGCGCAGGGCGGCACATCGTTCGGAATGGGCAGCATGTTGCCCGTGATCAAGTCACGCCACGGTTTAAGCAGATCGTTTCTGACCTGAGTCAAAACCTTTGAGGCGTCAACCGTGCGATCTTACTTTCTGCGGTTCTCCGTTGATATAGGTTTCAGCGATAGAACGATCATCGCCCATCATTTGCAGCACGAAGAGTTCTTCCGACAAGGTTTCGGCGCGGGCCATCCGCATGGCCATTGCCTCGGTTGCGTGGGCGTCAAGAATCACGATATCGGCTTCGCTGCCGGGGGTCAAAGTGCCAATCTTATCTTCTAGTGCGAGGACTTCGGCATTGCCGCGCGTGATCCAGTGAAAGGCGCGCAACGGGTGCAGGTTTTGACCGCTCAGATGGAGGGCTTTATAACCTTCACTGAGCGTTTGTAACATCGAATAGCTGGTGCCGCCGCCAATGTCAGTTGCGATGCCGTTGACGATACCATGCTCGCGCAATTTGGCATCATCGAACAATCCGCTCCCGAGGAACAGGTTGGAGGTCGGGCAAAACACAGGATGTGTTCCCGTTTCCGCCAAAGCCGCGATTTCTCGATCCTTCAAATGTAGCGCATGTCCCATCAGCGTGCGCGGACCAAGCAGACCATAAGATTGATACACATCAAGGTAGTCGCGCGTTTGTGGATAAAGCTTGGCGGTCAGCGCGATCTCGTCGTGATTTTCCGACAGATGTGTTTGAATATAACAGTCGGGGTGTTCGGCGGCGAGCGTGCCCGTCATTTCCATTTGTTCGGGTGTTGAGGTAACGGCAAAGCGGGGCGTTATGGCGTAGAGCGCCCGCCCGCGACCATGCCATGTCTTAATCAATGCCTTGCTGTCATCGTACCCCTTTTGCGGCGTATCGGTCAGATTTTCGGGGGCGTTGCGGTCCATCATGACTTTACCGCCAATCATCCGCATGTTGCGTTGTTCAGCGGCGGCAAACAGCGCGTCAGCAGATTGTTTATGGACTGAGCAAAAGGCGGCGGCGGTAGTTGTGCCGTGATGGACAAGCTGGTCAAGAAACCAGCCAGCCATTTTATCCGCGTGTTCTGGATCGGCATAGCGCGCTTCTTCGGGGAAGGTGTAGGTATTGAGCCAATCCATTAGCTGTGCCCCCCATGACGCAATTACTTGCGTTTGGGGGAAATGGGTATGCGCGTCGATAAATCCCGCCATCATCAAATGTGGTCGGTGATCGATTTGCGGAATGTCTCGTGCGTGCGTTGCCAGATCGGCGTACTCACCTACGTGCTGAATGAGGCCATCAGCGATGATCAGCGCGCCGTCCTCGATGTAATCGAAGGCGTCGCCGTCTTCAGCGCCCTGAGGCTCTCTATGAAAAGTCAGCAGCCGCCCACGCAGCAATTTTTGCGTCATTGAGGTCTTCCCGTCGCGGTGCGCGGCTCGATTGGGTCAGAAATAGTCGTTTTTTCTTGCCTGACAGATTATGTATTTTTCGTTTCGGCTACTCGATGCGTTCGAGCGTTTCGAGATGATGGATGAAACAGCCGGTGAAGTCGAGCGCACCGCGCGACAAGAACCATCGCATGAAACCGTGCTCACGCCGTTCGAGCAGCGCTTTGGCGGCGCTGACGGATTCGATGCGGTCTGCGAACAGTGCAGGGTCGATGCGCGATGTGCAATGCGACTGAACCGGCATGGGGTGGGTTGATTTATTTGCCCGCCGGTAAGACCCACGCGATGCCTCCGGCGAATGTGCCGAACATGGAGGCCGCTGAACGGTCGGCGATTGTTCGCTGGTATCGCTCCGTCAATCACTGGATCGACATCGTTTCAATTCAAAGCCGTTGTCTGAAACGATGTATGCGTTGCTTCGTGAACTCTCGAAAAAGTTTGCGAAACACGCTTGACGCGGATGCGGGGTCGCATACGGTCGGGCCATGCTTGGTAGTTGGTATACCACAGATTCGGCGAGACTTTCCTTTGGGGAAAAACCATGAGCGGTTTGGCCCTCGCGCCGGTGAATTTGGAAGCGACGCTTGAGGATCGCGTTTATAATGCGCTGCGCGATGCAATCCTCGCGATGGATGTCTATGATCCCGCGACAGACTTGCGATTGGATGAGCGCGCGCTGGCCGCGCAACTCAAGACATCGCGCACACCGTTGCGCGCGGCCCTTGGGCGGTTAGAACAGGAAAGCTTTATTCGAGTTTTGCCGCGCAAGGGCGTTTTCGTGCTTCGGAAGACAATCAATGAGATTGCTGAGATGATTACGGTCTGGGCTGCGTTGGAAAGCATGGCAGCTCGGTTGGCGACGGATCGGGCAAGTGGTGAAGAGATTGCATCGTTGCGGCGGTTTGCAAAAGGCGCGGCCACGGCGGAGATCGAAGAATATTCCGATGCAAATATTGAATTTCATCAACGCATTTTAGAGCTGTCGCACTGCTCGATGCTGAAAAACATCGCCGATGGTCTGTTTTTGCATATGCAAGCGGTTCGCCGCCGCGCGATGCCGGAAAAACGCCGAGCCGAGCGTTCCGTCGTCGATCACATGCACATTATTGAAGCATTGGAAGACCGCGATGCCGAATTGGCGGAGCAGCTGGTGCGAAAACATACATTCCGGTTGCGAGACCATGTCTGCGAAACTTGGACGGAGCTGGAAACTAAGACTTCTGAACAAAAAGCGGTCGGATAGACCCGTGGGGAGGAATAAATGTCAACAGCGGTGCAGGAGCTAGACTCCAACGTCGAGACCGGGGAACTGACGGATGGGTTCCATCTTTTAATTGATGCACTGAAGCTTAACGGCATTGAGACGATCTACAACGTGCCCGGAATTCCGATTACGGATTTAGGCCGTTATGCACAGGCGCAGGGAATGCGGGTGATTTCATTCCGGCATGAACAACATGCTGGATATGCCGCTTCCGTTGCCGGGTTCCTGACGAAGAAACCGGGGGTCTGTATGACCGTCTCCGCGCCGGGATTCATGAACGGTTTGACGGCACTGGCAAATGCGACAACGAACTGTTGGCCTATGATCCTGATTTCTGGGTCTTCGGAACGAGAGATCGTTGATCTCGCGCAAGGCGATTACGAGGAGATGGATCAGCTCGCCGCCGCGCGGCCTTTTTGTAAGGCCGCATATCGCCTGACATATGCTCAGGATATTGGCATTGCCGTGGCCCGTGCGATCCGCAGCGCGGTCAGCGGTCGACCGGGTGGGGTCTACCTTGATATTCCCGGAGCGTTGCTCGGTCAGGTCATGGATGCGGTTGAGGGGAGAAACTCGCTGGTGAAAGTCGTCGATGCTGCCCCAAAAGTGCGGCCTGCTGATGGGGCGATTGATCGTGCGATAGATGTCATGACGTCGGCGAAAAAGCCGCTTTTCATTATCGGCAAGGGGGCCGCTTACGATCAATGCGATGACGTGATCCGCGAATTGGTGGAACAGTCTGGTTATCCATTCTTGCCAATGTCGATGGCAAAGGGTCTGCTTCCCGATACGCATCCGCAATGTGCGTCGGCGGCACGTTCGCTTGCGCTGAAAGAATCGGATGTCGTCATCATGGTGGGGGCTCGGTTGAATTGGTTGCTGAGCCACGGGAAAGGCAAGCAATGGGGGGAACCGGGCAGCAAACGATTTGTGCAGATCGACATTAGCGCGGAAGAGATTGACTCGAACGTCGAAATTGCTGCGCCTCTGGTGGGGGATGTCGGGTCTTGTGCCGCTGCGTTGCTGGAAAAAATGAAAGGCGGCAATATCGCCAAACCGACAGCGTGGCTGGATCAGGTGCGCGCCAAAGTCGATGCCAATGTGCAAAAAATGTCGACGCGATTGCAGAATAACAATCATCCAATGGATTATCACGCCGCGCTCGGTGTGTTGAAAAAGGCGATTGAAGACCGACCCGAAACGATTCTTGTGAACGAGGGCGCGAATACGTTGGATATGGCGCGATCTATCGTCAACGTTCACAAACCTCGGCATCGTATTGATGTTGGAACATGGGGAGTCATGGGTATCGGGATGGGGGCAGCGGTTGCCGCCGCCATTGAGACCGGAAAGCAAGTGCTCGCGGTTGAGGGGGATAGCGCCTTTGGTTTTTGCGGAATGGAGGTTGAAACCATCTGCCGCTACGACCTGCCGGTTTGTATCGTCGTCTTCAATAATAACGGGATTTATCGAGGGGATGGCGAGAATTGGGGTGGGGGAAGCGATCCGTCGACGACAGTTTTTGTCCCTGATGCGCGATACGACTTGATGATGCAGGCCTTTGGCGGTGAAGGTGTTTGGGCGAAAACGCCGGATGAATTACGCCAAGCAGTTGAAGTAGCGCTTGCGAGCGGCAAACCGACGCTCATCAATGCCGCGATTGATCCTGTCGCTGGTAAAGAGAGCGGAAATATTGGAAACTTAAATCCGCAATCCGTGGTGGCGCAGGCGCGCTATCCGCAGGCGCAGAACGAATAACGATGATGGGACAACGACGATGCAATGGGCTTTGATCTTTATCCTCAGTTACAATGATCCATCTGTTGGTCAAGGTGTCGGCAGCTATGCAGAGCACGCTACGGTGACGCCGGAGACTTATTTCTCACAAGCCGAGTGTGAGGCGGCGGGACGCACAAAACTTGCGAATCTGAATTGGTCTTCGGATGACGGCAGTCGCTTGCGATGGATCTGTACACAAGACTCAACCGCATACTGAAAAATGATCCGGCATTTGGGATGCGTCTGTTCTCCCTGAGGAAGCGTTTCGGATGTCGGGTCGCTGGCTGTTGCTGGCGACGCATAACGGAGAAGAATTATGAAAGCCCTTTCAGGCGTTAAGATCCTTGATTTTACGCATGTGCAATCCGGTCCGACATGTACGCAGCTTTTGGCGTGGTTTGGGGCGGATGTCATCAAGGTGGAGCGCCCCGGTGTTGGGGATGCAACGCGCAAGCAACTGGTCGATGTGCCGGGTGCCGACAGCCTGTATTTCACGATGCTGAACCACAACAAGCGGTCCATCGAAATCAACTCGAAAGACGAAACGGGAAAAGAAGTTCTGACTCGTCTTGTTCAGGAATGCGATGTTTTGGTTGAAAACTTTGCCCCCGGCGCTTTGGACCGGATGGGATTTGGTTGGGACGATCTGCAAAAGATCAATCCACGCATTATCATGGCGTCGATCAAAGGGTTTGGTCCCGGTAAGTACGAGGACTGTAAAGTCTACGAAAATGTCGCCCAATGTGCGGGCGGATCGGCCTCCACCACCGGATTTTTGGACGGCCCACCACTGGTGACGGCGGCGCAGATTGGCGATAGCGGGACGGGGCTGCACTTGGCGCTGGGTATCGTGACGGCGCTGTTCCAGCGCGAGAAAACAGGCCGTGGTCAAAAGGTTGATGCGGCGATGCAAGACGGCGTGTTGAACCTCAGCCGTGTGAAGCTGCGCGATCAACAGCGGTTGGCGGCGGGGCCGTTGAGCGAATATTCGCAAGCAGGCGAGGGCATCCCATTTGGTGATGCGACCCCGCGTGCGGGCAACGACTCGGGAGGCGGACAGCCGGGCCGTATTCTGAAATGTAAGGGGTGGGAAACCGACCCGAACGCCTACACATATTTTATCACGCAGGCTGCTGTCTGGAAGAATGTCTGTGACGTTATCGGCAAGCCGGAATGGAAAGAGGCGGAGGGGTATGCCACGCCGCCAGAACGCCTCGACAAGCTGAACGAAATTTTCGACGCGGTTGAGCAATGGACGATGACCAAGACAAAGTTTGAGGTCATGGACATTTGCAATCCGTTGAACATTCCGGTCGGCCCCATTCTGTCGATGAAAGAGATCGCTGAGGATGAGGGTTTGCGGAAAACAGGAACCGTCGTCGAAGTCGATCACCCGGAACGCGGCAAATACTTGAGCGTAGGTTGTCCGATCAGATTGAGCGACAGCCCTGTTGAAGTGGAGCGTTCTCCGCTGCTCGGCGAGCATACAGCAGAAATTTTGTCTGATGTGCTTGGCTTTGAGGGCGAGGATTATGAGCGTGTGGTTCGTTCAGGGGCGGTCGGCGATGTGAATAAGACGCCGGCATAGTTCCGGCATCGGGGCGATAGGGGATGTGTGATATGAAGCTGATAGTCATGGGCCAGCAGGCGTTTGGTAAGGACGTCTTGGCGAAGATACTTGATGCGGGGGTTGATGAGGTCGTTGCCGTTTATTGCGAGCCTGATCGCGAGGGTAAAGACCCGGACCCCATCAAGGTCTTTGCGACGGAACAAGACATTCCGGTTCATCAACCAGCAGATTTCAAATCTCCTGATGCGCTGGAGACTCTCGCGAGTTTCGACGCCGACCTTATGGTCATGGCCTTTGTGAATGTCTTCGTGCCTGAAGCGGCACGGGACACGCCGAAGATGGGGTCCATCTGTTTCCATCCCTCGCTGTTGCCGCTGCATCGGGGACCGTCGGCGGTGAACTGGCCGATTATTATGGGCCGGGATAAATCGGGATATTCATGGTTTTACCCGACCGATGGGTTGGATGAAGGCGACAGCCTTTTGCAGTGGGAATGCCCGATTGAGCCAGACGACACGGTAATCAATCTCTATTTCAAGAAAATCTATCCCTCGGCAGTGGACTCGGTTTTGGAGGTCTGTGACCTGTTTCGAGCGGGCAATCCACCGCGTATCGTGCCAGACGAGGCGCAAGCGACCTATGAGCGACGCTGTACGAAGAATCATGCGCGAATTGACTGGAACAAGCCCGTCAAACAGGTCTACGATTTGATCCGTGGAACCAATCCGGCGCCTGGCGCCTGGACAACGCTGGCAGGTGCAGAGGTCGGTATTTTTGATTGCGCTCATGTGCCCGGCGACGGGATGTCTGGCAAGGTCATGTCTGTCGGGGAAGAGGGCGTAACGATGCAATGTGTCGGTGGGCGGATCTTATTGAAGCGGGTTCGGCCCAAAGGGGGCGACAAGCAACCGGCCTCTGAGTGGGCAACCGCAAACGGGGTCGAAAAGGGAACCGTGTTGGGAACGTAAGATGGCTTGGGATGCAGGAGATGAAATGTCGGTTCAGGTATGAGCGTGCGTAAAATCGTGATTCCGATCCGGGGCGACGGAAAGGGCGAAAATGTTCTCGCCCATGCCGCCGTTCTGGCCCGCCGCTATGGCGCGCATGTCGAAGCCCTGCACTGTCGCCCCCGCCCCGAAGACCTGATGCCTTATGGCGTGCCGTTGCCTGCGTTTCTGCGAAAGCAGATCGAAGAATCGAGCGTGGGTTTGGCGGATCAGGAGGAAAAAACGCTTCGTGCGGAATTTACGTCGCTTCTCGAACAGATGGGTCTTTCTTTAGGCGAAGGTGCGACGACTGCCTCGTGGCGCGAAGTTCCCGGAAAGCAGATTGACGTTGTGAAGGCGAATGGCCGTTTGGCCGATCTGATCGTCGTCGCAAAGCCGGATCGCGATCGAAATTTAGGGGCGAACACACTCAAGGCTGCACTGTTTAATACGGGCCGACCCGTGATGATGTGCCCAATGCGCGATGATCATCCTGAGACGTTGTGTGATCGTGTGGTTATTGCGTGGAATGGGTCGAGCGAGGCCGCACGTGCCGTCGCACTGACCAAAGCAGTGCTCACGCAGGCGCGCGAAGTGATCGTGTTGAGTGGCGGCGAAGAAATACATGGTGCCACCTCTGAAGACCTGCTTGGATATTTAGCGGCGCGCGGCGTGACGGCGCAGCTAGAAAAATTTAACCCGGTCGATGGAGTCGGGCGAACGTTGTTGAAACGGTGTGCTGATTTGTCGGCGGATACACTGATCATGGGCGCGTATAGTGACAGCCATGAGCGGGAAACTGTTCTGGGCGGAAATACGCAAACTGTTGTTGATGAGGCAGAATTGCCTGTCATTTTCGTGCATTAGTGCGGATGATTGAGCGGAGAAAACGGCAAAGAGGCATGGCATTGAGCGTTTGAACATCTGACGGAGGAGCCCAAAAATGGCCCTTGTCATCAATTCTGGGAGGAAGAAAAATGAAGCTTTTCAAATCAATCGTTATGGGGGCGGCCGGATTGGGGCTTGCGCTGACAGCGACCGCCGCGAGTGCGTGGGAACCATCGAAGCCCATCGACTTCGTGATTATGGCTGGTAAAGGCGGCGGCGCAGACAAGATGGCGCGCCTGATGCAATCCATTGTCGAGAAAGAAGGATTGGCGTCGAAGCCTTTGGTGCCGACGAATAAGTCTGGTGGGTCCGGCGCAGAAGCTCTGCAATACATGAACACCGTTGGTGATCCCGATCACACGATCATGGTGACGCTGAACTCGTTCTTTACGACGCCGCTGCGCCAACCGGGTCTGAAAGTCGATATTATGAAGTTTGCGCCAGTTGGGCGTATGGCCGAAGATACCTTCCTGCTGTGGGTTCATAAGGATGAAGGCATCACCGATTTCGATGGCTTCCTGAAGGAAGTAAAATCGCGTGGCAATAAATGGGTGATGGGCGGAACGGGTAAAAATTCCGAGGACAACATCATCACGGATTTCCTGAACAACAACTACGATCTCGATATTAAATATATCCCCTATAAAGGTGGTGGCGCGGTTGCGAAGGATTTGGCTGGTAAGCAAATCCAGTCTTCCGTGAATAACCCCTCCGAAGCTCTCGGCTTTTTCGAAAGTGGTGATGTGTTGCCGCTGGTCGCGTTCACCAACGAACGTTTGCCACTGTTCCCAGATGTGCCGACGCTGAAAGAAGTGGGCGGAGACTTTTCGTATTTCATGCAGCGCTCTGTTGTCGGCGCACCGGGCATGTCCGCCGAGGCAGCCGCGTATTACACGACGCTGTTCCGCGACGTGTATAAGAGCGCGGATTGGCAGGATTACAAATCCAAAAAGTCACTGATGGGTGACTTCATGTCTCAGCTTGATCTTGCTGATTACTGGGACACGCAGCGTGACCGTCACACGACGATCCTGAAGGCGTCGGGCGCGATCAAGTAAACCGTCTGAAACTTAAACAAGTGCCGGTCTCTATTGAGACCGGCGTCAAGGCGATCTCAGGCTCGATTGGGCTGAGAGCAGGAAAGCTGAATCCAGCATAGGAATTCTCGATGCGCCGCGCTGAATTTATCACCGCTATCGTTCTGGCTGCCTTTTCAATCTATCTGATGTGGAAAAGCGGCGAAGGCCCGGAATGGGATACCGAGTATGTCCGGTTTACGAATGTTGGAGTGAATATCGACGGCAGTGGACCGGGTAAGGGGTTCTGGCCGTTCTATCTATCTGGCGCGATGCTGCTGTCGTGTATCTGGATTATCATCAATGCCATTCGCCGCACCTCGCCGCCCTCACAATCGGATGAGCCGTTCATGGATGGCTATTCCAAAAAGATGATGCTGTTGGTCGGCGGCGGATTGATCGGTTTTCTGGCGCTGATCGGGATCATCGGGTTTTACGGCGCGATCTTTGTCTTTCTGTTCTACTATCTGTTTATTCTGGGACGGCACAGCATTGGCACCTCGATGGCGATTTCTGTCGGTGTGCCGGTGTTCAGCTTTTTCTTCTTTGATGTGCTGATGCGGATCGTGCTGCCTAAGGGGTATACCGAACCGTTGTTCTTACCCCTCTATGATATATTTCTCTGAGCGGAGCTGATCTGATGGATGTTTTTGCACAGCTTCTCGACGGGATCATCATTGCCCTGCAACCCACGAATCTGGGACTTGCCGTTCTTGGCGTGGTGATCGGGTTGTTCGTGGGCGCGATGCCGGGTCTTGGGTCGGTGAACGGTGTCGCGATCCTGCTGCCGTTTACTTTCGTCATTCAGGATTGGACTGGCAGTGCGACGGCGCCGATGATTTTCCTCGCGGCGATTTATTATGGCGCGATGTATGGCGGCGCAATTTCGTCGATAACCCTTGGAATCCCGGGGGCCTCAACCGCGGTGGCGACGACCTTTGATGGTCGGCCAATGGCCTTACAGGGCAATGCGGACCGAGCATTGGTCACAGCGGCGGTGGCGTCGTTTATCGGTGGAACGGTTGCGAATATCTTCTTTACCGGATTTGCCCCGGCGCTGTCCTCGATTGCGCTCGACTTTGGAAACCCCGAGATTTTTGCGCTGATGTTGCTGGCCTTCGCAACGTTTATCGGGTTGGGCGGGGACGATATTCCGAAGACGATTTTCTCGATCTGCTTTGGCCTTGTCATGGCGACGGTTGGGTTTGACATTATCTCTGGCGAGCCGCGCTTACAGTTTGGCGACCCGCTTGATCTGTTTGAAGCGACGGCGGGATGGATCGACACGACGGGTTTCTCTCACGGTATTCGCTTTCTTGTGCTGGCGATTGGTGTCTATGGCATCGGTGAGATGATCTGGACGATCAATACGACCCGTTACAAAGTGACGATGACCGAAACGACGGTGAACTTTTCCCGCGTGATGAAGGGCATTGTCGGCATGAAAGAAGCCTGGAAGGGCACGACGATCGGGTCGCTGCTGGGCTTTTTCGTCGGCATTCTTCCTGCCGCCGGTGCGACGCCGGGATCGTTGATGTCGTATGGGGTCGCGAAGATGACTTCGCGCAAACCTGATAGTTACGGTAAGGGGAATCCTGATGGCGTGGCCGCGCCAGAGGCGGCGAATAACTCTGCCTCTACCGGCGCGATGCTGCCGATGATGACCTTGGGCATTCCCGGCTCGCCAACCACCGCCGTCCTGTTGGCGGGAATGGTGATTTGGGGATTGGAGCCGGGGCCGCGCATGTTTGAGGAGCGGCCTGAATTCGTTTGGCCGCTGGTCGGATCTTTCTATATCTCGAATGTTGTCGCGCTGTTGGTGAACCTTGCGTTTATTCCGCTGTTCTTATGGGTGCTGCGGACGCCGTTCACGATCCTCGCGCCGATTATCTTCGTCTTGTCGGTCGTGGGCACTTATGCAGCCTATCAGAATATGTTCGATGTCTGGCTGATGCTGTTCTTTGGACTGGGTGCGTATCTGCTGCGGATTTTGGATTATCCGCTGGCCCCGGCGGTTCTGGCCGTGGTGCTGGGACCGATTGCTGAACCAAAGCTGCGGCAATCGCTGTTGTTGTCGGATGGTGATTTTGGTGTTTTCTATAACCCGTTCTTTGACCGAGACGGCAAAGGGCAAGAGTGGTGGATTGCACCGATCACAACGTGGATTGCGGTTGCGCTGATCCTGTTGCCCGTGGTGCTGTGGGGTGTGCGGAAATTGCGTGGACCTAAAGAAACCGCATAAATGGAAAAGGTCGCGGTGGTAAAAGTACCGCCGCGACCCTCAATTGCCCGATTGATTAAGCGGGCTCGTGAAACTGCCTCTAAATTTTAAGCTGCCGCGCTTCGACGGTTCTTTTCTAGCTGTGCGTCGACGGTGGCCACAGTGGCGTCAATGGTCGGGTGGCTCATGCCCATTGATGCTGCGATGCGTTGAACGAGGCGGTCAACCCGCTCGATGCTGCTCGCGCCTGCGAGAATTGCGCGGGCCGCTGATGAGGGTTTGAGCAAGCTTTCCGCAGCGCGGGCGTATTTCTCGAACGGCACCAGCTCTTCTTTCTCTGCGCCAAGTTTTTGTGCGACTTCATCGACGAAAGCGTAAATTTCGCGAGAGTGTTCGACATCTGTGTGAACCGCATCGCGAATGGCGATGGGGTCGGCATCCGTGACGCAGCGATAATTGCCGGTCAGAAGCATACTCCATTTGGCGAGCGGTACGAACAGCGTGTCATGAACGCGCAATTTGACCGGCACGTCTTTGCCGTCAATGCGAACATCTGCGATGTCGGCTTCGAGTTTCGTCAGGATTTCATTATGGGCATCAGAGGCAAACTTTGCCGCTTTAAAGTTCGTGGGAAGGCCGACATGAAGCACATTGGCGGCTTCTTCCGGGGGACGGAATGCTTGCGGATCTGGAGAGCAGAGCGTGACATTGCCGGGTATGAAATGGCTCCAAACACGGGATTCAGCGAAAGCGTCCTCAATCTCGGACGTGTCCAATCCGGGCAGACGGCTGAGATAGGCGAGCGGCGGCATGTTCATGATCGACAGGCACGGCAGACCAGCGTCGGCAATCTTGGTCATCAAGTCTCGCAGGGACGGGTGCGCGTATTGCGGCTCCTGCATTGCCAGACCGACCAGATCATAATCTTCGGGATTTACTTCTTCGGGAGTCAGAGCCGTCAAACGGCCCGGCTGTTCGCTGGACAGAATGGTCCTGTGCGCGTCCTCACCCTTCAGGCGGATGCGGACTTCGGTGCCTTGCTCGTTAATGAGTTGCGCCGTTGCGGTGCGACAGACGAGCGTCACATCGTGGCCCGCCATCAGGCACTTGGTTCCCAGCAAAGAGCCATATGAGGCACCGAGGATGAGAATCCGATAGGACATATTCTTTCTCCAAATAGGTGTATTGGGTATTATTATTGCTCATCTGATTTTGCTTGGCAATGACCCTTTGCGGAGAATTATCGGAAATTGCGCTTTCAGCCGCGTGAAATTTGCGGGCCAAAAACGGGGGACATTGTAAATTTTATGGTGAGTTTCTTCACTTTTGGTCGTCGGCGAAGGGCCATGCTTTGCGATGCCTGAAAGAGCTAGGTTTGGTTAACCCATCTCCACGATATGCGCGTAGCTGCCCATGATTTTCTCATCGCGCAATCCGATGTTTGCGGTGTCAGTAGATGCCGCAGCCGATGCGCTGAATAGCGGCTCGCCCTGTGATGCGGCGATGGTTGAATAGTGAAATTCGTGACCTTTCAGTGGGCCTTGCCACGGCAAGTCGCCGGTCAGCGGGGTCAGATCGCGATACCCGAGAGAGAGCTTACGCGTTGCAAAGCTGGTTTCCAGATTTAGAAACCCCAGCATCGCGTGGCGTTGTTCGTAGGCGTCAATGAGACCCCGCCCAAGGACCATGAAGCCGCCGCACTCGCCATAGATCAGCGCCCCTCGGTCACGGGCCTCGCCCATGCTCATGATGAAGCGGGTCGCTGCGGCTAGTCGGCCGCCGTAAAGTTCGGGGTATCCGCCCGGAAGAAAAACCGCGTCGGCATCGGGGCTGGGGCCTTCATCTGCGAGTGGAGAGAAGAACGATACCTCGGCGCCTTGCGCGCGCCAGTCGTTCAGCATGTGCGGATAGGAAAAGCCGAAAGCTTCATCGCGGGCCATCGCGATATGTTGGCCGAGCGGTGGGAGCTTGCGCGGGTTGGCCCCGCTGTCGATGGGATGCGCGATGGCGCGAATGGCATCAAGATCGCAGTTTTCTTCGATACTGTCCTTTAACGCCGCCAGAAGGTCGTTTAAATCCTCAAATTCGCTGGCTTGATGCAGGCCGAGGTGACGTGAAGGAACGGTGAGCGTGCCGCTGCGGGGGATGGCCCCGAATACCGGTACGACCGTCTCGACGGCGCGGCGCATCATCATCTCGTGTCGCGGGCTGCCGATACGATTGAGGATCACTCCAGCGACCTGAACGCCGGGGCGAAAGGTTGCAAGGCCGTGGATCAGCGCCGCCGCCGTCTGAGCACGTCTTGCTGCGTCAATCACGAGAATAACAGGTATTCCAAGGGCTTGAGCGACATCAGCCGTCGAGCCGTGACCCATCGGCGTATCGGAGGGGGCCCCGTCAAAGAGTCCCATTGCGCCCTCAATAACGGTGAAGCTGCCCTGAATTTCGTCCGCACGTGCCCGGATTTGAGCGGCATTCGCGCACCACGGATCGAGGGTCAGGCACGGGCGGCCTGTGGCGTGCGCGTGGAAGGTTGGGTCGATATAATCGGGTCCGGTTTTGGCAGAGCCAAGATCTTCTCCTGCCGCTTTAAGTGCGGCGAGCAAACCCAGCGTAACAGTTGTTTTTCCGGCACCGGAGGAGGGTGCGGAAATCACGAAGCCTTTGCGTTGCGGTGTCACGAAACGTCGCGTAAATCGCGTGCTCGGACCCCCAGCGGATCGAGGCTGCGCGGCGGCTCTCCGGCCATTTGAGAGACCCAATCGAGGGTCTGGCGCATCAGCGCGACGCGGCCAATGCAGATAATGGCGGGCGGCGATAACTGAGCAGCTTCAGCGTCTTCAACAGCTTTGCTGAGTGTGGTTTCCAACACATGCTGATCGGCACGGGTGGCGTTGGTGACAATGGCGACCGGTTCTGCACCGTCGCGTCCGCCGTCCATCAAACTGCGAGTGATGGTCGGCAGCGTTTTCATCGACATATAGCAGACGATAACGGGCGAGGATTCAGCCAAGGCCCGCCAGTTCACTGCGCTGGGCGCATCGCCGCTGGCATCATGGCCCGTCACAAAAGTAACGGCCTGATTCACATCCCGGTGGGTGACAGGGATGCCAGCATAGGCCAAGCCGCCGATTCCTGCGCTGATACCGGGAACAATACGAAAGGGAACGCCAGATTCGATGAGGGTTTGCGCTTCTTCCCCACCGCGCCCAAACACGAACGGGTCGCCGCCTTTGAGCCGTAGAACGCGCTTTCCTGCCTTTGCGTAATCAATAAGCTTTAGTGATATATCTCGTTGTTTTGGCGAAGGTTTGCCGCCGCGTTTGCCCGCGTAATCAATCTCTGTGCCCGGACGTGCCCATTTCAGGATATCCTCGCCGACCAAGGCGTCATAGACGATAACATCGGCTTGCTGAATCGCGTTCAACCCGTGCAGGGTCAAAAGGCCCGCATCCCCCGGCCCGGCACCCACAAGCCAGACCCAACCCGGCTCTAGCACGGGCCAGTCAGTGTTTTGCGGCAGGGTCGGCGGTGTCTCCATCCCTTCTGCATAGGCGCAGTTGATCCGTTTGCGAAGACCTGATCCGACGAAAAACAGTGTCTTTCCGTCGCAGATTGCTGTTTCGCTATAGACGGTTCGACAGATAGGATAAGTCATGAGCGAACCACCCACTCTTAGATATGGCTGGACAACTGGTGCCTGCGCGGCGGCGGCAACGCGCGCGGCTCTAATCGGGCTGTGTCAGGGAACCATCCCGGACAAGGTGACAATTTCCTTGCCGAAAGGCGAGACGCCAACGTTTCCCGTTTTGGATGCGGAGATGGGCGAAGGCTGGGCCAGTGCGTTTATCGAGAAAGACGCAGGCGATGATCCCGACGTGACGCATGGTGCGCTGATCGGAGTTCGGGTGGCGCGGCGACTAGGCGGAGAGCGGGTTGCGTTCTTTGCGGGTGAGGGCGTCGGGACTGTGACGAGACCCGGATTGCCCATTGGGGTCGGCGAACCGGCAATTAATCCTGTGCCACGCGCGATGATCGCGCAGCAAGTTGCTGAGATTTTGCAGAGCGCCGATATGGACTTTTCCGTCGATGTGACCGTGACAGTTCCGGGCGGCGGTGCGCTGGCCGAAAAGACTTGGAACCCGCGGTTGGGCATTATCGGGGGGCTGTCGATTTTGGGGACGACGGGGATTGTCCGACCTTTTTCTTGCGCGGCATGGATTGCCTCGATCCATCGCGGGATTGATGTGGCGCGGGCGAGCGGCCTGACTCATGTGGTCGGAGCGACCGGCGCGACCTCGGAAGCGCGCGTTCAGGCGCTCTATGATTTGCCGGAGATTGCGTATCTTGATATGGGCGATTTTGCCGGAGGGTTGCTCAAGTATCTGCGGAACCATCCGGTCGACCGGGTCACGATTGCGGGGGGGCCGGGCAAGATGAGCAAGCTGGCACAAGGCGCGCTCGACTTGCACTCGAAGCGCAGTCAAGTCGATGTGGCGCAGTTGGCGGATTGGTGCGGCGAACCGGCAGTCCGCGAGGCAAACACAGCGCTGGAGGCGTTCGCGTTGGCCAGGGCACCCTTGGCGGAGGCGGTGGCGTCGCGTGCGAAGGAGACGGTTTGCGCTGCCTTGAGGGATGCGCCGGTCAACGTCGAGATCATTCTTGTGGATCGTGCGGGAGCGGTGCTGGCCCGTGCGCCCTTTGAATGACGGGTGTGCTGCTCTTGTTGGCGGGTACGGCGGAGGCGCGGGAGTTTGCCGCGCGGTTTGATCACCCCCGATTGCAGGTGGTTGCTTCGCTGGCGGGGGTGACGAGCGCGCCACTGGATTATGCGTGCGAGACGCGAGTTGGCGGGTTTGGCAGCGTCGATGGGATGGCGGCGTGGATCGCGGAGAACGATGTCGCGGCGGTTGTTGATGCGACGCATCCTTTTGCCGTCCGAATTTCAGAGAATGCACGCGCATCGGCGGCGCGATGCGAGGTGCCGTGTCTCGGCTTGCGCCGTGCGCCTTGGGCATTGGGTGAGGCATGGCGCACGTTTTCTGATCTGGAAGCACTGGCACCCGTATTGCCCGCCGGGGCGCGGGTTTTCCTGACCACGGGCCGGGGCGAGGTTGAACCGTTTGCACGACGTCAAGACGTGTCGTTCTGGTTGCGCAGTATCGAGGGCGTCGAAGACTTGCCCGCCCATATCCAGCCCGTGCGGGGGCGTCCGCCTTTTGCGTTGGAAAATGAGATTGCGTTCATGAAGGACGCGAAGATCACACATCTTGTGACGAAAGATGCGGGCGGCGTTCGCCCTGCAAAACTAGAAGCCGCAGAGCAGCTTGGCGTGGCGGTATTCAGTGCGGCGATGCCGCCTTCGCCACATGATGAGACGGTAGACTCAGTTGACGCGGCATTGGCGTGGAGCCGCGCTATTTGATGGCGGTACTGGAAATTGGTCGTGACGTTGCCCGAGTTTAACCCCGATTAAATCGGGGATACGGAGATCAGCCGCCCCACCAGGGCAGAGTGGCATTTTCATTTCAATGCGGCGACATTCGTAACGGCGTTTTTAGTCAGACGAACTCGACTAATGATGTCCGTTCGCTCCCGCTTATCGGCCAATGCCGTGATAGATGAAGCCTTGGTCTCGCATGGCGGTGGGGTCGTAGACGTTCCGCAGATCGACGACGAGCGGCGTTTTCAGAGACGCTTTGACTTGGATTAGGTCGAGCGCACGGAACTGATCCCACTCGGTCAGGATGGCCAGCGCATCGGCCCCGTCGATCGCTTCATATTCGTTGTCGCAATAGGTGATGTCGGGCATCATCTCACGCGCTTCGTGCATGCTTTCTGGGTCGTAAGCTTTGATGGTTACACCCGCCTCGATCAGCGCCGGAATAATATCAAGCGACGGCGCGTCGCGCATGTCATCGGTGTTGGGTTTGAAGGCCAGACCGAGGATGCCGACAGTCATGCCCTTCGGATCGCCGCCCATTGCGTCGATGATCTTTTGAGCCATCGCTTTTTTGCGGGCGGCATTGACCTCGACCACTGCTTCGACAATTTTCACGGGAGAGTTGGCATCGTTCGCGGTCTTGACCAGCGCCAACGTATCCTTTGGAAAGCAGGAGCCGCCGTAACCGGGGCCAGCATTCAGGAACTTGCCGCCGATACGTTTATCAAGGCCAATGCCTTTGGCGACTTGCTGAACGTCAGCACCGACGCTTTCGCACAGGCTGGCAATCTCGTTGATGAAGGTGATCTTAGTCGCGAGAAATGCGTTGGCGGCATATTTGATCAGTTCTGACGTCCGACGGCTGGTAAAGACAATGGGAGTCTCGTTCAGAAACAATGGACGGTAAAGCTCGCGCATCACTTCGCGGGCGCGATCATCTTCGCAGCCTATGACCACGCGGTCGGGGCGTTTGAAGTCTTCAATGGCTGCGCCTTCACGTAAAAATTCTGGGTTCGAGACGACGGCGAAATCGGCGTTGGGGTTGGCCTCGCGGATGACCTTTTCCACTTCATCGCCCGTGCCGACCGGAACCGTTGATTTGGTGACAACCACGGTGAAGCCGTCCATCAGCTCGGCGATTTCTTTGGCTGCCGCATAAACATATTGCAGGTCGGCATGACCGTCGCCGCGACGGGAAGGCGTGCCCACGGCGATGAAGATTACGTCCGCCTTTCGCATCGCTTCTTCTGGTTCAACGGAAAAGGAAAGGCGGTTGGCCTTAACGTTTTGCGCGAGCAGGAGGTCGAGACCCGGTTCGAAGATGGGCACGCCGCCGTCGTTTAGCGTGTCGATCTTGCTTTGATCTTTATCGAGGCATGTGACGTGATGCCCGAAATCTGAGAAACACGCCCCAGAAACCAGACCGACATACCCCGTTCCAACCATTGCAATCCGCATTTCGCATTCCTTAAGATATGTCTAATTGATTGAATTTGCATGCTTGCGCCGCTTTGTTACTGCAATAGCGCGTAGATGTTAGCGAAAAATGTGCATTGAACAGAAATGACGCATTTAAGTGTTCGCAATGTCATCTGTTTACCCGTCGAGCCATATTGCCGCAGAAAACGCTTCCGCGTATGTTGCAGTGCAATGAAGATCAACTGAGGTTAATTATGTCGGAACGTCCAAACCTGAACGATTGGGCTGCGCTTGCACAAAAGGAGCTGAAAGATCGGCCCCTCGATGAGTTGGTCTGGGATACTCCAGAGGGAATCGCGATTAAGCCCATCTATTCAGCGGCGGATACCGACGGGCTGGAGCATCTGAACGATATGCCGGGGCATCACCCGTATACCCGTGGCCCCAAAGCGACGATGTATGCAGGGCGTCCGTGGACGATCCGCCAATATGCAGGCTTTTCGACAGCCGAGGAATCCAATGCGTTTTACCGCAAAGGGCTGGCCAATGGGCAAATGGGCGTCTCGGTTGCATTCGATTTGGCGACCCACCGGGGGTATGATAGCGACCACGAGCGGGTGATTGGCGATGTCGGCAAGGCGGGCGTCGCGATTGATTCCGTTGAGGATATGAAAATCCTGTTCGACGGCATCCCGTTGGATCAGATGTCGGTTTCGATGACCATGAACGGAGCCGTGATTCCGGTGCTGGCGAACTTTATCGTCGCGGGCGAGGAGCAGGGCGTCGACAAGTCTAAACTCTCCGGCACGATCCAGAACGATATTCTCAAGGAGTTTATGGTCCGCAACACCTATATCTATCCGCCCGAAGCGTCGATGCGGATTGTCGCGGATATTATCGGTTATACCGCTGAAAACATGCCGAAATTTAACTCGATTTCGATCTCTGGCTATCACATGCAGGAAGCAGGCGCGAACCTTGTGCAAGAGCTGGCCTTTACGATTGCCGATGGGCGCGAATATGTGCGGGCGGCGCTGTCGAAAGGCATGGACGTTGATGCGTTTGCGCCGCGCTTGTCGTTCTTTTTCGCCATCGGCATGAACTTTTTTATGGAGGCCGCGAAGCTGCGCGCCGCGCGCTTGCTCTGGGCGCGGGTGATGGAGGAATTTGGTCCGAAAAAACCTACCAGTTCTATGTTGCGGACGCATTGCCAGACCTCCGGTGTGTCTCTGCAAGAGCAAGATCCCTATAACAACATCATCCGCACGGCGTATGAGGCGATGTCGGCTGTGTTGGGCGGGACGCAGTCTTTGCACACGAATAGCTTTGACGAAGCGATTGCCTTGCCGACCGAGTTCTCCTCGCGGATTGCGCGGAATACGCAACTGATCCTCAAGCATGAAACTGGCGTCGCCAATGTCGTCGATCCGCTGGCGGGCAGCTATTACGTCGAAAGCCTGACAAAGAACCTCGTCGATGAAGCCTGGAAGCTGATCGAAGAGGTCGAAACGCTTGGCGGGATGACTAAGGCGGTTGCCTCCGGGATGCCTAAACTACGGATCGAAGAGGCGGCGGCGCGGCGTCAGGCGGCGGTGGATCGCGGCGACGAGGTGATTGTCGGCGTCAACAAGTTCCGTCCCTCCGAAGCTGACCCCATCGACATTCGTGAAATCGACAATACCGAAGTGCGCCGGAGTCAGATTGAGCGTATCGAGCGCACGCGCACCGAGCGCGATCAAGCGGTCTGCGATGCCGCGCTGGAGAACCTGAAAATCACAGCCGCAGGGGATGGTAATCTGTTGGCCGCAGCAGTCGAGGCGGCACGGGCACGCGCAACGGTTGGCGAGATTTCGGATGCGATGGAGGCGGTTTTTGGCCGTCACAAAGCGGAGGTGAAGACTTTGGCTGGCGTCTACGGTTCCGCCTATGAGGGCGATGAAGACTTTGCCGCGATCCAAAAAGACATTGAGGCGTTCGCCGAAGAAGAGGGCCGCCGCCCCCGGATGCTGGTCGTGAAGATGGGACAGGATGGCCATGACCGGGGCGCGAAAGTGATCGCGTCCGCTTTCGCCGATATCGGTTTTGACGTCGACGTCGGCCCATTGTTCCAGACGCCGGAAGAGGTCGCGCAGGATGCGCTCGATAACGACGTGCATGTCATCGGCGTGTCATCGCAGGCGGCGGGTCACAAGACACTGGCCCCCGCGTTGATCGAGTGTCTGCGGAAGGAAGATGCAGGAGAAATTCTGGTCATCTGCGGCGGCGTGATCCCGCAACAGGATTATGACTTCCTCAAGTCTGCCGGTGTTGCCGCGATCTTTGGGCCGGGCACCAATATCCCGCAAGCCGCGCAAGATGTGTTGGCGCTGATCCGAGCACAGCGCAGGGCACAGGCGGCGGAGTGAGCGGATGAACGACACTCACCATTACGCGGCGAAGATTACATGGCATGGTAAACGGGAAGGCTCGCCCTTAGACTATCGCTCATATGATCGGACGCATCTGATCGAAATTGCGGGTAAGCCGCCGCTGACGGCGTCTGCTGATCCCGCGTTCTTGGGCGATAGCAGCTTCTATAATCCCGAAGATATGCTGGTTGCGGCGTTGTCTTCGTGTCACATGCTTAGTTATCTGGCGATCTGCGCCCGCGCCCGAATTACTGTCCTCAGTTATACTGACAAGGCGGAAGGGGTCATGATCATGGATCAACCCGATACGGGTCGCTTTTCCGATGTTCTTCTCAAACCTGTGGTCGAACTGGCCCCCGGTTCAGATGTGGAGAAAGCGCGCTCGTTTCACGCGATGGCGCACAAGGTTTGCTTTATTGCGCGCTCGGTGAACTTCCCAGTGCGCCACGAACCGCGCTTCGTTTAACTCTCCGCCTGCCGCTCCCGATAAAAGATAAAAATCCCCGATCCGACGATAATCGCGATGCCGAGCCATGTCAGGGCGTCGGGGAAGTCTGAGAAAAAGACGTATCCCCAGAAAGTCGCGCCGATGATTTCCAGGTATTGGAAAGGGGCGACGACCGCCGCGCTGACCCTTTGCAGAGCGAAAATAATCAATGTGTGGCAGAAAATCGCGACGAGGCCGATCAAGATAATCTGTGCGGCCTCGAACGGTGCGGGAATAGCGAGGGCGGTGCGCGTTGGGCTATGCGCCAGCACCACGACGCCGAGGGTAATTACCCCCGAAATGTTGGCGAGCGCTTGTAGGGTCCACGGGTCCGCCGAATTCGACAAGATCTTTGTCAGTGTCATATATCCGGCGAAGCAGATCGCAGCCCCCAGCGGTAATAGCGCGACGATGCCGAATTCGCTGAAACTGGGGCGGATGATGAGCATCGCTCCGGCAAACCCTACGAGAACCGCGACGATCCTTCGCCAGCCAATGCTCTCACCAAGGAAGATGGCGGAAAAGATTGTTAGGATCAGCGGCTCGACGAAAAAGATTGCTGCAACATCGGCCAAGGGCATGAATGAAACCGCTGCGAAGAAAAACGCGGTTGCCCCCGCGATGCCCGCACCGCGCAAGAAGTGCAAACCCAACCGGGGCAGGCGCAAGGCGCTTGGGCCGTTTCTCCAAAGGACAAAAGGCACCAGCAACGCACTACCGACGACGAACCTCAGCCATGCGACTTCGATGGCGGGGATCGTGGCAGAGAGGTGCTTGGCGAGCGCGTCGATCACAGGCACGACCAACATCGCCGTGGCCATGAAAATCAGTCCGGTGGCAATGTCGCGAGTCGGGTTTGCGAGGGGCGTCTGTGTCATGCGGTGGACGCTACGCGCGCCCGCTTTACAAAGCGAAAGAAATCGGGCGCATCAAGGTTTTTGCAGCGGCAGCGGAGGAAACCAGTCTGGCAGCTTGTCGGCGGCGGCACGGGTTTCGAGGGGCATAATCCACGGCTCGGGGGTCATCAGGTGTCGCTCGGTTTCGGTCAGGTCGATATTCGGGTCGATCAACGCTTGCGCCGGTCTTCCGTTGAGCGTCACGGTATAGCGCGCGTAGATTTGAGCGGAGGGCCAGCCGCCGTGCTTCATCAGCCGTTTTTCCAGCCAGATCGCGAAATCACGAGAGATGTCGGCCCGTGTCATGACATATTTTGCGCTGCGCGGTCCGAGAAAGTCAGCGGGGTTGAACATGAACTGTTCTTTGGTCTCCGGATTGACCGCCAGATACCCGCCTTCCGCGCGCCTGCTATAGACACGCATCCGCCATGAAAAGCGGTGCCCATCGCCTGTCCAGCCCACGAGGTTGGGGAACATGGCTTGCCGCACGGGTAAGATCAGTTGAACCGCAAACCATACGATCAGCAGCGCCGACAACCCCGCTGCCAGTGGGCGGATCGAGGTTTGGGCCGCTTCCGGTGCGGGGGTCGTTGGCGCTGCTTTGAAACCGATACGGAGCCTGCGCCAAAGCTGCGATGGCCAATCAGGATCAAAGAAGATGAGCGTTACAGCGATGGTCAGCCACGGGAAAATCCCGATATTGAAGAGTGCTGCGTTTGATATGTGGAAAAATACGTAGATCAAAAAAAGCGGCAGGCGCGTCTTGCGATAAAGCAATAGAGGTGCGCCCAAGACGTGTAGGGCGACCACCCCCCACGATGAAGCGATGACGAAAAGATCATTCTGAAATAGCGCTCCATAAAAGACCGCGTCTTGTTTCGGCGGTAGCCAGAGCAGCAGCGGTTGGCCGCGCAACCAGTCATCGGTGATTTTCACCAGCCCAGCAAAGATCAGAATAATCTCGGTTTGCAGCTTGATCGCGGCCACTGGCCATCGGGGAATCCAATCGCTCCGCTTCGTCACGCCCAACAAGGCATCCAGTGACCAGACTTTATTCGCGGGCGAGAAAGCGAGGAGAATACCGTAGAGCAGGACCATGTAGTTGTGGTTCAGGTATTGAACTCGATCGAGCAGGAAAAAATATCCGAACAGTATGACGAACGTGATGATCGCGATGCGAAAAAATAATCCCAGCATCACGAGTGCCGCAGAGACGCCGACGGCCCCCCAAGCCACATAGATCCACGGCTCTGGCAAGGGCGTTATAAAGTCGAGGCCAAAATACGGGAACTGCACCGGAGGGACGACGTAGAAACCCCAGATGAGTTTGCCGTTCCAATAGTAATAGCAATCATAGATCATGATCGCGCCGAACAATATCCGGGTCACGGCCAGCGATTGACCTGATATCGGGGCGGAAAGCCACGCGCGCAGGCCGCTCATTTTATCTGAGATCGGCATTGTCCGATCGCTCCCGTCAATCCCGTTCCGGTTCGGCGTCGAGCCTATAACGTAACCGGCCCCATGATCACAAGGAAAGTGCCGTGATGATTGGGAAAATCGTGATTGCTGGCAATGGGTGTGAAGTCCGTTTATCTTTCGCGATGATAGGACTAGGAGCCTTGGCATGAGCGTCACGACCTCATTTCGCGTTTCGGCCTTTTTGCGGCTTTGTTCGCAATCAGGGGAGGGCGCGTATATCCTCAGGCGCGGCGACGAAACGGCAGGAGCGGTTTTGGTCAAACATGCGCGCCCCGACGGGACCGCCGTCGTCTATGCCCGCCGATATGACATCGACGGAGAGATTGTGTGGGAGCGCGCAACCGGAGAGGCCGCTGTCTCGGACAAAGAAGCGGATGCGTATATCGACCGGCGCGTCAAATCAGACGCCGACTTGTGGGCCGTCGAAGTCGAAAGCCGTGCGGATGCTCCGCCGCTTACTGACCTGTAACCGCCGCTTGCATCGGCGGCGGCGCAAAGAAATCCCGCTCTGTTGACGGAATAGACCGCTCTGTCACGCCATACGGCAGACAAAGCGGATCGGTGATGAAAGCCTGAACAAAGTTCCCATCATCGTATTCCACCGCTGACCTGCATCCGGTCGGCGCATGGATCGCTGTGATGCGTTCCAGCTTCAGTTCTTTGTGTGGATCGTGGGGTTTTGCCAGCGCGGTCGTTCCCCCGAACAAACACGCTGAGACCCCGAGTCCCAAGATCATTCTGATCATCTGTCAACTCCTCCTCGCCCCGTGCGAGCTGACACCCTTCAACTGGCTATGCGAATCACGCTCCCCCGAGCCAGATCTGCCTTATCGTCGCGCTAATCGCCTAAAAAGAGAAGTGATACTTGTCACAGATTGCTATGATTGTGTTCAATGTCGTGGAACGTGGCTAAAACCGGAAGGTAATCTGCATTTAGAAGAAGGGAGTGGGCTTATCGCAGCCGGTAACTCGTCCGGCCCAAACGCGGTTAGTCTAATTCAATGCCGAGAGATTTAAGCATCGCTGGAGTCGGTCGTGAGCACTCTACACCACGGCAATCTAGTGCCACAAAAGCTGACGCTTGCGATGCTTCTCGCGTTTGGCGGACACAACGGTTCTCGCAAGCGCACTTTCGTCTATGGATCGCTTTTGGTGGGGCCGTTGAAAAAATTACCCTGCCCGTATTTGACCGCGGGGCAGGGTATTTTTGGTTCAGGTGAGCGCCTTATGGGTCGCGTCAGGCTTTGGCGCGGTGAAGTTTACGCCCCAAAGCAGCGATACCGACCAAGAGCAGAGCGAGGCCGCCGGGCGCAGGAACGGAACCGCCGCCAGTGCTGGTGCCGCCGACCGTGGTGCCCTGATTTGAACCTCCAGAAAAGTTATTTACCAGTCCGCCCGACACCTGGGTGGAGTCACATGAATTGAGGTAATTGGGCCGTGCGCTCTGACCTGTTGAACAATCGACGGTGCCGACGTGGCGGGTCGCGTCATTGCCCGTGTCGAGCCACATCTGGTTGTCGAATGCATAGTTGGTAATCGAACCATCTGCCCCATAGCTGAAGTCAGAACCTTCGCTTTGGTGGAACCAGATGCCAGCTTGCGGGCCAATCGCGACGCCATCGAAATCTCCACCGATGGCATTGTTGATCTGCGAAACATCAAGGCTGAACTGCGTCAGTTCGTAGCCATATCTCGCATGAGTTCCGCCGGACGAGAAAACATTATCATACGTGCCGAGCAGAGTTCCGGTCCGATAGCTGTTCGCCGAATTGGTGCCTTCATAGGTATACGCGGTGATCCGGTTATTTTCTAAGTCCCCGTAGAGGATCGCATGGCTGGAGCCGTCGCCCTTTGGATTATCTCCATCGGTCACAACCAACCAAAACCCGTCTTTTCCTTGGTCGGAGCGAAACTTCATTGCGTAAGATTCATTTTCGGAGTCGTAAGCGTTCCATACGCCAGCGCTATGATAATCAATTGCGAACACATCGGCATTGGCATGTGTGTTGATGCTCATGGTGGCCGCGAAAGCAATCACGGCGAGGAAATTTCTTTTTGATATCATCGTCTTTTGCCTTTGGTAAAATTGGCTTCCCTTCGCGGACTCCTATCCGCGTATCGGGGAAATCGAAATTCTCTTGGATTAAACTTACCATTGAGATGAAAATTTATGATTAAAAACAGACTCCTGAAGTTGTTCGTCGTTCTGTTGGCGTCAATAACTGGTTAAGAACCACACGCCGAGGTGGCGCGGAACTTGGCGACGGGTTTCATCGCAGCGCACCGAGTTCGTGATTTCGATAGACTTGGGCGGCGTGTCTTTCTAAATCGGGCGGATGAGTGATGATCCGACTTCCGATGAACCCGATGACGAATTACGCATCGTGGACGAAGCCCTCAGCCGGGCGCTGGGCGGGCGGTATCTTACCTATGCGCTGTCAACGATTATGCACAGGGCGTTGCCGGATGTGCGGGATGGCCTGAAGCCGGTTCATCGGCGCATCCTTTATGCGATGCGCCAGATGCGGCTGAACCCCGATGGCGGGTTCAAAAAATCGGCGAAGGTCGTCGGCGAGGTCATGGGGAGCTTTCACCCCCACGGGGATCAGTCGATCTATGATGCGATGGTGCGGTTGGCTCAGGATTTCGCCAGTCGCTATCCATTGGTCGATGGCCAAGGGAACTTTGGCAATGTCGATGGCGATAATCCCGCAGCGATGCGCTATACTGAGAGCCGGATGACGCCGGTTGCGTTGTCGCTGCTGGAAGGGTTGAGCGACGACGCCGTTGATTTCAGCCCCAATTATGATGGCGAAGAATTAGAGCCGGATGTCCTGCCCGCTGCGTTCCCGAATTTGTTGGCGAATGGTGCGACAGGGATTGCAGTGGGAATGGCCACCGCGATCCCGCCGCATAACGTGGACGAGCTGTGTCAGGGCTTGCTGCATCTGCTGAAAACGCCGAATGCGACGTTTGAAAAACTGGTTGATTTGATCCCCGGTCCGGATTTTCCGACGGGCGGGGTGATCGTTGAGCCGCGCGCGAATATCGTCGATGCCTATAAAACGGGGCGAGGGGGCTTTCGGTTGCGCTCGGCCTGGCACAAGGAAGACCTTGGGCGCGGCAAGTATCAGATTGTCGTCACCGAAATTCCTCATGCCATTCAGAAAAGCCGCCTTGTCGAGCGTATTGCCGCGCTGGTGACAGAGCGCAAGGTGCCAATTCTCGCCGATGTGAATGACGAAAGTGCCGAGGATGTCCGGCTGGTGTTGGAACCGCGCTCGGGCAATGTCGATGAGAACGTGCTGATGGAGACGTTGTTCAAGCAGACAGACCTCGAAGTCCGCGTACCGTTGAACCTGAACGTGTTGGATGCGACGCGCACGCCGCGTGTGATGTCGCTGCGAGAGGCTTTGCAGGCGTTCCTCGATCACCGCCGCGAAGTTCTGATCCGCCGGTCGAACCACCGCATCGGCAAGATTGATGCACGGGTTGAGGTGCTGGATGGGTATATCATCGCGTTCCTGAATCTTGATCGCATTATCGAAATCATCCGCGAAGAGGATGAGCCTAAGCCGATCATGATGGAAGAATTCAGCCTGACCGATGTTCAGGCCGAAGCGATCTTGAACATGCGGTTGCGGTCATTGCGTAAGCTGGAGGAAATGCAGCTTCGCGATGAACGCAAAAAGCTGGTCGCAGAACGCAAAGAGCTGAATTCGATCCTGAAAGATGAGGCCAAGCAATCGGCAAAGATTGCCGAGGAGTTGAAAGACATCCGTAAGCGCTTTGGCGCAAAGGCCGAGGGCGGCGCACGGCGCACGCAGTTCGCGGATGCGCCGAAAGTAGAGGCCGCCTCAATGGAGGCGATGATTGATAAGGAACCGGTCACAGTGATCTGTTCCGAGAAGGGCTGGATTCGCGCGATGAAAGGCCATGTCGCGCTCGACAGTGATGTGAAATATAAGGATGGCGACGGCCCGCGCTTTATGTTCCACGCGCAGACCACCGACAAACTGTTGTTGTTCGCCACCAATGGCCGGATTTATACGCTCGCGGCGGATAAGCTGCCCGGTGGGCGCTCGATGGGGGAACCCGTGCGCCTCATGGTGGACTTGCCAAACGAGGAAGAGACCGTCGCGCTGTTCGCGCATACGCCCCATGCGAAACGGATCGTTGCGTCAAGCGATGGGCGCGGCTTTGTCGTGGCCGAGGCGGATGCAGTGGCGCAGACACGCACGGGTAAACAGGTGCTCAATACCGATCCGCTGTCGAAGGCGGCGTTCTGTCGTGCGATTGACGCAGAAGATGACACTGTTGCGGTGGTGGGTGACAACCGAAAGATGCTGATCTTCCCGGTTTCTGAATTGCCGGAGATGGGGCGCGGCAAGGGCGTGTTGTTGCAACGGTATAAAGACGGCGGCATGGCCGACATTCGAACCTTTAAACTTGCCGATGGCCTAAGCTGGACAATGGGCGGCGGCAAGACCCGCACGGTTCCCGCTGATGAGTTGTCGGACTATGAAGGCAAACGCGCCTCTGCCGGACGCATGGCCCCGCGCGGTTTTCCGAGGGATAACAAGTTCAGCTAGGGGGACACGACTGCGGCGACGCCGCTTTGTCCCCCATCCCGACCCTTCCTCCTAAGGGAAGGGAATTTTTTAAGCCGGCATTTTCTCGAACGCTTTGAGGCTGTCATCCAGAACGGTCGCGTCCATTTTGCTGGAGGTGAAGACATTCACTTTCGGGGCAAATTCTTCGTGCTTATTGATCACGCCAGCGCGGATGCCGAGCATCCCTTCACGGGCGGAGTTTTGTGTAAAGAGAGGGGTGCCGCAAAAATGCTTGGTCATCGTCGTGCCTGCGTCCGAGCTGTGCTGGAAAGTCTTCGGCGAGACAGTCAGTTTGATGTTGTCCTGTCTCGTAAACATGATTGTCGCAAAGGCACTGCCCGTGGACTGGCGGCAATCGGTGCAATGGCAATTCGCCATTACCGGCACATTGCCGTCGGCTTCGAATGAAATGTCGCCGCAGAGGCATTTTTCGGTCAGTTTGGGCATGAAGTTTTCTAATTCATTGCAAGTAGCAACGTTAATGCAATTGCGGGGACCATCAAGGGAGCGCGCTGCTCAATTTTTTCTTGACATATATTCTATTTTTGTTCTTTTGTTTCTGTATTGTTCTTAATTGGAGATAGGCGACGACTTGGTGATCGAACGGGCATTGGAAACGCAGCGGCAACGGTTGCTTCGCCTTTTGGCGAGGTGGTTTGTGCTGATGGCGTGGATGCCTATGGTCCCGTTCATCGGGGAAACGCCCCGTTGGGTGCGCTCTTTTCTTGAGTCGGTGCTGATCCGCGCCGAAATGGCAGCGCACAATATGGTGTTCGTATCCGCCTGTCTGCTGGTCAAGAAAGATCTGTCTGGTGTTGCAAGGTCGCATCCCGCTGCGTTCCCTCGTCGAGATATGTTGGCGGCAGAGGCGCATGACGACGTTCCCACGGCCCAAGAACTCCTGCGCCGAATGAATGGCTTGCGCGCGTTGCTCGATAATCTGCCGACGTATGGTCGCCGGTTGTTGCGCCGCATCATGAAGCGTAGAACGGGTGATCCGCGCGGCGTGCGGCGGTTCCGTTCCGCGAAATTGCGGCAGATCGCAGCAAGGCATGGGCTGCGAGCCGCTCTGTCGCAGGGCGAAAAGCGGATTGAACGACCCCCTGATAAGGATTGCGTGTCGCGTCAAGTCGTTGATTTAAAAATCTTCCTCCCGATTGTGGGACGGGAGGCGAAGGTGGTTGTAGGCACGGTATGTTGAGCGTGTTTTGGGGCGTTTAAGGAGGTATTCGTTAAGAATTATTCTTGATATTGCTTGGACAATTCCGCGTCTGCAACATATGAGCAGGTGCAATATCGCGAGGGTGTGCTATGCCTTCGGACATGGACTTTGAAAAGTTGCGAGACCGGCTGAATGGCTAAATTTACCCTGCCCAAGAATTCGAAAATCCTGCAAGGCAAGACATGGCCAAAGCCTTCTGGCCAAAAGCTCAAGGGCTTTAAGATTTACCGCTGGGACCCGGATTCGGGCGAAAACCCGCGTGTTGATACCTATTATCTCAATCTCGAAGAATGCGGGCCAATGGTTTTGGACGCGATCATCAAGATCAAGAACGAGATTGATCCGACTCTGACCTTCCGTCGTTCTTGTCGCGAGGGAATTTGCGGGTCGTGTGCAATGAATATCGACGGGGCGAACACGCTGGCCTGCACCAAGGGCCTCGATGAGATTGACGGCGATGTACGGATTTATCCGCTGCCGCATATGCCCGTGGTGAAGGATCTGATCCCCGACCTGACGCATTTTTATGCTCAGCACGCGTCGGTGAAGCCGTGGCTGATTACAGATACGCCGGCGCCCGCGAAAGAGTGGAAGCAATCCGAAGACGACCGCGAACAGCTTGATGGACTTTATGAGTGCATCATGTGCGCGTGCTGTTCGACATCTTGCCCAAGCTATTGGTGGAATGGCGACCGTTACCTCGGTCCGGCGGCTCTGTTGCAAGCGTCTCGCTGGCTGAATGACAGCCGCGATGAGGCAAAAGGTGAGCGGTTGGACGATCTGGAAGACCCGTTCCGCTTGTATCGCTGCCATACGATTATGAACTGTACAAAGGCCTGCCCGAAGGGCCTGAACCCCGCAAAAGCCATTGCAGGGATCAAGCAGATGATGGTCGAACGACAGATGTAATTGCGGGACGATTGTTCTAGTTTCTCAACCATAAATCGGCCTCACCTGCGCCCCTTTTTTGCTTGCTCCGTACCTTTGAAATGCTCAAAGGTAGTCCGAAAGGGTGTGGGCGGAGCAACGTGCGAAAATTGCGTGGGATATTCAGTGCGATAGGGATCGCCTTGAGCGGTTCGGCCACTGCGGCGACATGTCCTGCCGCGAATGACAGCCTGCTATTCAACAGTTGTAATGCATCCACCCATGCGGCGCTGGTGCTGCTGGCCCCGGATGCGACAATCCCGGATAATCTCGCCACATCTGACAAGACGACATTGGTCGTCACCGGAGCCTATACCAGTGGCGAAAAGGTCGAGCCGGAGGGATTTGTCCTTGATCACGGCGAGGCGTATGACCCGTATATTCAGGGCTGGGATGGCTTGTTGCTGATCACGCCCGAAGGCGAGTTGAGTCTGCATCACGTTTCGCGGGTTCGGTTTCGGGGTGGGTTGAGTAACCTGCGAGACCGGGGGCAGCGGCGCGCATTTGTGGCGCGGGCGCGGCAGATCGGCCTTTCAGCGATCCAGAGCCACTTGCTGATCACGGACGGCGCGCTGGATGTCCGCGACGTCTCGGGTGCCCCAAGATTTCGTCGCCGCATCCTCTTCTCCTATCAGGATGGCGAATATGGGATTTTTGACAGTGGCTCGCGTGCGCTGACATTGTTTGAGGCTGCGGAGGAAGTGGCCGCGCTGTATAATCCGTATATGGCGTTCAATCTCGATATGGGCAGCTATGACTATTGTGCGCTGACCGATGCGGGGCGCGAGACTAATTGCGGTGATCTGACGCGCAGCGCCACCCAAAAACTTTCGAACATTCTCGTCTTCACTCAGGATTGACCCGACTGCTCGGCGCACCACTTTATAGGTTGTGAAACGCAACCTAAGAGCAGAGCGCAAATATGTCTGAATACATCCCCCCTAAAGTCTGGAAGTGGGAATCTGAAAACGGCGGTGAGTTTGCCAGCACCAACCGGCCCACCGCCGGAGCCACCCATGATGCGGAACTGCCGCGCGGCAAACATCCGATGCAGCTATATTCATTGGCCACGCCGAACGGGGTGAAAGTGACCGTGATGCTGGAGGAGTTGTTGGCGCTGGGCCATACGGGTGCCGAATACGACGCCTATGTGATCGACATCCGAAAGGGGGATCAATTCGGCAGCGGGTTCGTCGAACTGAACCCGAACTCGAAAATTCCAGCGCTGATGGATCACAGCACGCCGACGCCGACGCGGGTTTTCGAATCTGGTGCGATTCTGATGTATCTGGCGGAAAAGTTCGGCGCGTTCCTGCCATCCGACGGTGCGGCACGGGCCGAAACGCTGTCATGGCTTTTCTGGCAAATGGGCAGCGCACCCTATCTGGGCGGCGGCTTTGGGCATTTTTATGCTTATGCGCCCTTCAAAATTGAATACTGCATCGACCGTTTCGCGATGGAAACCAAACGCCAGCTTGACGTTTTGGATCAGCGCTTGGCTGACAATGAATACCTCGTCGGAGCGGAGTATACGATCGCGGATATGGCCGTGTGGCCTTGGTATGGTGTGCTGACTCAAGGTAAGCTTTATAGTGCAGCAGAGTTTTTGGACGTCGAATCTTATAAAAACGTCCGCCGCTGGACTGAGCAGATTGCCGCACGCGAGCCTGTGAAACGAGGCCGCATGGTTAATCGCATCCACGGCCCGGAGAATGAGCAACTCCACGAGCGCCACGATGCCAGCGATTTCGATACGAAGACGCAGGATAAGATTGGCAGTTGATCTGTATCAAAAGACAGCATCAGGTTCGCCGGCTGTTGAGCAATCTCGACACATAAAAAAGCCCCGGCTATGAAGGGTCGGGGCGTTTCTTTTTACCGCCGAATTTTTATCCCAACATCGTTTCGTAAATCGGGAAACGATGGCAGAGAGCCGTTGCTTTTTCTTTGACCGCAGCTTCAACCGCGCCGTTGCCGTCGGCTCCGTTTGCTGAGAGGCCATCGACGACTTCGACGATCATCCGAGCGACTTCGCGGAAATCCTCTTCGCCGAACCCCCGTGTCGTTCCCGCCGGGGTGCCAAGGCGGATGCCGGAGGTGACCATCGGTTTTTCCGGGTCGAATGGAATGCCGTTTTTGTTGCAGGTGATGTGGGCGCGGCCTAAGGCGGCCTCTGTATCATTGCCCTTGACGCCTTTGGGGCGCAGGTCAACGAGCATGACATGGGTGTCGGTCCCGCCGGTGACGATGTCCAGACCGCCTTTGATCAACTCGTCGGCCATCGCTTGCGCGTTTCGGATGACTTGCCCAGTATATTCTTTGTACTCGGGGGTGAGCGCCTCGCCAAAGGCCACGGCCTTTGCGGCGATGACGTGCATGAGCGGGCCACCTTGAAGGCCGGGGAAGACGGCGGAGTTGATTTTCTTCGCCAGCGCTTCGTCATTTGTCAGGATGATGCCGCCACGCGGGCCGCGCAACGTCTTGTGCGTGGTGGAGGTCGCAACATGGCAATGCTCTAGCGGGTTGGGATGATGCCCTCCCGCAACCAAACCCGAAAAATGCGCCATATCGACGTGCAGGATCGCGCCGACTTTGTCCGCAATCTCGCGGAAGCGCTTGCTGTCGATTTGGCGAGGAATGGCCGAGCCGCCTGCTATGATCATAGCGGGCTTATGTTCCAATGCGAGAGCTTCTACCTGATCGTAATCAATCAGGTTTGTATCCTTCGTCACGCCGTATTGGATGGCGTTGAACCACTTGCCGGACAGGTTTGGCTTGGCCCCGTGAGTGAGGTGCCCGCCTGAGGCGAGGTCCATGCCAAGCACGGTATCGCCGGGCTTGATGGTGGCCAGCATAACCGCTTGGTTTGCTTGCGCGCCGGAATGGGGCTGTACATTCGCGAATTTGCAATCGAAGAGTTTGCAGATGCGCTCAATCGCAAGATCTTCGGCCACATCGACGTGCTGACAGCCGCCATAATACCGACGGCCCGGATAGCCCTCGGCGTACTTGTTTGTCATTACGGAGCCTTGCGCTTCCATTACAGCGCGCGAGACGATGTTCTCGGAGGCGATCAGCTCAATTTCATCGCGCTGGCGTGTCAGCTCATGCGTGATCGATTGAAAGAGAGCGGGGTCTCGCGACTCGAGCGACGCGGTAAAAAAAGCCCCGGTGCCGGGTGCGTTAAAGCCATCGGCCATATCATCGACCTCCTGAAAAAAGGGTTCAAGGTGGTAGAGTCAATCTGGACGGAAGTTTCAACATCTTTTTGCTGTCGATACGGCGTATTTTCTCGTGCTAGGAACCTTTCCCCGCACGAGAAGGTGCTCAAAATATGGGCCGTTGAGTTTGTTACCCGCCCGCTTTGCGGACAAACAGTAGCCGGACCCGATCCGTTGGCTCTGTTTCGGTCCAGGCGTTTTCTTTGTCGAGATCTTCGGCCCAGCCGAGCATCTCTTCATTATCCCGATAATAGAGTCGCCAGTCCGTCAAGCACTCCATTGGCCACAGGTTGCTGAGGGCGCATTTGTTCATATTGCCCAAAATCAACAACCCGCCGGGCCGGACGAAATCAAACAGAGATTTTGCCAACCCGCGCGCGCGGCGGTCTTTGAGATAATCGAAGAGACCAACGGAATAAACGATGTCCTGATTATAGGCGGTCTTATCCTCAAGATTGCCGCGCAGAATATCGGTGAAGGATAAATTCAAGCAGTTGATGCTTGCGCCCGCGCTGTGAGCCATCGCGGAAGGATAGTTGCCCTCATAGGCATATTGAAGCGCAAGTTCTTCCTGATCGACGAGCGTATATTCGAACTTTGTCGTGCCGCGTGCTGTGCGTTCGTAGATCTGGCTCACCTCGCGCGCAGGGCCACTTCCGAGGCTGAGAACGCGGGCCGTGTCGCCGGGGGATTTGGTGTTGGCGAGTTTTAGAACTGTGTTGATCACCACATCCATACGGGTGCCGATACACTCGGCGACGTCGAGACCGAGACGGTGAATGACCTGACCGTATGTGCTTTTGCCTTCGCGTTTCCAGTCATAGACATAGTTCATGACCTGAAAATCGCCGGGATAGCCCAGTGGTTTCGTGTAACTGCGATCCCAGATCGGCCCGTGACAAAATTCTGGGGTGAGCACAAGTTCGGTGACGCGCTTAAGGGCGTTGAGGCGTTCCTTATCGTCCATCACCGCTTCAGTTGCCTCGTTTCCGCGCAACCAAAGCTCTCGCCACTGAGGCATCATCTGTTCAAGGCAAAGCTCAAAGGCACCGCTATTGTCATTCTGTGACAGGTCCAAAAGGTCATTGCGCCGTTCGAGGAATGAGCGATAGCTGCGGAAGGTAGACAGTATGTCGGTACACAGAACCCGGTATTCTTGGGAGACTATATCCGTGCTGGTTGGCTGAAGCGCCGCGAAATGGCCTCGCATTCGTGCCTGAGCGTCTTTTTTACGCAAGCTAGGAATGTCAACAAAGTTGTCATCGAAATGTAAAGCGACTTTGGAACCAAAGCCCGACGGCTCGACCCGTTTAATCGTTGCGCGAGCTGTAAACAGAGTTGCGCCGAACTGTTCGATGGTGAGCGGTAAGCTTTCCCCCATTGGGACGTCGGTATCCTGAACGTCTTTTGAGGTGATGGCGATACCGCTAAGGCTGATATCGCTTATCCTCCATTCCTGCTTGTCGAGAATGACCCGAGGTTGCGGATTGGGGAATATTTCCAGCGCATCGTAGCGCTGAGGTCGGAAGAATGCTCGCCTGCCGGTCGAACCGCGCAGGTCTTCGTAAGTCAGGATTTCGCTTGCCACGTAGGTCCCCAATTAGTCTTGTCCGCTATCGCCGTGCCCCAGCAATCGCCGCGCCACCGAAGTAAAGCAGACGGGTTGTCGGTAGGAGTCAATCGGGAAAGACGAGCGCAAGTAATACTACCAGTCAGTAGGTCTAGAAAATATTCATATTTGTCAGATGCTTGGTTCTATCTTGCCAAAAACCAACCGTTCGAAAAATAATTCTAGAACTCGCGATTCTGGTGGATAACGTTATGGGAAACAAGTCCGATAACGATTACCGAGCACTCTCCAACCGTGGCTGTCTTGTATTTGCGCGTCAAAAAGAACCATCTAATATACGAGGAATGTTGGTTTTGCGGCCCGCGAAACGGTTACGGCGATTGAGATGCCAGCGTACCGGCGATTGCTCAGTCGCTTTGATTGACGTCCGTGATGACGTTATCGACCGATTCGCGGCGCTGCTGCGCTGTCGTTCATTTCGGTATCAAGATGGGTCGGTTGATTATTGTAGGAGAATCTTACTAACGTTCAAAAAGTAAGTTTACTTCAATATCGACCCTGCGACTGGAAGAGCGATGCGGTTCGACTTGATTGCCAATTTTAGTCCAGGTGAGACGATTCCGTGGACCCAGGCGCTTGAGATGATCCGTGAGCAAACGGGCATTTGCGAACAGGCGGGATTTACGACTTCTTGGTTCACTGAGCATCATTTCGCGCATAACGGATACATGAACGCGCCGCCGAATCCTGTTCAAATGTGTACGCATGTTGCCAGCAAATTCGATCGTATTCGGGTGGGGACGTGTCCGATTGTGCTGCCGGACTGGCATCCGTTGCGGGTCGCTGAAGATGTTGCAATGCTGGATAATATGTCGTTAGGGCGCGTGGATTTTGGGGTGGCGAAGGGCATCAATGAGCGCTCTACGATCCAGTTTAATCCCGACGCCGATCGCCGCGATAACAGCAAGGTCATGCGGCTCTTTCAGGAATCGCTCGATGTGGTGCTGAAAGCGTGGACCAACGAAGCGTTCACGCACAAAGGCGAATTCTATGAATTCCCTGTCCCTGGTTGGAAGGAGACCAATCGGTTCTTCAATCCTTTGGATCGCCGCTATCACGCAGAGGATGGTGAGTATCGGGCGATGTATGTACACCCACGTCCTTACCAAGATCCGCATCCGCCAGTTTGGTTGATGTCGAACGCGCCGCCAACCTTTAAGCTTGCGGGCGAGCGCGGATGGGGAGTTATTTCGATGTCATCCGCGCCGAAACGAACGCTCGCCTGTTGGGAGCCGTACCGGGAGGCGCTGTCGTACCGAGAAGGGCGTGCGGTGAAACGCGGCGAGGGCGTCGGCGTCTGCACGGCTTTCTATGTCGGCGAGTCGCAAGAAGAGGCAGTTGAAACCATTCGCGGCCCGATCAATGCGTATTACGAGTTCCTTGGCGGGTCGCGTCCTGCGGGTGAATGGACCAAACACGGCTATCTCGATGTTGGAGAAGAGATGACAAGTGCCGATGAAGAGGATGACTGGTTCGATTTTTTGAACAAGCGCGGGATCATCGTTGTCGGTTCGGCTGAGTATGTTGCGGGGAGGTTCGCGCAAAGCCAAGAGACCGTTGGTCTCGATCATCTGGTTCTGATGCAGCAGTATACCGGCGTCCCGTACAGCAAAATTCTCGCGAGTTGGGATCGTCTATGTGAACATGTTGTGCCTAAATTCGGCACGCAATCGATCGCGCAAAAAAGAGAACAATCCAATGCTTGAGGTCTGGGGGCGTCCCTACTCATCGAATGTGATTCCAGTGATCTGGACGGCAGCGGAAGTCGGGGTCGAATGGGAGTTGAAACTCGCGGGTGGTAGCTTTGGTCAACTCGACACACCTGAATTTGCGGCGATGAATCCGAACCGAATGATCCCAACCATTCGCGACGATGATTTCGCCTTGTGGGAGTCGAATGCGATTATTCGTTACCTCTGTGACCGTTATGCAGAGGGGACATTATCGCCGGAGGATTTGCAGGCACGAGCCGTGGCGGACCAATGGATGGAGTGGTGTCAGACCTGTGCATTCCCGCCGGTTATTCAGGCTTTCTTTGCGACGGTTCGCACCGACCCGGAAAGGCGCGATCCGGCCTTGGTTGCGCTTCACGCAGCAGAGGCGGCGAGGGTTTTGCCTATCTTAGAGGCACATTTGGGAAGCCGTGCGTTTGTGCTGGGTGATCAATTTACGATGGCGGACATTCCACTCGGGTGTGTCGCGTATCGGTATTTCAGCATTGATATAGAGCGGCCATCCTTCCCAAATATCGAGGCGTGGTATCAACGGTTGCAACAGCGCCCAGCGTATGAACGCCACGTCATGCGTTTCTTTGGGACCAATCCGACCGAATGGCAGGCGTTAGAACGTGCCTCGGCGGAAGACGCAAAAAAGGGCGAATAATGAACGACTTCGCGACGTTTCACGAAAAATTCTCGCCCGAGGAATTTGAAGCTCAATATAATTTGCGGGAGGGACGGCCTGACTATGAGGTGACGGTCATCCCCGATTGGCAGGCGCGCAGTGACGCGGCCAAGGCTGAGATGATGTGTCGCCTCGATATTCGCTACGGCGAAGGCGAGCGGCAAAAGTTGGATGTATATTCGTGCGGCGACACGAACGCGCCGACGCTCGTTTATTTTCACGGCGGATATTGGCAACGCGGCGATAAGGCGCTCTATGGGTTTTTGGCGCAGCCATTCGTTGATGCTGGCGTGAATGTCGTCGTGGTTGGATATGACCTTTGTCCGAATGTAACGCTCACCCGGATCTCGGAGGAGGCGCGTGAAGCGCTGATGTATATCTGGCGAAACGCAGCGGATCTTGGCGTCAATCATGACCGTACTCTCGTGATGGGCCATTCGGCGGGGGGACAGATCACGGAGATGATGATGGGAACCGATTGGCCCTCGCGAGCGGATGACTTGCCCGCCGACTTGATCAAGGCTGGTATTCCGGTTTCCCCTCTCAGTCTGTTAGAACCGGTTCGTCTGACGCAAGGTTTAAACGCTGGGATTCGCATGGATGCTGAAGAAGCGGCACGCGAAAGCCCGATGTTGAACCATCCTCCTGCGACGAACGCGCCGCAAATGGTTGTTGTGGGCGGCGCCGAAACGGACGAGTTTCATCGACAGGCGCAAATGTATGTTGACGCGTTTGGCAGCAGCGCGCGGAACGTTACCCTCTATGTCGTTCCGGATGTTGATCACTTTGACGAACTGAATGTCCTTGCTGATCCAAACAGTCCGTTTTTTCAAAAGGTCATGGCGATGATGCCGAGCTAACGGCGCAATCATGTGGGGTTAGAGCGCGTATTTCGCGAGGAAATCGCGGTCAGGTTCTACGCCAAGCCCCGGGCCTTCTGGAATGCCGGCGAAGCCGCCGTTGCGCGCGACTTGGCCTTGAATATCCAGTGGATCGGCCAACAACTCATCGCGGAACAGGTTATGGGTGGTGTCGAATTCTAACATCGGTTCGCGCGGGAAAAGGCCACCGGGCAGGGGCGGCATTGCAGCGAGCAGATGCAAGTTTGTAGCAACGGCGACCGCCGAGCCCCAGACATGATTGATAACCGGCACGAAATGGGTGTGACAGAGGGCTAACACCTTGAGGTATTCAGACACGCCGCCGAGCGCACAGACTTCGGGCTGAGCGATATCGAGGCAACGACCTTCAAGCAGATGCCGCCAGCCCCATCGGGTGAACTCAGCCTCACCGCCGGAAATGCGCGTGGTCAATTTTGCGCGTAACTCCCGATACCCGTCATGGTCTTCGGGGGCGACGGGTTCTTCGAACCAGTATGCGTTTAACTCATCCAAGGCGCGCCCAACTTCCAGCGCATCCCCGGTCGTGTAACAGTGGTTCGCATCGACCATGAATGGATAATCATCGCCGACCCCTTTGCGAACCGCTTCGCAGAGTTTGATGTCCTCAGAGATCCCAAGACCGACCTTCATCTTGGTGGCGGCGAAGCCCATGCCTTTGATGGTCGCAGCCTCGTCTTCGAAACGGGCGACGTGAGACGCAGTGTCTTCGCGTTTGAGCATCATGCCGTAACCGTAGACGGGGATTTGATCTCGGTATTGGCCGCCAACGAGTTTGCAAAGCGGCAGCCCGGTAATTTTGCCGCATAAATCCCAGAGCGCGATGTCTACGCCCGAAAGCGCTTGCAGCGGCATTCCTTTTTGGCCGTGGTCACGGAGTAGATTGTAGACGTGATGCCACAGGACGTCGCGGTCGAGCGGGTCGCGCCCAATAATCATCGGCGCAATAACGCCCTCAACAATCCCCTTGTTGGCGATGGCGACCGGGCCGGGGCCGAAACATTCACCCCATCCTGTCATGCCCTCGTCCGTCGAAACTTCGACGATATGAGCGGTGCGGCGGGCATAATATTGCTGTGAGTAGCCCAACTCTTCCGGCAAATCATATCCGAGGATGTGGGATTTTATGGCTGTTATCTTCATGTCGCCAACCTTAAAGCTGGTTCGCGGTTGAAATCCAGAAAGACGTGACGGCATGGCGATGAAGAATCCGGTTCGGGTGGTTTTTGATCTTGACGGAACGCTTGTGGACAGCCTCGGCTCGCTCGCGGCGGCAGGATCGCGGTTGTGCGATGAGCTTGGCAGGCCAATTGTTCCCGCCGAAGGATACGCCAAATTTGTGGGGCGCGGGATCAAGGCGCAAGTCATTGATCTGCTGACCACGACAGGTGGATTGCCGGAAGATGGCGGGGAGGCAGCGTTTGTTCGGTTTAACGAGATATACGCCGAAGACCCTGTGACTGGCGTCGATGAGTACCCCGGCGCGCGGGCCGCTTTGTTGGCGCTGACGGATCATGGTTGCGCGTTGGCGGTGTGTACGCAAAAACCTGAGGCACAAGCCCGCCAGATTTTGGAGGCGCTGCGCCACATGCCCCCCGTATCGGCGGTCGTGGGCGGGGATACATTGCCGGGCGTGTTGAAGCCCGATCCAGCGATGTTGCATCGCGCTGCGGACCCGCTCGGGACGGGGCCACTGATTTATGTTGGAGACAGCGAGGTGGACGCCAAAACGGCGGAGAATGCGGGGGTTCCGTTCGTGCTGACTCAATGGGGCTATCGTAGCGCCGCGCCCGAAACGTTGCGGCACGTCGCCTTTATCGAATCTTTTGAGGAGCTGCCCGCTGTCGTCGCGAGGCTCAGTCGGGAATAACCGCTGTCGCCTCGATTTCCACGACCCATTCGGGGCGAGCGAGGGCGTCACCACAATACCCGTCGAAACGGGATGTACCCTTTCAGGTATTCCCCCATCGTGCGGTACACGTCTTCGCGGTGGCGAATGTCGGTCAGGTAGACAACAATTCGGCAAATGTGGCTCATCTCGGAGCCGCATTTGTCAAGTAGCTACTTGATGTTCTGCATCGTCTTGTGTGTTTGCGCTGCGGCATCGCCCGTGACATTTTTTGCGTCGTCAAGGTTTTGCGAAACTTGCCCGTGCAGGAAAATGGTTGTCCCGCGCGCAACGACCGCCTGACACAAATCATTGTCGAGGTTTTGCTCGGGGTAGGTAACGCTTGTATTGAACTTGCGAATGCGGGTGTGAGTCACGCGAGCTCTCCAAATCTTCGGTCTTAAGGCATCCGCGAGGCGAGATAGGTTGCGAAATCGTAATTGGGCCGTTCCAAGTGCGACAGATGGCCGGGTTTGGCGGCATCTGAACAAAGGCCGCGATAAACCTTTTCGGTGCAACCACGATCCTCGACGTTCACCTCATCCAGTAAGGTTTTGAGCTGCGCGAGTTGTGCCTGCGACTCCGCGTCATTGATGTACTCTGGTGACATGCCGCCACCGAAACGAATATCGACCTTGCCGACACCATTCGGGTGGAGCGACAGATACCAAAAATATCCCGGCGTGAGCGTGATCAGCAGACTGGGGTAAATTGACAGCAGATATGTCGTGCGGCGCTCTTCACCCTGCATCCGCGTGTTTTCTGGGTGAGCTAAAGCGATTTTGAGTTGGTCGTCTTTCAGGATCGTATGGTAGTTAAAACCCGGTTCCCCCGGTGGGCAAATCATATCTTCCAAACGGGACAGCGCTCCGACCGTGTTGGCGTGGCAGACGGGCAGGTGATAGCTCTCCATGAAATTCTCTGCGAGAATTTTCCAGTTTGTATCCCATGTGTGGGTTTCGAAGAATGTCTCGACGTAGTTCTCCATCTGATAATTCTCAATCAGTGGGATCATGCCGGTTAGACCGTCGCCCACCGGAGCTGCATCCGGGTTCAGTGAAACCATGATCCAGCCGAGCCATTCCTCGCACTTGATCTGAGGCAGGCAATATTCGCCTTTGCTAAAGCCTTCATTCAGCGACATCGCGGGTGCGCCGCGCAACTGGCCGTCAAGGTTGTAAGTCCAGGCGTGGTAGGGGCAGACGATGGTCTTGGTATTGCCGGACCCATGCAGCAGCGTCGACATGCGGTGCAGGCAAACATTTGACTGAGCGCGTAAGCCGCCATCCGCATCGCGGACCACCATGATTGGCTGTCCCGCAAGATCGAGCGTCGTGTAATCTCCGGCTTTTTCCAGTGCATTTGCCCGACCGACACAGAACCAGTCTTGGCGGAAGATGTGCTGCAACTCGGCTTCTAAAAACGCTTCAGAGGTGTAGACGCTTTTCGGCATGGCACGCGCCTCTTCAAAGGGTACGCGCACATTCGCCTTCAATTCGGCAACCGGATCAATGTTTGGGTCGTGGGCAGTCATGGACGTTACTCCGCAGCCATCTTCGCATTGTTATTTGCTGAAAAGTACCGCGTTATGGCCCCGTCGCCAACTGGCCTTGGCGACGTTGGACGAACTGAGTCCGACAAACCCTCAGATTTCTTTATCAAATCAAGGGGTCCATCCCAATCAAAGTTCCAATATACTGCTTGAATCTGCGCAAATTTCGGCGATTGTGCAAACATTTGGAATGTCAGCCGATGTCCACCATAGTCGGATGAGATGAGGTCGCGGGCGAATGCGGGCAGTTTACGGCGATCCTCAGCGGCTCATTCATCGTTGAGCGTATAGCATTTATCGAGCCAAGGCTTCGTCTCTTCATGCTCAAAAGCCGCAACGTCCGGCGTCACGCAGAGTCGCCTGCTGCATAAGTCTCTCGCGGTGTTTATTGCCTCGTAAAGTTTCGAACAGGCCGTGACCCGTCCGACCATCAAGAGGGGCTGGTTTGGCATCATCAACCCGCTGGGCGACCGCTCACCCAATGTGATCGAGGCCGTGAGATGGGCGTTGATGCTCTCGCGATAGATGGCAAGCTCGGCGAGTTTTTCCTGCACGGCTGGTTGCTTGTCCAGACCCGTTTGGCGCGCATTGAACAAGGCCGCGCCGATCAATATATCCGCGACCTTGAGGTTCCGTTGAACAAAGGCGAGGGCGGAATAGCGGTTTAGCGTTGCCCGAATAAACGTCGCCGCTTTGGTATGGCGATAAAACGGTACGTTTTCTCAGGGGATCGGCACATTGTTGAAAATGACGAGTGTGTCGATCTCATCGAAACGATTGGAGAGTGGATAGTCGCGTTCATCGGAACGTGGGCACTGGCCTTGGACGGCACCAAATCCACTGCAGCAGATAAATTTCAGATTGGGCGAGCCAAGGTCACAGATGAATTCCACCGCGTAATCGGAAAGGGCTTCATTACCCCAATTTGCGATCGTAGGCTTGGTTGACATAGGCAGCTGCGGTTTCAAACTTTGCGCCGCGCACAACGGTCCCAGCATCGGTTTCCTTGACGACATCAAGCGGCATGTCGAAATCTTGGTCGAGTGGTGCTTTTGACCTGTCGCCTTTGGGGTCGGTATTGGCGGAAACGTGGAAAGGGTCGTCCTTTAGAACTTTGAAAATATGGTTCTCGATATTTTTGGTTCAGACCGGATCAATCTCCGAAAGGATATTCTGTCCTTCAAAGAGCAATCGCATCTCGCCGACGGTCTCGTCGCCGATACGTGTTACCACGCCACCGATGTCTTCGAGGACGGTATCCGTTGCGCGTCGCTTGGCCCACCAATCCTCTTTCGTATAGGGCAGGACGTTGCCAATGGCGTTGACCTCGTCGCCGTCGCGAACGGTCATGACATCACGAGTCGCGGTATCGTGCGCCATATCGTAGGCCCGCGCCCGAATATCGACGAGCGGTTTGAACGCGGCGTGAGTGGTCACGTCTTTCACGCGCTCACCATTGATATGGACTTCGCGGCCATCGCGGATCGAGGCGTGGTACTGCTCACCGGTGTGGACCATGATGTTCTCCCTTTGCAGATTAAGACTGTGCGGGAGACCGCCGAGTAGATAAAATAATTTTTTCCTGTCGAAGAATTTTCCACTTTGTTCTTTTCGAAAATGCAAAGCCCGCAACGATCGTTCAGAGGCTTGCTCGTTGCTCTGTACAGGATAGGATACAGAGCGGGCGTATTTTGCGCCGGACATGAAGGGAATATGACGTGGGTTACGGCGCACATGCTTATCAGGATGATCCTAGAAATGCGGACATTCTCATCTCAGTAAACGGCAACCTTATGCCGCGTGCCGAGGCGACGGTGTCCGTTTTCGACTCTGGCTTTGTGCTGGGTGACGGGGTTTGGGAGGGGCTTCGTTTGCACGAAGGCGGTATTCCGTTCCTGCGCGCGCATCTCACCCGGCTCTATGAAGGTGCGCGGACCCTTGATTTCGAGATGGACGTCATGCCGGAGCAATTGGTTGAACAGTTATTTGCCTGCATTGACGCGAACGGAATGACGGACGGGGTGCATATCCGGCTTATGGTGTCACGGGGCGTTAAGGCGACCCCGTATCAAGACCCGCGTGTGACAATCACACCGCCGACCATCGTCATCATCCCGGAATATAAGACGGCGACCGTCGATGATCGCGGTATTACCTTGTTTACTTCCGCATTTCGCCGTACCGGACCGGATCAGCAAGATCAAAAGCTGAATTCTCACTCCAAACTAAATTGTATCCAAGCGTGTATTCAGGCGGCTAAGGCGGGTGCAGACGAGGCGTTGATGCTCGATCCGCAGGGATTTGTAGCGACCTGCAATTCGACTCACTTTTTCATCGTGCGGCGAGGCGAGGTGTGGACATCAAGCGGAGATTATTGTCTCGGTGGGATCACACGTGGCAATATCATTCGCTTGTGCGAGCAAGAGGGCATCCCAGTCCGGCAGAAGAATTTTTCGCTGACCGATGTTTACGGGTCTGATGAGGCGTTCGTGACGGGGACTTTCGCGGGTGTGTCGCCCGTGCGGGAAGTGGATGGCCGCGTCTTGGGTGATCCGTTAGGTAGTGTTGCTTCAGTGCCCGGACCGATGGTTCAACGCCTGCGGGTTGCTTATCGACATATGATCGCCCGTGAGACCACACGTGTATTGTGAGAAGACGGCAATAAATTATTGATAATTAATTAAAATTTTTCATCGATTTTGATGGACTGTCCTATTTATGGACATCTTTTTGCAGGATTTGAGTGAACTGTTAACGATGAAATGGTGTTTTCGTATTGAAAAAAAGGACTTCTGGCCGAAACTTTATGTTTGTCTTCATCTTTGTTAACCTTCTCTTAGGTTTCTCTCTGCCACATACGGAGTATGACAAAAGCGCAGAAAGGCCCCTCAATGTCGCGTTCACACTCTTTATTTTCAGCGTCCGGCTCCGTCAGCGCACTTGCGATGGTGACTTTTTTAAGCGCCTGCTCTCAGCCTGCTTCTCACGCCACGGTGGATTTGAGCAGCAGTAATTCGGGAAACTTTCAGACGGCACAGGGTTTTAGCCCAGTTACTGGACAGCCCGTCTATAATCCGACATCTGGTTTTGGCCCTCAACCTCTGCCGCAGCTCGGTCAGTATCAACCAAATTCTCAATTTGCCGCTTTGAACGTTCCCGGAAATCAGGTGGCCTCGCTGGGGAATGATACTTTTGGTATTCTCGACCAATTGCCGCAACAGAGCAGGCAGCAGTTTTCGTCACCTGTGCAATCAGCGCCAAATGCCCGCCCGCAGCAATTGCTTTCAACACCACAATTCCAGCGCGAAGCCCAAAGCGTTAATCGAGCTTTTGAAGAAAGCGCGCGCTTGGCGGTTGCCGCGCCATTTTCGCCTGCTCCGCCACCGGCTCCTCGCGCTCCTTTCGCGGAAGCTGAGTCGCTTGCTGATTTAGCACCGTTTGAACGTGAGGGCGGTAGCAGTGACCTGGTTATTGAACCGGTTGAAACTGGCTCTGCGGTGCGAAATTCTGGCAGGACAAGTAGTGATGATGCTCGACGCTCAGTGATCGATGAAGAGGCGCTGGCACCGATTGCGCGGCGGACGAACCGTGATCTGGAAACGATCGGCGATGACTACGCGACTGTTCGTGATCTTCGCGCCGCGCCGCAAGCAGAACGTCGCGAATCCGCTGTGCCAAGAAGACCGAGCTCCCAACCTTGGCTCGCCCCGCAGTTCGGCAGCCAGGAACAAGCGCTCGCGCCTCGTCGTCCCGTTGCACCGCGTCAGCAAGAACAAGTACAGAGGGCGCCGGCAGAACGCACAGGTCCAGATAGTGACTTCACTGACGCCGCCCGCGATTTGTTGCCAGAACGCCCACGGGAACAAACACGTCTTCGGTCGCCATCTCCAGTAACGCCTGCACCATCTGCAACTCCGCCTGCGCCGCGCAGCTTTGGCGATGGTTTGAAAGTCCCGACGGCATCCAACAAATATCCCCGTCCTTTCCAGTTGCTCCGTCCTGGTATCTGGCCAGAGCTGCAAAATCCGGGTGTTGGTCTGGTTCAGGCACCGGCTCCGACGCCGCTGCCACAGTTTGCTGCCTTCGCGCCGCCCATCGTTGAACCTTCTGGCGAAGCGATTCAGAGCGCCAGCGAACGCGATGCCAGCTCTTACACGATCAAGGGTGGCGATAACTTGCTAACGATTGCCAACTCGCTTGGTACCACGCCGCAAGCTTTGGCGGCTGCGAATGGACTGGATCTTGAGGCTGAGATCTTCATCGGCCAAATCCTGAATGTCCCGCGCCGTCCTGCGACAATTGCGACGGCTCCTGCAGTTGAGGTTCTCGATGCTCCAAACCCGTCTTTTATTGGAGGACCATCGGTCCAAACGATTGACGTAGCGGCAGCAAACAAAGCGCGAGGGCACCAACCGATCCAGCGCGCCTCAACGCAGAGGTATCGCGTCACGACACTGGGTGAGCCTGCGCCCGCACCGGCTGAAACAGCCAGCGCGAACAACAGTTTTGACTGGCCGGTGCATGGCAACGTTTATCGGCTTGCTTCCGGTCAGGTCGAGATCGACACGCAAGGGAATGCGCCGGTTGCTGCCTCGGCGGCTGGCCGTGTTGTCCACGTCGAACGGGGGCCGATGGGTGTCTTGGTCGTGATCGAGCATGACAATGGCTGGCGTAGCCTTACGGTTGGTCTCGATTATTCAGCAGTTCGTCCCGGCGATGTCGTTACACAAGGCAAGACTATCGGCAAATCAAGCCGTGATCATCGCGTGCGATTTGAGCTGAGAGATGCCAATACGGGTCGGGCAGATACGCTGGCTCACTTGCGCGGCTAACCTTTCGGAAACGCATAATCAAAGGGGCCGATTGGCCCCTTTTTCCTTTGAGTGCCGCGTTATTTGAGCGGTACGCCTTTGCGTCCAGCCAAATCTTGCACGTATTGCCAAGCGACACGGCCCGAAACAGAGCCGCGCGTTTGTCGCCATTCAATCGCTTCAGCCCTCAAATCTTCGTCGCTGATCTCGATCTGATAGGCATCGCAGTACCCTCGGATCATCTCTAGGTATTGCGCTTGATCGCAGGCGTGGAAACCTAACCACAGGCCGAAACGATCAGAGAGCGATACTTTTTCCTCTGTCGCTTCTGAAGGGTTGATGGACGTCTGGCGCTCGTTTTCGATCATATCGCGAGGCATGAGATGTCGGCGGTTCGAAGTGGCGTAGAAAAGGGCGTTCTCAGGTCGTCCTTCAATGCCGCCATCCAGTGCAGCTTTCAACGACTTATAATGCGCGTCGTCTTTGTCGAAGCTAAGGTCATCGCAGAACAATAAAAAGCGCCGATCAGCATTTTCCCGAACGGTTGTTAGTAGGCGACCCATCGTTGGAATGTCGTCGCGGAGGACTTCAACGAGCAACAGTCGATCTGGTCCCTCGTTGATCTTTGCATGGGCTGCCTTAACCAGCGAAGATTTGCCCATCCCGCGCGACCCCCACAGCAAGGCGTTGTTTGCGGGAAATCCCTTGGCAAAGCGTTCGGTGTTTTCGAGCAGAGTGGTGCGGGCTCGTTCGATCCCGTGCAACAAGCCGATATCTACGCGGTTGACGTTCGGAACTGGCGTCAGGGTGTCGTGCGCGGCGAGCGCGCCGGGGTGCCAGACAAAAGCATCCGCGGCACCGAAGTCGGGGGCGGGCGCAGGCGGTGGGCTAATCCGTTCCAACGCATCAGCGATACGTTCCATCGGGTTGTCGATCACAGCGCGTCGTCCTCGTCCCAATCGTCGTCTTCATCGTCAAGGCCGAGGTCTTTGCGCCGCTGCGCTTCTTTTTTCTCGAACATGCGGACGAGATGGATTGATACTTCGTAGAGGA
>CAZJWF010000005.1:0-57177 GCA_964549375.1 uncultured Neomegalonema sp.
CCACGAATGACCTTACCGCCTGATCCGATGACTTCGCGGATTTTATCCGGGTTGATCTGCATCGTTTCAATGCGCGGCGCGTGGGCGGAAAATTCTTCGCGGCCCGACGACAACGCCTTGTTCATTTCAGCAAGAATGTGATTTCGGCCATCATGCGCTTGTGTCAGCGCTTGTTGCATGATCGCTTCGGTGATGCCTGCGACCTTAATATCCATCTGCAAGGACGTGATGCCCTCCGATGTCCCCGCGACTTTAAAGTCCATATCGCCGAGGTGGTCTTCATCGCCGAGAATATCCGTCAGGACTGCGAACTCGCCGCTATCCTCAAGGATCAGGCCCATCGCAACACCTGCAACTGGACGGGTCAGCGGCACGCCGGCATCCATCATCGACAGCGAACCGCCGCAGACCGAAGCCATCGAAGACGAACCGTTCGACTCCGTAATCTCCGACACGATGCGGATCGTGTAAGGGAAGTCCGTTGCCGCGGGAAGAACAGCGTGCAGCGCGCGCCACGCAAGTTTTCCGTGACCGATTTCACGGCGGCCCGGAGGACCAAAGCGGCCCGCTTCACCGACCGAGTATGGCGGGAAGTTATAGTGCAGCAAGAACCGCTCGCGGTAATCACCGTCCAGCGCGTCGATGCGTTGCTCGTCATCACCCGTTCCGAGAGTGGTGACGCAAAGCGCCTGAGTCTCGCCGCGCGTGAACAGCGCAGAGCCGTGCGTGCGCGGCAGAACGCCGACATGCGACTCAATCGCGCGCACCGTGGCGAGGTCGCGACCATCGATCCGCTTTCCGGTTTTGACAATGTCGCCGCGGACAATGGATTTTTCGAGCTTTTTGATACAGCCGCTCACAGCACCGCTGTCTTCGCGTTCCTCTTCAGAAAGTCCTTCCTGAATCAGATCACGCGCTGCGGAAACTTTGTCTTGGCGGTCGGATTTATCAACGGTGCTGAACGCATCGCGCATCGCGCTTTCGCCAAGGCCTTTGATTTTATCGTAGAGCGCGGAGTGATCGGCTTGTTCGACGTCAAATGGCTCGTTCGCACATTCTTCGGCGAGCGAAATGATCAGATCAATCACCGGCTGGATGGCTTTGTGACCGAACATCACTGCGCCGAGCATCACGTCTTCGCTGAGTTCCGAGGCTTCGGACTCGACCATCATCACAGCATCCTGTGTTCCGGCCATGACCAGATCAAGCTTGCTGTCTTCCAGATCTTCTGAGGTTGGGTTCAACTTGTATTCGCCGTTGATATATCCAATCCGGCACCCGCCGATGGGCCCCATGAATGGCGCACCCGAAATCGTCAACGCCGCAGAAGCCGCGATCATCGCAACCATGTCAGGGTCGTTCTCAAGATCGTGACTGAGAACTGTACAAATCACCTGCGTTTCGTTTTTGAAACCGTCGACGAACAAAGGACGGATCGGACGGTCAATCAAGCGCGAGGTCAGGGTTTCTTTTTCTGACGGGCGCGCTTCGCGCTTTAAATAGCCGCCGGGGATCTTACCCGCAGCGTAGAACTTTTCCTGATAGTGAACGGTCAGTGGAAAGAAGTCGAAACCGACCTTTGGCTTTTTCTCAAAAGTGACGGCAGCCAGAACCGAAGTTTCGCCGAGCGTCACAATCACGGCACCGTCGGCCTGACGGGCAACGCGCCCTGTTTCGATTGACAGGGTTTCGCCTGCGTACTCGATTTCCTTACGGACAATATCAAACATTACTCTTTTTCCTTGCGTAAGCGGACCGGGGCCTTCCCCATGATCCGCAGTGCGGCGTAGTCAGACGCCGCGCGGTTCGCGCCGGATTGCGCGAAGACCCTGCTTAGTATCCGTGACGTTGGGTCAGAACGCCGGTTCAGAAACACCACTACCCCCGCGAAAGAACCGCGAGGGTCAAGCCGCACCTGTCAGGATGCGGCACGCCAGAATTTTGTGGTGAGGCGTAAACATCGGCCCGCTTACTTACGGATGCCGAGCTTTCCGATGAGAGCCTTATAGGCCTCTTCGTCATTCTTGCGGATATAATCCAGCAGCTTACGGCGCGTGCTGACCATTTTCAGCAAACCGCGGCGGCTGTGATTGTCTTTTTTGTTGCTTTTGAAGTGCTCAGTCAGGTTCGTGATGCGTTCGGTTAAGATGGCGACCTGAACATGGGCAGAGCCGGTATCGCCGTCTTTAATGGCGTGCTCTTTCATCAATTCCTGTTTGCGTTCGGCAGAGATAGACATGTTTCATTTCCTTCGGCGTCGGGCATAAGCAAAACGCGGTCGGGGTGCAGCAATCCGCCCTTAATCCGCCCGATGGCCACCGGCACCCCATGAAGGGCTGCCCAGGCTGTCGTACCGTATTCGAGGCCGGACACCGCCACAGGAACCTCTCGTCCGTTTCGGAGGAGAGCCGCCTGTGCCTCTGTCACGGCGAGGGCCGGGACGCCGTCCAGCCCTGTCGCGACGGAGATAAGCCGTGCGTCAGAGCCGGGCGTATGGCGCATTTCCTCCAAAAACTCCAGTGAAATCGCGTGTTCGAGCGTAAATGGCCCCGTCCGCGTCCTTCTCAGTTGTGTGATGTGGCCTAAACAACCCAAAGATTGCCCCAAATCGCGGCCAATTGCCCGCACATAGCCGCCTTTACCGCAGGTCATCTCGAAAATAGCCGTGTCGGGATCAGGCTGCTCGACCAGTCTTAAGTCGTTCATGCGAATCGGTCTGGCGGACAGTTCGGGAGTCTCGCCTTTGCGGGCGAGTGCATAGGCACGCTCACCGTTGATTTTAATAGCCGAATAGGCTGGGGGGATTTGCTGGATTTCACCGATAAACTGCGGAAGGGCCGCTTCGATCTGCGTTCGGGTCGGGCGGTTTTCTGAGGTCTCGATCACCTCGCCCTCGGCATCATCGGTATTGGTGGCACCCCCCCAGCGAACGGTAAAGCGATAGGATTTATCGCCATCCATCACATACTGAACGGTTTTCGTCGCCTCGCCCAAAGCCATCGCGAGCACACCGGTCGCGAGCGGGTCGAGCGTCCCGGCATGACCGCATTTTTGGGCATTCAGTGCCCATTTCGTCTTGCCGACCAGCGGCGTCGACCCAACCCCCGAAGGTTTATCGAGGATCAGCCAGCCATGAACCGGATTGCCTTTTTTGCGTCGTGCCATGCGCGGTGGGTAGGGGCTGAAGAAGGCGCTGGCAAGAGCTTAGGTGCAACGTTCTGGACAGGGCCGCCCCCGCCGACGCCCTGTGCCCCTTGCGCGCATTGTGAGGGCAAATTCAACCAGCCGCGATATACGAAAACGCACCCCTCACGACGCGCCGCAATGAGCGTCCACAACCCGTTGGACCATCGGGGCAAAGTGCGCGAAACTTGGCGTCTTTAAACCAGCAATTTTCCCCTCATCATCCAGATAGCGCAGTTTGATAATTGCATCAGCGTTCGGGTTGGCTTCGAAGGTGGTGACTTCTTCCGGCGTCATCGGTCCGCCTTGCAATTTCAGGGAATGAATCGACGCCTCTGACAGCCGTTCAAAATATTCAGGGCGCGCCGCGCACAGATACCGCTTGGCTGCGACATGCAAACGGACGCAATCGGTGACGAGACTGGGGAAGAACCGCTCCAGAATTTTCGCCCCTGCCTCTTCGTGCAATTTGTCCTCGGTATCGTCCATAGAGAACATGCCAAACTCAGAGGTGAAATGTCCAATGTCATGCAGAAGTGCCGCAACGATCAGGTCTTCCTGTTCGCCGCGCTGTTCGGCAAAATGCGCGCCTTGCAGCATGTGTTCGGCCATCGTCACCGGTTCACCGAGATACTCTTCGCCTCCGCGCCGCTCAAAAATATCGGCCAGAAACGCAACGATGGTTTGGGGTGTCAGATCGTCTGTCATGATCTTACCCCTGCAACACGCGCTTGGCATAGGTCGCGCGCGACATCTCGACATCTTGGACAGACAGGCTCCCGACATCCGATAAAGCTGCCTCCATCACCCCGAGAATACGGTGATTGAGGTGCTTACGGGTCGCCTCGTCCCGTCCATCCAACAACAGGAATGTCGCGTGGGCAAAGCTGGGCGGTTCCGTGCCGTTCCGAAAGTATTCAACGGGTCGCGCCCGAACTTTCACTGTCGAGGGGTCTGCGACCTCTTCTTCGGAGGCCAGAGCATCGAATAGGCTTTCGCATAAGCCCTGAATATCGTGGTTTTCTTCAAGCCCTTTCGAGAACTCGATAACGACCTGCGGCATTACGCAGCCTCCAGAACCGACAGCGTCGAGAGCAAGCCGTCTTTATCGGCATAACAGCCTTGCAGCCACCGCGACCCACCCGTCGCCGCATATCCCTTTCGGCCATGTAGAACGCGCGTGTTATCCACGATAAAACTCTCGCCGGGTTCCAGCTTGAACCCGACAGCTAGTTCTGGGTCTTCGATGATCTGTCCAAAACGGCGATAGGCCGCGTAATAGGCGGCCATCTCATCGAAGGGGACATCTGTAATCGGCGCAGTGCTGCGATTATTGAACCGGATTGCCGACAACTCTCCATCCGGGGTCAACTCGATCATTGGCTTACGGGCCGTCAACGCAACGCCGCCCGTCCCTCGATATTCAAATCGCGCGCAATGACGAGACAAAAGATCGAAGTGTTGCGCGTTTTCCTCGCGCAAGATTTGCGCAGCGCGAAACCCATCGACCACGAGGCTATCACCGCCCTCGGCGGAATTCTCCAAACAATAGAGGATTTGCAGAGTCGGCACCGGATCGCGGTACGGATTATCCGTATGCGCCTGCAGCCCCAAGCCGGTATAGGCGAGGTTAGTCGGATTAACTTCCGTGCGGACCTCAAACCACGGACCATAATTCGTCTCACGGACATAGCCAAAAAGCGCCGCGACCTTGAGGAGTGCACCGTTCTCAACTGGCCCGCCGGTGACTTTCGCAAACCCGTATCGCGCGACATGGCTCAACCAGTCCCGCCGTGCCACATCATTCGAGTGCAGCGCGCTGAAATCAGCGCTCACAGCATTTGCGTCAAGCGCACCGCTCCACGTCTCAATCCCGACACCGACCCGACCCGTTGCCGGAGCTTCCGGACGGTCATACGCATGGGCGCGCAGCCACGCGACTGGAAAGGTCACGGATTTATCTTCAGGGGCAAATGTAACCGTCAGCGTGTCACTTTCTGCGGAGGCCTCAGCGATACGGATCTCTTCTGGCAGATCCAGTAACGTGATCAATCGCTGGCCATTGCTTGCCGAGCGGGTTTCGGGGTCGAGCGCATTATCCCGCAGCCAGATCGCATGAAACCGCGCACACGCACCGTCGGGAAAAGAGACCCGAAGTTCCGATCCATCCGCCAACAGCTCAGTAGAACAAGATGTCATGGCAACCTCCCGCCGTTCATTCGCCGAGTATTGGACATAAGAGCGCCGCGCGGAGCAAGAGACAATCGCGCACGATATAGCGCGCCTTTTGGATGGGTTTATAGACGGGCCGCCCTGACCCCTTCGTGAAACGCAACAACGCTTATCTGGCCTAAGTACCGTCGCGCTTTTGCCCATTTTCAGAGTTTCGTGATTGAAACCCCACGAAATTCAGTAACCTCCAAGGCAATTCAAGGCTTTTTCTGGCCATTGTATCGCCTTGCGAGGCCGCTTATGGTTGCGCTTGAGTATTTAATTCGGAGTGCGGCACAGATGGCGACGCCCACCATTGCTTTGGTCGATGACGACCGCAACATTTTGACTTCGGTTTCCATCGCGTTGGAGGCTGAAGGATTTGATGTTAAAACCTATTCGGACCCAGCCGCCGCGCTTGCGGCCCTGAGCCAGCAACCCCCTGATATTGCTGTCCTGGACATCAAAATGCCGCGTATGGATGGCATGGAGGTGCTGCGCCGGTTGCGTCTCAAATCTGATCTTCCGGTGATCTTTCTCACCTCAAAGGATGAAGAGATCGACGAGGTTCTGGGGCTGCGAATGGGCGCCGACGATTACATCCGAAAGCCCTTCTCCCAAAGACTGCTCATCGAGCGCATTCGGGCGGTTTTACGCCGCCGCGATGCTCAGGCCGAAGGGGGTGAGCGCGCCGAAAAAGACAAGATCATGACGCGCGGCAAGCTGACAATGGACCCGATGCGCCATTCTTGTATGTGGAATGGCGAGCCAGTCACACTGACCGTGACGGAATTCTTGATCCTTATGGCGCTGGCCCAACGCCCCGGCTTTGTCAAAAGCCGCGACAGCCTGATGGATGCCGCCTATGACGATCAAGTTTACGTCGATGACCGCACAATCGACAGCCATATCAAGCGGATACGCAAAAAATTCCGCATGACTGACGACGAATTCGCCTCGATCGAGACCCTTTATGGTGTCGGATACCGATATCGCGAGACCTGACCCCGCACTCGATTACGGCGAGGTCCAGGAAGAGCTTTCCGACGGCGCGGGATCACCGCCGCCGCTGGCAAGCGATATGCCTGATGTGCAGGAAGACCCGCTTGAGCCATTAGTGGTCGCTCAAAAACGGCTGTCACCGTGGCGGGGGCTGAAGTTTCTCCGACCGCTCAACAGCCTCACTCAACGAATTGTCGCGATCAATCTTGTCGGGCTGGCCGTTCTTGTGACGGGCGTATTGTTTCTAAACCAACTCCGCACTGAACTCGTTCAGGTTCGAGTGAACTCTCTCATTACTCAAGGCGAGATTGTCGCGACGGCCATCGCGGAATTGGCCGCCGTTTCCCCCGAAGCGACCCGTTATGATGCCTACGCCGCCAATGAGGTCTTGCGTCAACTTACGCTGCCCACCGGCCAGCGGGCACAGCTTTACACACGGGGGCGGCTAACCGGAGATACGCGAAGTTTCGAATTTGCTCGTCCGCCAGTGGAAACCCAAGAACTTGCGCCGCCGCCAAAAGGATCGGGCGGCCTATTAGGATGGGTCGAGGAGGCCTATAGCCGGGTTGCTAAAATCTTCTTCGAAGATGACTTACCGCTTTATATTGAAACACCAGTTGCGGGGATTACCGAAGACACCGAGGTCTATAACGCGGCAAGGGGCGAGGTTTCGTCGGCGTTGCGTGTGAACTCTGACGGGGAGCTGATCGTCTCCGTCGCTGTGCCTATTCAACGGCTGAAAGTCGTTATGGGCGTCTTGGTTCTCTCGACAGAAGGCGGCGATATTGACCGTGTTATTCGTGTGGGCCGGATCGAAATCCTGCGCGTGGTCATTGTGGCTGGTCTGGTCTCACTCCTTCTGTCTTTTGTGCTCGCACGCGGCATTGCCCGTCCCTTGCGGAAACTGGCCGTTGCCGCCGAAGCCGCCGGCGTTCAGGAAGACATGCAATTGCAGCCGGATCGAATTGAAATTCCTGATTACACCGCTCGCGCTGATGAGATTGGCGATCTGTCCGGCGCTTTACGCCGCATGACAGAGGCACTCTATTCCCGCATCGACGCGATTGAGTCCTTTGCCGCTGATGTCGCGCATGAGATCAAGAACCCGCTCACTTCTCTGCGCTCCGCAGTTGAAACCATGAGCCTTGCCAAAACCGACGATGCGCGCGCGCGCCTGATGGAAGTTATTCAGGATGACGTCAAACGTATGGATCGACTCGTTACCGACATCTCGAACGCTTCGCGTCTAGATGCCGAACTCGTTCGGGAAAAACGCGCGCCGTTTGATTTGGCGGCATTGGTCGAGACGATGGCCGACATCTCCCGCGCGACAGAGCATGGCGTCATCCTTACAACCTCGGTTCCGCCTACGCCCTTAATGGTGCGCGGGCTGGAAAGTCGTTTAGGACAAGTCTTGGCCAACCTGATCGAGAATGCCGTTTCGTTCAGCGAAACCGGTGCCACGATTCGGCTCACCGCCGGTCGCGGTGAGGATGGCTCGGCCTGGGTCACGACTGAAGATCAAGGCCCCGGTATCCCCCCCGATAATCTCGAAAGTATTTTCCAGCGATTCTATACCGAGCGCCCCGCCGAAGAAGAATTTGGCCGTCATTCTGGTTTGGGCCTGTCGATCTCCAAGCAAATCGTGGAAGCTCATGGCGGCACGATCCATGCAGAGAATATTGGCGATACAGAAAATCCAGATGGCGCGCGGTTTGTGTTGCGATTGCCAGCCTGAGACTCTGTAAAACTTATGACACATACGTCAGCCCGATTGACGTGATGTCATCCATAGGTGACGATGTGGATATGGGCGATACACCATCATTCCTCCTTCCCAGTGCTGGGGGCAATACTACTCAGCTAATCCTCGTGACGGGTGTCGCAGGGGCTGGCAAGACATCGACACTTGCGGCGCTTGCCGATCAAGGTTTTGAAACTGTCGATAATCCTCCCATCAACTTGGTGAAGGCGATCGTCGAAGATTATGCCGGTGAAGGTGTGCGGTTGGCGATTGGGATCGACGAACGCAGCCGGGGTTTTAATACTGAACGCTGCGCAGATATGATCTCGGATTTGCGATTGCAGGATAAGACAGAAGTCGTGCTTCTGTTTCTCGAATGCGCGGATGAGATGCTGCTGCGGCGTTTTCAAGAAACCCGCCGCAAACATCCAATGGCCGAGGGCGCGCCAGTCGAGGCGGCACTAGTCGCTGAACGGACCATGCTGGAACCGCTGCGCGTTCAGGCGGATGTCTCCATTGATACGAGCGATTTGTCGCTGACGGATCTGCGCCGCGAAATCGGAGAACGCTTTGGTGACGATTCGGGCGCCATGACGGTTTCTATTATTTCGTTTGGTTTCAAAAAGGGTGCGCCGCGTGGTGCAGACCTTCTTTTTGACATGCGCTATCTGGCCAACCCCTACTGGCGAAGAGATCTGCGTGAAAAAACTGGACTGGACAAGGAAGTTCAGGATTACATTTCCTCAGATGAAAGCTTTGAGGAACTCTATACCAAAATGGCGGACCTGATCGTTTCTTTGTTACCGCGCTATTCCAATGAAGGAAAAAGCTACCTGAACATCGCAATCGGATGTACGGGCGGAAAACATCGCTCTGTTATGATTTCAGAACGACTAGGGCAATCCATCCGCGCCGCAGGATATGCGCCTGTCATACGCCACCGCGATTTGCCGGTCGGCGCGCGCAATCCGCTGACGGTTAAGGCCTAAGATGATCGGCGTCGTCCTCATTACTCATGGCGGCGTCGGTCGGGAACTCAGGGCCGCAGTTGAGAATATGCTCGGCACCCAAAAACAGATGGAAACAGTCTCGGTCGCAGCCGGTGTTCCGCTAGCGGATATGCGCGCAGATTTATCTGACGCCGTGGCGCGCGTTTCCAATGGCAGCGATGGCGTCCTGATCTTGTCAGATATTTTCGGCGGCACCCCTTGTAATGTTGCGGCGAGCATTGCCGCACGTGATGAAATTATCACTGTGACGGGCATCAACCTACCGATGCTGGTGTCCGTGGTTCGCGCCCGCAGGCACAGCGGCCTCGTGCATGTCGCGCATGCTGGGCTTGAGGCGGGCAGGCACTACATCGGCTACGCCCAACCTTCCGAGACTGGATCTCAGAAAGCAGCGGAATGGGCGCGGTAATCATCCGCCGAATGACGATAGCGAACGAGCGCGGCTTACACGCGAGGGCATCAGGCGCACTTTCGCAGCTTTGCGAAACATTCCAGGCTGACGCGATTGTCCGCTTCGATGGCGAAGAGGCTGACGCCCGTTCGATTATGGACCTGCTTACCCTCGCAGCCACGCAAGGCTCCGTCATTGAGGTTGAAGCAAATGGCGAAGATGCCGAGGCGATGGTCGATGCGATGGAATCTTTGATCACAGGAAAATTCGGCGAGAAGCGCTGACCTCTTGCTTCAGTCGAAAACTGTCAGGCATTCTCTCGCAGCACACGTCCTGCCAGATAAAGCGATCCGCAAATGAGAATACGCGGCGGCGTAATCGCAGCATCTTCTTCTCCGGCGATCAGACGCATGGCTTCTTCAGCATCTTCCACCTCAATCGCGTCGAGATCGGCGGCTTCGGCATAATCGGCAAGCTCATCAGATGTCAGCGTGGCATCCTCGCCGGGGATCGACAGGCAATAGATGCGCCGTGCCAAACCCTGAAACGGGCGCAGATAGCCGATCACATCCTTGGTGTTGAGCATTCCGCAAACCATGTGGAGCGGTTTAGGGTCGCGCTCTTCCATATCGGCGAGCAATCGCGCTAAGGCTTCACCAGCGGCAGGATTATGACCGCCATCGAGCCACACCTCCGACCCCGCTGGCGCGCCCTCGACTAAAGCACCGGATTTAAGGCGCTGCATCCGCGCGGGCCATTCAGCGTTCCGGGTCGCGCTGGTTAAGATACCTGGCTCATCAAAGCCCAGTAAGATCAGCGCCATTGCTGCGATCCCGGCATTGTCAATCTGATGATCTCCCGGCAGAGAAGGCACGGGTAAATCGACCAAACCGCTTTCATATTGCAGAGAAAAACCCCGTGCCTCGCGCCGCGCAGTCCAATCCGCATCCGCCGCATGAATTGGCACCGACAGCCGCCGCGCCTGTGCCGCGATCACACCCATCGCGGCCTCTTTTTGTGGCCCAACAACTGCGGGTACATGTTGCTTTAGAATACCGGCTTTCTCACCCGCTATCTCGGCCAGCGTGTCACCGAGATAGCTTTGATGATCAATGGAAACGGGAGTAATTACGGTTAGGGCAGGCTGCTTGATGACATTCGTCGCATCCAGCCGACCCCCAAGACCGACCTCCAGAATCGTATAATCCGCCTTCGTGCGCGAAAATGCGAGAAACGCTGCCGCCGTGGTGATCTCGAAAAACGTGATCGGCTGGCCATCATTGGCACTTTCGCATTCTTCCAGAAGTGCTGCGAGCGAATCTTCGTCGATCAGCGTCCCCGCCAGCCTGATCCGCTCGTGAAACCGCGCGAGGTGCGGCGAGGTGTAGGCATGAACCGTCTTGCCTACCGCTTCTAGCCCTGCACGGATAAACGCGCCAGTGGACCCTTTGCCATTTGTGCCTGCGATGTGAATGACAGGAGGTAACGACCGCTCAGGATTGCCAAGGGCAGCGAGCAAACGTTCCAGCCGCTCCAGCGATAAATCGATAACTTTGGGATGAAGGGCGAGAAGTCGCGCGAGAATCGCGTCGCTTTTCGTTGTATCCGCGATGGTCACGTTGCATCGCTTTTAGGCTTCGTTGTTTTTCCGCCTTCCACAATGCCGGTCAATGTTTCACCGCCCGGATCAGGAAGCGCAGGCGCCTCCGCTGGCAGTCTCATTAACATCCGCAGCACTTTGCCGATCTCGCCTGCCATTTTGCGGCGATCCACGACCATATCGAGCATCCCGTGTTCCAACAGGTACTCCGCGCGCTGAAAGCCTTCCGGCAGTTTCTCACGAATGGTCTGTTCAATGACGCGTGGCCCCGCAAAGCAAATCAGCGCATTGGGTTCGGAAATCTGCACATCACCCAACATCGCATAGGAAGCGGTGACACCACCCGTCGTGGGATGCGTGAAGACGGAAATATAGGGCAAGCCCGCCTCGCGCACCATCTGCACCGCAATCGTTGTGCGCGGCATCTGCATCAGAGACAAGATCCCCTCTTGCATTCGCGCGCCGCCCGCCGCTGAAAAGATGATCAAGGGCGCTTTCGCCGCTATTGCGGCCTCAGCAGCGGCCAATAGCGCATTGCCAACGGCCATCCCCATCGACCCGCCCATGAACTTGAAATCCGAGGCCGCGGCAACCGTGGTCACACCTGAAATTTTACCCCGACCAATCAGTATCGCATCATCGCGCGCAGTCTTTTTTCGCGCGTCCTTTAGACGATCCGTATAGCGCTTTTCATCCCGGAATTGGAGGGGGTCAACTGGCGTTTCTGGCTGTTCAATAACATCGTATTTGCCATCATCAAAAAGACGGGCAAACCGTTCTTCCGGCACAATCCCCATATGGTGCGAGCAATAGGGACACACCTGTTGCGCCTCACCCAGTTCCCGGTGAAACACCATTTGGCTGCATTCGGTGCATTTCACCCACAGATTATCAGGAGTTTCACGCCGATTGAGCAGCGTTCCGATTTTTGGTCGGACGTAATTGGTAATCCAGTTCATTGCCTGCTCGCTTTGCTTTCACCCCAATTTAGGCGAGCGAAGCGAAAAGGGCAATTAGCGCGTTTCGAGATCGCTATTGCGCTTCATCACTGCGTCCGCGTTACTTGCGGGCGCGCTTTGTCGCATTCGCAAGTTTTTTGACAACCGACACGACGTCCTTCTGGAAGGACTTTTTCGGTGGCCCCGCGACGGTCAACCCATCGGCAACAGCCCGAACAATCGCTGAACCAACGACGACACCATCTGCAACCTTGGCAATTTCTGCTGCTTGCTCCGGCGTTGAGACACCGAAACCAACGGCGACGGGCAAGTCCGTCTTTTCTTTAATCGCGGCCACGGCTTTGCCGACGGCATTCTCATCCGGTGTCGCCGCACCCGTGATACCGGTGATCGAGACGTAATAAACAAACCCAGAGGTGTTTTCGAGCACCTTCGGCAGACGTTTTTCGTCCGTCGTCGGTGTTGCGAGGCGAATGAAATCAAGGCCAGCCGCCAACGCAGGCACACACAATTCGTCGTCTTCCTCGGGCGGCAAATCAACAACGATCAACCCGTCAAGACCTGCGGCTTTTGCATCAGAAATAAACGCCTCAACGCCGTGAGTATATATCGGGTTATAATACCCCATCAGCACGATTGGGGTTTCATCGTCGCCCTTTCGGAAGGCAGCGACGAGGTCGAGGGTCTTTTTCAGAGTTTGACCCGCCTTTATCGCCCGTTGTCCCGCGAGTTGAATGGCGGGACCATCGGCCATCGGGTCCGTAAACGGCATTCCGATTTCGATTATATCGACACCCGCTTTCGGCAAGGCGCGCATCAAATCCAGAGATGCATCGTAATTCGGATCACCCGCCATCGTAAAGCTGACGAAAGCGGCCTGGTTCTTATCTTTCAGCGCTGCGAAGCGTTTTTCGATTCGGGACATTCCCGGCCCTCACTCAATCTCTGTCGCGGCGGGGGCCGCCACGGGATTTGTCACCAAAGTCTTTGCGCGGTCCTCCGCCCCCCGGTTTGAAGCCACCGCCTCCGCCGGGTTTGAAACCGCCGCTACCGCCGCCAAAATCACGTTTTGGCTTGAAGCCACCGCGATCACCGCCGCCACCGCGCGGTCCTTCGGGGCGATTAAAGCTGCTGCGTTCCGGCGCGATATATTTGTCGAGCACAGACTCTGGAAGCGCGGCACGATGCACCGTGCCGCCATCGGCCCAAACGACGTTGACATCGGACCCTTTAGTCGTCTCGACAGCCATCTTCATGCTGCCCGATACAAGGATAACAACGTCACCCGATGCGAATTTCGGCATTCAGTCTTCCAATTCAGAGTTCGGCGCCGAGCGCATCGGCGACCGTGAAAATATCTTTATCGCCGCGCCCACACATGTTCAGCAGCAGTACCTTATCTTTGTCCATTTCGGGCGCGATCTTGGCCACATGAGCGAGCGCATGGGCAGGTTCGAGGGCAGGGATAATCCCCTCCATCTCACAACAGAGCGTAAAGGCTTTCAGTGCCTCATCGTCTGTGACGGAGGCATATTCGACCCGTTCTTTATCTTTCAGCCACGAATGCTCAGGCCCGATCCCCGGATAATCGAGACCAGCCGAAATCGAATGCGCTTCTTTGATCTGGCCGTCATCGTCTTGCAGTAGGTACGTTCGATTACCGTGCAAGACGCCGGGGCGACCGCCGGTCAGTGACGCTGCATGTTCGTCGGTATCAACACCCTTGCCGCCTGCTTCGACGCCGACAATCCGAACTTCAGGATCATCAAGGAACGGATGGAACAGACCCATCGCGTTCGAGCCACCACCAATACAAGCAACCAGAACATCCGGAAGTTGCCCTTCGGCATGGCGCATTTGCCCCTTAGCTTCCCAACCGATGACCGATTGAAAATCCCGAACCATCGCCGGATACGGGTGCGGCCCTGCCACTGTTCCAATGCAATAGAACGTATCATCGACATTTGTGACCCAGTCGCGAAGCGCTTCATTCATCGCATCTTTCAACGTTGAACGGCCCGAGGTCACAGGCACGATCTCAGCCCCAAGCAGTTTCATCCGAAAGACATTAGGCTTTTGACGTTCAACATCTGTTGCGCCCATATAGACGACACATTTCAGACCAAACTTCGCGCAGACCGTCGCGGTGGCAACACCATGTTGACCGGCCCCTGTCTCGGCAATGATCCGCGTCTTGCCCATGCGGCGGGCCAGCAAGATTTGCCCCAATACATTGTTAATCTTATGCGCGCCGGTGTGGTTCAGCTCATCGCGCTTGAGGTAGATTTTCGCCCCACCGAAATGTTCGGTTAGGCGCGGCGCGAAATAGAGTGGCGACGGACGTCCCACATAGTTCCGCCACAGATTCTCCATCTCCGCTTTGAAGCTGCGCTCTTGCTTCGCTTCCGTATAGGCGGCCTCAAGTTCAAGTATTAGAGGCATCAATGTTTCGGCTACGAAACGCCCACCATAGACGCCGAAGCGCCCTTTTTCATCGGGGCCCGTGCGGAAACTGTTCGGAGCGTGCGCGGTCATCGGCATTCCCTGTCAGGAGCGGTAGAAGGTAATGGGGAATGATGCGATCTTTCACGCCGAATGCCCCGTCAAAGGGGCCATACGCGAAAGAACCCCCGCACTTCAAGGGGTTTAGCACACAGGGTGCTCTAGATTCGCGTAGTCGTTGGTGGTTTGACGATCTGAAAGCCGCTGTCACTCCGGCATCCAGTGGGTCGTGAACTGTGTGTATCGATTGGTAAAATTAACCGATTCGGACAGTTTCGCCCGATTTAAGAGTGTCACCTGTTGATGATCGCGACGAAGATCCCCTTCCTCTTCCATACGGCGAAGAGTACGGTTCACATGAATTGCACTCAGGCCCAGTGCATCACCGATCAGCTCTTGGCTCATCGGCAGATGAAAGCAATCGCGATAAGCTGTGCCCCGGTATCCGCTCTCCCAAGACGGCTCTCTGGCGCCAAACTGCACTGAACGCCGCTCAATTTCGGTCATTTCTAAGCGGGTGATGATCTGCAGGAAGAAAAGCGCGAGGCGATCACGGGCTTCCATCCGCCCGATGGATTTCAGACGATCCGTCAGCAGAGCGTTCTCGACCATAGCCATCGCATGAATGGCCGTACCAAGCTGCGCGGAAACCCGAAAAAACGATGCGTACTGCTCTTTGGTAAGCGTACACAGCTCAACCGGCGTGACTGTCGCTACCCCATGCGACAGAGTGTCAAAAGCAATCGAGGAGGCTCCAATCAAGTCTCCCGGAAAATGCAGATCCAGAATTTGCCGCCCCCCATCGGGCATGACCGCAAAGCTAAAAGCCCAGCCGGATCTCAGCATTAAAATGTCAGATGCCGCCTCGCCCTGACGCCGGATCGTCTTCCGGCGCCTAAAGCGCTGCGTCTCTCCTTCGCAGTTTTGCAGCGCGAAAGCTTCGGCATCACCTAACGAAACAAACGCAGCGAATTTCGCAAGCAAGGCGCTGGGCCTCACGTCCCTAACCGGCACGAGGCGCTGGGGCATTGCTGACATGAAAATTCCTCCGGTGATCGAGCCACCCCGACGCGACACAATCTAAACGCGCAGCTTTCGAGGAGGTTCCGAACAGAGTTCAGGAAAGTCTAAAGTTTTGGAACGCCCGCATTGAGGATAAACGAGGCGATCCGATCCGCATCCTTTTCGCCGGGGGCTGATTCAACCCCGGTTGAGACATCAACGTGGACAGCGCCCGTCAATGCAATGGCTTCAGCGACATTCTCAGGGGTCAGCCCCCCTGCCAGCATCCACGGTTTCGGGAGCCGCCGGGTGGATAAGAGCCGCCAATCAAAGCGAATTCCATTCCCGCCCGGTAAAGTGGCGTCTTTTGCAGGCTTTGCATCAAACAGCACCATTTGTGCAGGCTCCGCCAACCGCAGGGCGGTCTCAACATCCTCTGGCGTCGCAATCGGTGCTGCGGCAATTACCGGCAGGCCAACCCGCGCGCCAATTGAGGCCAGACGGTCAGGATCGTCGACCTTGTGGACCTGAATCATATCGAGCGGAACCACCCGTGAGATTTCGTCGAGCAGCGCATCATCCGGCGAAACGACGAGGCCGACTTTAGACACACCGGGCGGCACTCGAACCGCAAGCTCAGCCGCTTGTTGCGGTGTTAGAGAACGCGGCGAAGGTGGAAAAAAGACAAAACCGACATATCGCGCACCTGCACGAATAGAAGCATCCAGCGTCTCCGGCGTGGAGAGGCCACAAATTTTCACGGAGGGTGACGTCACCGACGGCGGCTCAGGCCAACAACGTAATCCGGTTCATCGTCTTCGATAATCGTACTATCCCGCTCGATCTCCAGATCGCGCAATCGGCGACGGCGATCTGCGCCGCTACTCCAGGTCAGTAAAAAGCCAATCACAATGCCAACCGCCACAGACCAGAAGATCACTTGCCACATGGGAAGTTGCCTGACGGGTTCTCTCAACCAGCTCAGGCCATTTGCGCCAATCGAATCCAGCCGAACCTGCACAAGCTGAGGATTGAGCAACATAATCCAACTCAGCAACATGCCGAAACCAATAGCCAGTATGATGGTCAGATAGCGCATTAGCTCTGGTTATAACCCTCGTTCAACCGTTCGCGCAGTTCTTTACCAGTTTTGAAAAACGGAACCGACTTTTCCGGAACTTCAACAGACTCGCCCGTTCGGGGATTGCGGCCCACCCGACCATCCCGATGTTTGACAGAGAACGCGCCGAAGCCACGAAGCTCCACACGATCACCGCGAGACAGGGCCTCGGAAATCGAGTCAAAGATCGTCGATACGATCCGCTCAACGTCTCGTTGATAAAGATGCGGGTTTTCTTCCGCTAGTTTCGCGATCAGTTCAGATTTAATCATCGTAAGTGAGTCCTTTTCCCACACTCGCCCCGTGCGGCTATGCCCTTAAATTCTCACGCTTTCCAAGGAATGTCTAGTGGAGTCCGACATCGTTTTCGGAATTTAGCGGTAAACGGCATATAGACCTGATGACAAAAAACCAGTATCGTTTCGCGCGAGGCCGACAATATCCGCAAGCGCATCGAGCATAGATTTATCAGTGATTCCATAGTCGATGACCTTTCGATCTTCTGGGATATCCCTTTCGCTTTCCAGCCACGTCACAGCTTCATCCTCGCCGCCCAAACTGTCGATCAAAGCCAGCGCTTTTGCCTGTCGACCCGTGAAAACACCCCCGGCGGTGATCTGATCAACGGCAGAATTCGAGAGCGTTCTGCGCTCCGTGACGAGATTCAGAAACCAGTCAAATGATTCGGCAACCATCACTTCTTGAGCTGCTAAAACCGTATCGCCAACAGGCTGGTATGGACTTGGCTGTGCCTTTAACGGTCCGCTCTTGATCTCCAGCATCGAAACTCCCAGCCGACCCATCAGCTCATGTGCATTGGGCATTTGGGCAATCACACCGACAGATCCGGTAATCGTATTGCCTCTGGCGACAATATGGTCTGCCGCAATGGCCGCCATATAACCGCCGGAAGCGGCAACATTCCGCATGACGGCCACCACAGGCTTTTTCTCCGAAACCTTACGAATTGATTCGTAAAGGATTTCGGACCCCACAACGCTTCCTCCCGGACTATCAATACTCAGGATCAGCGCTTCAACGGTGTCATCCTCGGCAATTTTCTTGAGCGCTTTGTCGCGGTCACGATCGTCAAGGATTACCCCTTCCACCGAATAGCGCGCGATATGAGCGCCGGTCTTCGGTTTCTGCTGGGCAATGACCATTGCAATCACCGCCAAAACCGCAAGGCCCGCAATCAGACGCCAGCGAAAGCGGCTGCGACGAAGGCGTTTGCGTTCTTCGTATTCCTCAATCATATCCATTGGATCATTTGCCTGCTTTAATAAATGGAATGGTTTGATGCCGAAGGGTTACTGGATCTTGCATGTCGATATCACTGATGCGGATAACTATCCCAAGTATCTCGCACAAGACGCACTGGCTTTCGAAAAATACGACGCGAAGTTTCACGTTCGCGGTGGAAAGTGTGAAGGACCCGAGGGGCCAATCCGTTCCCGTCATGTAGTGATCGAATTTGAAAGCTACGAATCCGCAATGGAATGTTACAACTCCCCTGAATATCAGGCGGCTGTGAAGTTGCGCCAAGCATCTTCGGACTCAGAGGTTGTGATTGTCGAGGGCGTTTAATCACCGCGATGCGGGCCGCCTGATCCCCTCCTGATTTCTAAACTGTGTTGCTGTTACGCTCAGCACATCGTCAGAGGGGAAACCTCCGATTCGGGATCGCAAATACGCGAAGAACGCTGCGTCAAACCAAGGGATTTTGCTGGCATCCCGCTGCGCCTTCCAGCGCGCCGATGCACAAAGACGGCGCAATGTCACGGCGGCTTCGTGGTCTTCTGGTAAACTGTGGAGCACATTATAGGCGGCAAAGAAACGATCATGATGGTGTTGCATCACGTTCTTTGAAAGCTCACCGGGCCGTTCGGCGGGTTGACATGCCAGGGTCGCATCTGTCCACAGCATCGTTTGAACCCGCGCGCCCAAGCGTAACGGCAAAGACTGGTTTTGGATAAAAATCCGTTCGTCACACCCCCCTGAAGCCATAAAAACAGCGCGCGCGACCATCAATGCGATGTGCGAAATCGGCCTCGCCGCCGCAAAACTCAGGGGTTCCGCGATAAGTTGAGCTTCAGCATCCGCAGGAATTGGTATGACGTCTTCGATGCGACGACATCCATACATCAACGGCGCATTTCGGTCTTCGAGTGCTGCCAACATCCATTCCGTCGCATTCGGCGGGATCGCATCATCCCCATCGAGCAGATGAAGCCATCGTCCATTCGCAGCCTTGGCCCCTTGGTTCAGGCGAAGTGCTGGGCCGACATTCTCGGAATTCTCAATGATTACGATACGGTCATCGTCCGCCGCAAAGCCTCGTAAAACCTCAAGCGAATGATCTGTCGAACCATCATCAACGAACACAAATTGCCGACTAAAGTCGCCAGTTTGTGCGCGCAAGCTGTCCCACACACGCGGCAAAACCCATGCCTTGTTGAAAACAGTAATGACGTAGGAAACGTCAATCACGTAAGTGCCTGCATCGATTAAGAACCAATAGACTAATGAACTCTCGGCAATAGATCATTTCTGACGTCTCATAGCTACCCCAACCCACCGATTTCGAAATGCGTTGGCTGCTTCTCTCACACAGATTGGTATATAAAAAAATGAAATTTTTTGACTTTATTCATTGTTTATTTTTTAAACTTCTGCAATCACCTCTGCATTGATCCACTTCCAAAGGACATCGAAAGATGGGTTTTTCATCGCGCTTAGCAGAATTCATTGTTCGGCTTCGCTGGTTTTGGATTGCGCTATCCCTCGCGCTGGTTGGGGGCATTGGCGCGGGGATGAAAAATCTCGTTTTTGATCCGGATGCCCGGATTTTCTTCGCTGAAGAAAATCCAGATCGAATTGCACTGGATGCCTTTGAGGCAGAGTTCGCCAAGGATGACAACCTAATCTTATTGGTCGAACCAAAGGACGGCAAAGTCTTCACCCCCGATACGCTCAAAGCAGTGGGTGAATTGACCGAGAAGGCGTGGCTACTACCCTTTGTCCGCCGCGTCGACTCCATAACAAATTTCCAGAACACGACCGCGGATGGTGACGTCATGACGGTTCGTGATCTCGTTGAAGATCCCGCCAATGTCACCCAAGAACAAGCCGACGTAGCAAAGACGACAGCACTGGACCGCGTATCGCTGGTTCATGCACTTGTTCCACCTGCTGCAGATGTGACGACAGTTAACGTCCTTTTCCGTCTTCCCGGCGTTTCTCCGATCACAGAAGTACCGGACATAATCGCGGAAACTGATGTCTTAGCGAATACTTTCCGAGCGGCTAATCCAGACATCACGCTACGTCTGACGGGCTCGGTGATCATGAACAATCAGTTCGCGTTGTCCGGTCAACAGGATGCGTCCTCACTGACACCCCTGATGTTCGCCGCGATCCTTTTGATCGTGTTTCTGGCCTTCTTTAGTTTCATCGGCACGATAATGACGTTGATCGTGATCATCTTTTCGGCCGTTGTCGGACTCGGCGCACTCGGTTGGTCAGGCGTACCAATGACTTCAGTGACGATCTCCGCACCGTTGATCACAATGACCCTCGCCGTGGCCAGCGTCGTTCACTTGCTTGCTTCTGTGCGTCAAACGATGATCGAAACGCCGGACCAAAAGGAATGGGCGCGGCGCGCACTTGAAGAGCATATGGGCGAGATTGCCATTGCCTGCATCACCACAGCGATTGGTTTCCTCGCCCTGAATTTTTCGATCTCGCCTCCCTTCCGAGAATTGGGCAATGTGGTTGCGGTTGGGGTAATCGCCGCAATGGTATTTACCCTGACACTCTTGCCCGCGCTCGTCTCACTCCTGCCAATGAAGCGCCACACCGCGCCCGCCCGCACTGATCGCATCATACGCCCACTCGCTGAATTTGTGATCAGATGGCGTAAGGCGCTGTTGCTCGGTGGGTTGACGATTGTCGTGACCTTGGTTGCGGGTATTCCACGCCTGACACTCGAAGATGATTTCGTCCGATATTTTGATGAGAGATATGAATTCCGCCGCGATACCGATTTTTACGAAAAGCGACTAGGTGGCTTGAACATTCTCGAATGGGCACTGCCTGCGGGCGCAGCCGAAGGCATTAGCGATCCCGAATATCTCAAACAGGTCGGTGCCTTCACCGAATGGCTGCGACAGCATGAAGACGTGCGCCATGTTCGCTCGTTAACCGATACTATCAAGCGTTTGAATATGAACATGCACGGCGATGACCCGAATTATCTGCGCCTGCCAGATGGCGCAGATGAAGCTGCACAATATCTGTTCTTCTACGAACTATCCCTCGGATACGGTATGGATCTGACTGATCAGATCAATGTCGATAAGTCCAAGTTGCGTGTCAGTGCCAGCATGGCCAACGTTACAACAACGCAAATGCACGGAGTCACGGCTGATGCACGCGAATGGCTGAAGATAAACGCGCCTGATCTTTTGGTGGAACCCACCGGGCTGACTCATGTGTTCAACCAGATTTCCTATCGCGACGTACGCGCGATGTTGACAGGAACGGTGTTAGCGTTGATCGCAATTTCAGCACTTATTTTGCTGATTTTGCGAGACATCAAATTGGGTCTCATCAGCCTTATCCCCAATCTAATCCCGGCAGGCATGGCCTTTGGAATTTGGGGGTATTCTGTCGGCGCAGTGACGCTGGCTATTGCTGTTGTGATTGCGATGACGCTGGGGATTGTCGTCGATGACACAGTTCACTTCCTGTCGAAATACAAGGAAGGCAAACGACGCGGCATGTCCGCTGAGGACGCCGTGCGCCACGCTTTTGACAAGGTGGGAATGGCACTTGTCGTCACCACCGTTGGACTTGTCGTTGGTTTTGCCATCCTCGCCCAATCCGGATTCGCTGTGAACGGTGATATGGCCAAGTTAACTGCCTTGACCATCTCGCTCGCCCTGATTGCTGACCTCTTGTTTCTGCCCGCTATTCTGATTGCTTTGGATAAGGGAACCAAATCCATGACCGTTAAAAATGCCACAGCCATCGTCCTCGCCATTGCCTTGGGTCTCGGCCTCGCGCCAGATGTCCACGCGCAATCCGCCGAAGCCAAAGGCCTCGCAATTGCCCAAGAATCCGACCGTCGAGATTTGGGATGGGGCGATTTTAGTTCGTCGGGCGAGATGATCTTGCGCGATTCTGCGGGAAATGAAAGCCGCCGTATTTTTAAGGGCCTGAATCTGGAGCGCGCCAATCCAGCGGAGGGTGATTGGTCCGTCATCGTGTTCGATAGCCCGCGAGACATCAAGGGCACGGCCACATTAACTCATTCAAAGGTCGAGCCCGCTGACGACGATCAGTGGATTTTTCTACCCGCCGTTAAACGTGTGAAGCGGATTTCCTCATCGAACCGAACCGGAAAATTTGTCAGCTCCGAATTTTCATTCGAAGATTTGGGTAGTCAGGAGGTGGATGACAACACGTATAAATGGTTGCGCGATGAATCCTGCCCCGGCCAGCCATCTCTGACGTGTCATGTCGTCGAAAGTTATCCGAAGAATGCCCGCTCAGGGTACTCGAAACGCATTGCTTGGACCGACACGACCGAGTACCGCCAATGGAAAGTGGATTTTTATAATCGCCGCGGCGATCTGGAAAAGACACTGACAGCCAGTGGCTTTCAACAATATCTCGGTAAATTCTGGCGCCCGGCCTCACTGCTGATGCAAAACCATCAAACCGGAAAATCAACTACCCTAAACTTTCCGAAGTACCAGTTCAACGCGGGCTTGAAGGAAAGCGACTTTAATGCCCAACGCCTGCCGCGTTTGAGCCGATAGACGATATCACTTAGTTCCCCGCGAAAGCGGGGAACTTCTTTGAAAGCCAGAATAAACCTGAAAAAATTTTGTGCAGACGTCTCAGGAGGCAGTCTTCTAATGTTGAAAACACGTAACAATGGACCCGTGACCCTTCTTCAAGAAGCATCCTGTCCCGCACTTGATATCCGGTCTCCTTCATTCGGAATAAGGAGACGTCGGATCAAGTCTTGGGAAGTGATAGTCTCTCTTGTATCCGTTCTCACCATTACAGGCGCCCTGATCCTCACCACTCCCAGTTTCGCCGAAGGTTCGTTCCTCGGTACTGATGCAGTTTCTTCCTCGGGTTCCGTCGAATTCGAAGGCACTTTTTTCTCCGAAGAACCTCGATTTTTTGGGCAAGATGACAACGCCGTTTCGATCGCAGTTAAACCAAAATTGGTCCTCGATTGGGATACGACCGCCTTCGGTGCAGATTCCGCGTCCGTGACGATCTCGCCTTTTGTTCGCTTTGATCCTCAGGACGATGAACGGACCCATGCCGATCTGCGTGAGGTGAAGCTCGATCTCCGCTTTGGCGAAACCGACTTGACCATCGGGAATGATTTTGTCTTCTGGGGAAAAACCGAAGTTGATCAGATCGTCGACATTATCAACCAGACTGACGGTGTCGAAGGGACCGACGGTGAGGATAAACTTGGCCAACCCCTGATCCGTCTGAGCCGTCTTGTCGATGTCGGGGATTTCTCTGGTGAAGCTAGTGTCTTTTATCTCCCATTCTTTCGGGAAAGAACTTTCCTTGGGGAAGAAAGCCGGCTGCGACCTGGATTGATCGTCGATAGCAGCGATGCGGTTTATGAAACCAGTCAGGAAGAATGGACCCCCAGCTTCGCTGCACGCCTAGCAGGATTTTATGGTGATTTTGACATCGGTCTATCTGCATTTCATGGCTTGAGCCGCGATCCAGCATTGCAGGTTGACCCGGTCTCCATCAACCCTGCTGACGGCACTTTCGAACTTCGCCCGGTCTATGGCCGTATTACGCAAGTGGGTTTCGATGGCCAGTACACGTCGAATGCCACACTTTGGAAAATCGAAATCATCGGCAGGTTTGATCAGCGTAACCTCGCGTTTGAACGAGAAGATTACATCGCCGCCATCGCGGGCCTCGAGCACACTCTCTTTGGTATCGCTGACAGCAATGCGGATGTCGGCTTGATCGCCGAATACGCATACGACTCCCGTGGCAGCGACGCACTCACGGTGTTTGAGAACGATGTGGTGCTTGGGGCGCGATTAGCGCTGAATGACACGCAAGACACCACCGCCCTTTTTACCGCAACCATCGATTCCGAGACAGCAGAGACACTGCTGCGGATCGAGGGGGAAAGGCGCATCGGGGAAATCGCGAAGCTCTCCATTGAGGCCGGGGCATTCCTAAATTCCGATGACAGTTCGCTCGTAAATGACTTACAAGACGATCACTTCCTGAGAGCAACGCTGGCGGTATTCTGGTGAGCGAGAACGTCGAAAAGCAAGAGCAAACCCGCCTCGCGATCATGACTCACGCAATTGGGTTGTTCGCCCACTACGGATACGGCAAAACGAACATTGGAGATATTGCTAAGGCATGCAGTATGTCCCCGGGCAATCTATATCGATACTTTAAAAACAAACAGGGGATCGGAGAAGCCGTCGTCCAAGACTACATGAACGCAGAAGTCACATCAGTTGAAGCAACCCTTACCGACCCGAAACTCGACTGGGAGGTTCGGCTAAGGCATGTGATTTTATTCGCTGTCGAGAATCTGATCCGACAATATCGGCAAACGCCAAAGATGGTCGAACTTTCCGATATGATCTGCTATGGAAATAGCGGAATACTGGCCCGCCATGTTGAATGGCAACGAATAACAGTGCGTGCACAGCTCGACGAAGGGGTACGGCTCGGCGTTTTGAAAATCGACACTGATGAGACCGATAGGGTATCGGGAATTATTCTGGATTCTGTCCAGGCTTTTCTGATCCCCAAAACATTGGAGCAGACTGATCTCGACTCGGTCCCTGAGCGAGTCGACGCCATTCTCGATCTCATCTTGTCGGGTTTGAAAAATTCTGCCTAAGAATTCCGGTTCCATCTTCGCCCGTCGCACTCTATTGCAGCTAAATGACCAATCGCAATACTATCCGTTTCAGCAACAGCGACCGAGGTCTCCGTGCTGCTCTGTCCCTTTTGCGAAAGGGAGGGCTGGTCGCCTTTCCGACGGAGACCGTCTATGGTCTTGGGGCCGATGCGCGCGATGAGAAGGCGGTTGCCGCAATCTACGCCGCCAAGGGACGGCCCGCCCATAACCCGGTGATCGTCCATGTTGCCAAAACCGCCGACGCCATCAACTTGATTGAATTGCCGGAAGCGGGACGCAAGGCAGCGCAGCTTTTCTGGCCAGGCCCGTTAACTCTGGTTGCCCCGGTGCGCGCTGCGTCGGGCGTCGCGGCGATTTGCCGAGCGGGTGCCGACACGCTCGCTGTGCGCGTACCAGCACATCCTCTAGCACAGAAATTGCTCAGTTGCTTCGCCGGACCCATCGCTGCGCCCAGCGCTAACCGATCGGGCCAGGTTAGCCCGACCACCGCTGATCATGTCGTGGAAGAACTGACAAGCCGCATTGACGGTGTGATTGAGGGCGGCGCGTGCGAGGTTGGTTTGGAATCCACAATCCTCGGTTTCGATGTAGATGGAACGCCGCGTTTGCTCCGCCCCGGCGGGATTGCACTGGAGGCGCTGGAATCAGCTCTCGGCAAGGTGAGATCCGACGCGGTTATCGATGATCAGGCACCTTCCGCACCGGGACAGCTTTCGTCACACTACGCTCCCGGCGCACAACTTCGCCTGAATGCAGAAGATCCATCACTAGGAGAGGCATGGTTGGGTTTTGGCGCCGAACCTCAACGCGGCTCTGCGATCACTTTTAATCTTTCGGCGTCGGGCAACCTGGACGAAGCAGCTACCAACCTCTTTGCTGCATTGCGACTTTTAGATGAGGGGTTAAATGGGTTCGGCACCATCGCAGTTGCTACGATCCCAGAGGAGGGCCTGGGCCGCGCAATAAACGACCGTCTCCGCCGCGCCGCTGCGCCGCGTTAAACCTTGCGGAGGCGCGCGGGGATAAATCCTTGGGCCATAGCGATAATCCGCGACTCCGAACTTTCAGGTCGTCCAGCCAGACGCCAGAATATCCACAAAGCCACCGGATACGTTATCGCACCCACAACAATGCTTACGAACAATTGTAACGACGCTGACGCTGCTCCGCCATCATAGGGAAGCATGGCCTGCATAAAGCGAACGGCAAGCGCCATTGCAAGCCCGGCACCAAGAACACGCGGTGCCCAATCAAGGACTTGCAATGGATCTCCATCGCAGAGCGACAATGCCGCCCGCATGACCAACAGAGCATAAAATCCGCCCATCGCCGACATCGCCCAAGCTGCACCGATCAAGCCGAATTCTACCGACGCCCACCAGATCAATGGCGCACCTACGATCAGCGCAATGATCTGTAATGGCGCAAATCGCCGCGGCTCACCCATTGATACGAGGAGAGGCCAACAAAACTGAACCGACGCACCGCACAGACCATAAATGCATAGGATACGTAGCGGGGCGGCGGCGGCGGCCCAATCCGGTCCAAATGCCAACCGGATGGCAGGCTCAGCCACCAGAGCGACGCCTAGTGCGAAAGGCACCGCAAACACCATTGATGCGCTATAAGCCGTCGCAAACTGATGGCGCAGCTCTTTCAAATTCGATTGCAACTTTGCAAATCCCGGCATCGTAGCTCGGCGCAGCGGTTGAGCGAAGTCATTCGCCACCAGATTGGCCAATTCCATCGCCAGCGCATGGATGCCAAGCGATGTCAGTCCTAAAGTTTTGCCCAAGATTAATGCATCGCAGCGCCGGTGAGCAAAATCGAGCAGGTTCGTGGCCAGCATCCATTTGGAAAATCCGAACAATTCCTTGAACGCTTCGAGGCTAAAGCGTGGGCGCATCGGATGCAGATAAAACGACGCGGCAACCGACGCGACGGACCCAAGAATCAACCCGGCGACCAGCGCGCGATAATCTGGCCAGATTGTCAGCGCGAAACCGATAGAAGCAGCGCTTCCCCCCAACTTACGCGCTGCGAGAAATGCAAAGTCTTTGTTGAAGGTAAATTCGCGCTGAAAATCTGCGGTACCAATATTGGTAAAGCCCGTGATGACCGCTTGAGCAGCCAGCGCCCAGGCCACGTAGACCAACCTCTCATCTCCGTAAAAATCAGCAAGCGGTTCCGCAGCTAATAACGCTAATCCGCCGATCAAGAGGCCGCGCAAGACCGAAATAGTGAATGCGGTATCATAGTGCTTTTTTTGTGGATTGGGATGGCGAACGATGGCGGCGCTCATCGACAGATCACTCATCGCCTCAAACGCACCGATTAAGGCAACCGTCAAACCAACCACACCAAAGTCAGCGGGGGGCAGCAGACGTGCAAGGATCATCACATTGATCAAGCCTGAGGCTCGCATCAGCATCCGGGCGGACAACATCCAGATGGCCCCGCCCGCCATCTTCCGCGAGAGGGTTTGCTCACCCTTGCTCATTCAGCAGCCATCGCTAGGAAGTCACCGCCAACCGCATCGAATAGCAGAGACTCCAAACCGCTAAATTGCGCCGCCATCGCAGCGTTTCTGCGCACGTCGCGAGGCAAGGCCGGAACGACACCAACTGCGCGCTTTTTGGCCAACAAACGCGCAAGCGCGTTAGCAATCACCTTCGGCTCGTTCGACACAATCCCAAGGTTACGATTGCGTATGATTCCAGCGTTAATGCTTTTTCCCCATCCGCATCCGATCACCGGACGGCGCGCGCCAATACAATCAAACAACTCACTAGCGACACCCCCATCGTCATGAGTATTTGGGGCTAGGGTCATTGCCAACGCATCGGCCGCAAATTGACGTTCGATGATTTCTTCGCGCGTTTCTGGCGGATGGAAATCCACTTGCTTGTGAATCCTCTCCTCCTTAGCGATTGCGAAGGCACTGTCGGCATGATCGCCGACCATCGTAATGCGAATATTTTTCGATCCTTCGCCCAAAGCGGCAAGGCTCTTAAACAAGATGCGTGGGTCGGATCTACCGGGACGAAATTCATTCGTCATCAAAACCTTCAGCACGTTACGGTCTGCATCAGATTCGACCGGCGACGACAACGGATAGTCATCAGGATCAAATCCATTCATTGCAAGCACAGCTTTTGATGCCCCAAATAATCGTGCGTAACTGTCTGCCCATTCCGGGGACGACGTCACGATCCCGGCTGCACGAGAAAGGACAGCCCGTTCTTTCTGGATCGCGGCGCTGCGCCGCCTTGGCGATACGGCGACATCTGAACCAAAGCCCCATCGCTCGCTGAAGTCAGTGATGAACGGAACCTCGGTCGCCTGCGCGATTTGCCCAGCAAGGACTGCGGTCGAATGCGGTGGGCAAACCGCATAGAGGATGTCTGGTTTCCACGAAGCAAACATCGTTTTCGCAGCCTCGAGGGCAGGTCGGCGCCAATTCGCCGACGGATCATCGTTCCGCGAACCGGTGAACATCACACTGTCCCACACCGCGGAGCCAAATCCACTACGTGCGGGGACGGGAGCCGACAGAACGCGGTTACGGTCAAATCCTAATGGGGCTTCGAAATCATTGTCAGCGGTAAGAATTCTGACGTCATGACCACGCGATAACAAGAACTTGGCAAGCTTCATTGTCCGGTTCGACGCGAACGCGGAAAGGGAGCTGAATTGAAAACTGAGCAAGAGAATTTGCACGCGGGAGTGCCTCCACGATCATCGTCACTCCCTTGATACAGTCGTACCATTACTATGGTGTTTAGGCCATCTGCACACGAACGAAAATTTGGTCATCGTATGGAAAACGATAAATTGACAGGCAGATAAGTGCTCATATTCACACATAAGTAGATCAAAATAATGTACTTACTACTATTTCATAAACACAGATCAAACTGTCACCAGTTCGCCGCACTCGGACAAGGATTCAGTATTTGTTTACTGCTGCCCCGAAGGGCTTCGGTCAACAAATCGGCGGAACCTATCCACGCGCTTCGACGATCACAGCCGTCAAAATCTACGAGAAACCAATGGGTTTTTTTGACGATTCGCGCCGCAACTTCTGGGCATTTTCTTTTTTGTTTCGGGTTACGCACGCGACAGTTTACCTGTCTTTAAAGGCAACCAATGGACGGGAAGCGATGAGCGACGATGATTTTCGCGGCTGGATTGCGCCTGACCCTGACCCGCAGGGCCAAGAAGGCACACTTTTGTCGGCAATCCCTCACTCGGCTGAACTTGGAATGCGATTGATCTCTCGCGATGTCGATGAGGCCATGATGATGATTCCTTATGATCCGCGCCTGATCGGCGATCCAGATACGGGAGTCATGCATGGCGGAGCCATCACCGCGTTGCTTGATACCTGTTGCGGTACGGCAGTTATGATGGCCTCGACGCGGCCCACCTCGACGGCGACACTCGATTTGCGCATCAATTACATGCGTCCGGCAACAGCGGAGCGTAACGTATATGCGCATGCCCATTGCTACCGGGCTACCCGGTCAGTTGGGTTCGTGCGCGCTGTCGCCTATCACGAAGATCGCGAAGACCCCATCGCAACGGCGTCTGCGGCGTTTATCCTGAACTACAAGGAGGCGCCGCGTGACAAAAGATGAAGCCTTTAAGGCGCTGACCGCCAATATTCCCTACATCTCTTTTCTCGGGGTAGAGTTCGTCCGGCGCGGGGATGAGGTCACGGCACAGCTTGCTTACGCGCCCCGCCTGATTGGCAATCCGATGCTGCCCGCGCTGCATGGCGGTGCCACGGGCGCGTTCTTGGAAATCACGGCACTGACGTCTCTCGTATGGGTCAGCACACTCGAAACAATGTCCGCTGACTCTGAATGGGATGGGACCTTCGCCCCCCAACCCAAGACAGTCGATCTCAGCATTGATTACCTGCGCTCAGGCAAACCGCAAGACGCTTACGCGCGGGCGATTATCTTGCGCCGGGGACGACGGATCGCCAATGTCCGCGTCGAGGCATGGCAAGACGAACGCAGCAAACCCTTCATCGCCGCACATGGGCACTTCTTGCTGCCTCAACCCGCATGAGCGCACCCAAAAAACGGAGCAAGACGCGATGACTCCTGTCACCGGACGCCGGGTGCTGTTGATTGCAGCCCCAGTGGTGCTGTCCAATGCAACCGTTCCGATTCAAGGCGCGATCGATACGGCGATTATTGGCAATCTCGGCTCGGCATTTGCTCTAGCTGGTGTGGGAATTGGTGCTGAATTGTTTGCGATCCTGTTCACCAGTTTTAATTTCCTGCAACTCGGCTGTTCGGGGCAATCTGCCCAAGCGCTTGGCGCGAGGAACTTTGGACGTGTTCTCAACACCCTGCTGCGGACCCTCGTCATTGCGGGCATTATTGCGCTATTTTTAATTGTCTTTCAGTCTCCACTGCTCTGGTTGGGTTTGCAGATTTTCGAGGGCGGACCGGAAACCGAAGCTCTCGCCGCGCATTACTTCAATATCCGAATCTGGGGCGCACCGCTCGAGCTTGCGAATTACGCCCTCCTCGGCTGGTTCACCGGACAAGAGCTGACCCATCGCCTGTTCCAGCATCAACTGGTTATCACCCTTTCGAACATTGCGCTTAGTCTGATATTGGCACTCGGTTTGGGGTGGGGCATTACAGGCGTTGCTGTCGCGACCGTTATCGCCAACGGCATTGGCCTGACCTTTGCGGTCTGGGCCGCGCGACGGAGAAAAGCTGCGATCACGCCGCCCGGCTGGTCCTTCGATTGGCGACGGATTTTGGAGGCATCAGAGCTTTGGCGCGTGATGGCAATGAATCGCGACATCTTTATCCGCACGGCTTTGCTGACGGTTGGTTTTGCGTGGATCATGCGCCTCGGCAGCCTACAAGGGGACGAAGTCCTCGCCGCCAACATCGTACTATGGCAATTTTTTATTGTCTCCTCTTATGGGCTGGACGGCTTTGCAATGGCGGCTGAGACGTTGGTTGGTCAAGCTCGAGGTGCTGGGGACGCCAAGGCATTGCGCCGCGCAGCCATCATCTCGTCGCTTTGGTCAGGGGCATTGGCAGTCGCCGTCGCCTTGGCGTTCGTCCTGTTGTCGGGTACCATCATTGGCACGCTGACGAATGTCGAAACCGTGCGTTCCCTCGCACGAGATCATGTGCTTTGGGCAGCATTGATCCCCGCCTTCGGATTTGCGGCTTTCCAACTCGATGGTATTTTTATTGGGGCGACAGAAAGCGGATTAATGCGGAATGCAATGCTCGTCTCAGCGGCGATCTATTTTCCAGCTTCGTGGTTTTTGGCAACGACATTCGGCAATCACGGAGTCTGGGGGTCGATTTATCTATTCCTTGGTCTGCGGGCCATCAGCCTGCTCTGGCTTTACCCTGTACTAGAGCGCCGCACATCGGCACCGATCGCCTGATCCAGTCGCGTAAACCCATCCTGCTTCAGCAACTTTGCCAAACCTTTGACGATGTGTGGCACAAGTCCCATGCCGTGATACGAGAGCGCCGTATAGAGTTGCACCAACGATGCCCCCGCACGGATTTTGGCATAGGCTTGTTCCGCAGACCCCACCCCGCCAACCCCGATCAACGGCACAGTGCCCTCAGTAATTTCAGCGATTCGGCGCAAGATCGCCGTTGATTTTTCGAACACGGGCTGACCAGACAAGCCACCAGCTTCGCTCTGATGCGCGGAGATCAACCCATCACGGGACAATGTTGTGTTGGTCGCGACAATCCCGTCAATTCGGCGCTCAAGACAGACCTCGATGACATCGGCGAGCTGTGCGTCGGACAAATCTGGCGCGAGTTTCAACAGCACAGGTTTTCCGACCGCCATGTCGTCACGCACAGTCAGGACGCCAGTGATCAGATCGTCCAACGCGTTACGTTCTTGCAGATCGCGGAGACCTTGAGTGTTCGGCGAGGACACATTGATCGTGAAGAAATCGGCACAATCAGCCAAGCGAGTCAGCACAGTTGCATAATCTGCGGCACGGTCCGCACTATCTTTGTTGGCTCCTAAATTTACGCCGACAGGGCCTCGCGCGGGATGAGCCTTGAGGAATAGTCGCGTTCGAACCGCCTCGACGCCTTCGTTGTTAAAACCGAAGCGGTTGATCGCGGCGGCATCTTCTGACAACCGAAAAAGCCGAGGTTTTGGATTGCCGTATTGCGGTCGCGGCGTGACTGCACCGACTTCAACGAATGAGAATCCGCAATTCAACAGAGGCCCAACTGCTTCGGCATTCTTATCAAATCCAGCGGCGAGACCCAGCGGATGGGCGAGATCAAAGCCCAACACGTTGCTTCGCAGAATACCGGGCAGAGCGTCATTCCACGATGAAACCAGCCCGGCCCTCAAGCCGTTGATTGCGACCCGGTGCGCGCGTTCGGGATCGAGCGAGCGAGCCGCGCGCAGGCCCAAAGATTGAAGCTTGCTCATATCGCTTTGGCCGGAAAGACATGTGCACCATCGACCAGAGGCAACGGCTCTGACCATACAGCTTCACTGATCTCAAGGGCGCGATAAAGGTGCGGAAACAGCGCCCCGCCGCGAGATGGTTCCCATTTGAGAGCATCGCCTAGCACATCTGCATCTACGGCGATGATCACCAATCCCTCGCGTCCGGCAAAATGCTTTGCCGCTGTTTCACGCATTTGCTCCGCCGTGGAAAAATGGATGTATCCGTCTGCGAGATCAATTTCGGCACCTTCGAATGTACCGACTTGGCTCGCGGCATCCCATAGACTCGTATCACATATCTTGTAGATGAGCATCTGCACTCTCCGACTGAATTGTTCGGACGGATAGCGTCTGAGAAACAAAAAAGCACGGCTGGAAATTAAGTTGCCAGATTAAGTGCACGCAACGCGGTCTTTTTCAGCAGCAGGCCCACTCACGTCTCTGCCGTAAAGAGAAATGAGAATGAGTCTTCTTATTGGCCCGCCGATTACTCTCCGGGCGCAGGGTCTTTGCGCTCGCGCTCGACGCGCGCTGCTTCGCGTTCTTCTAGCCACCAACGCGGCGGCGCATAGCGTGCCCAACGCAAGAAACGAGGAACCCAAGCCATCAGGCCCTTTCTCTCCATCCACATCGCATATCGGACATAGATCGGATCATGTGAAAGGTGGCGCTCCTCGGTTCGGGCGCGGATATAGTAAATCAGATTGACCCCAATCAATCGCAGCGTCCGACCGAGCGCATCGCTCCAATGTCCACTCCAGCCTTGCCCCCGGAATCCGAACACAAAAGGCGCGAGGAACGGCAGCGATTCAAACCACCAGCTAAGATTTTTCGACAAATAAGCAGGGTGCTTCGTCCAGCGATAGGGACCATTGGTAATGATCCCGCGATGGGTCAGATTCGAGAAACGCAATCCAAAGCTGACCGAAGCCCAAGTATAAATTCCCATCAGCCCTAGAATGATCACTGCGAACACCACTCGCAGCACTGGATAGCCTTCCAGCGCAGAGGCCCAGTCCAACTCGGTGCGATAGGCAAAATAGTTTGGTCCGATCAGACCCCAGAACGGCTGATAACAGATGATCGCTGGGACCCAACCTGACCATGTCGGCTCCGTCGTGCGAATATGGCTGTCGAACAGGCGGACGGTCAGAGCGTATCCGACGACGATCACACCCACATCCACAAGGATCAAGATATCATAAAGTATCCGCTGCCACGCGATGACATCAAGCTGCGCGGCGTCCCAAGTGAATTCTGGAATTTCCGTGACGCGCAGGTGATTGATGTTGCCGTGAAAATAGCTGAACATCAGCGGTAGGAAGAACCCCTTGACCATCCAGCCCAGCGCAAACTGGCGCAGCTTGGCGAGATCAACGGCCTCCGACCAACCGAGCATCAAAGCACCGAGATGCCAGTACCCGTCGCGTGGCTCTGTCATTCTCCCGTCGATCCAGAAGAAATAGACCGGTGAGATCAGAAGAAAAACGGGAATGACAATTTTCAGCACATCCCAGAACGGCTCAAACAGTACGGCTTGGTATTCCGGGAAGAGAAGATAGACCAACGCAATAATCGCGAGAGTCGTCCAAAGGCCGACAAGTTTAATGGCAACACGGGCGATGCTCGCCTCACTGATGCGCGGCTTCATGGACCAATCGAGATCCGTATCAGGGTTGCGATAGGTTCTAAGAATCAAGAATTCCAGCACGATCACGGGCACGGCAAAGCTCGCACAGGCAATTAATGTTGCCGCTATACTGGGAATGTCAGGAACTTGCCGTAACAGCCAGACGGACCCCAGAAAACAGGCAACACCAATCCAGTTGATACTTTGCAATGTCGCAGAGCGTGGACATTGAGAAGAAGTGTCGCTCATGAAGTGGTTTCCAATGCGCGTGTTTCGCCGAGGCCGGAACCGGTGACGAAAGTAGGCTCAAGTCCGTTAGCGGATTGAATATCCGTCTCCGTCTCGACACCACCAGCGATCAAAGAAATGTTGTGCATGCTGAGTGCTTGCGTCAAACGCCTCGGATCGCCGCCTTGATCCTCAGCACTGCGCGCCATTGCCGGTCCATCGACTAGAATGAACGCCATACCATCGCGAGCAAGCGCCGCGAGATTGAGCGACCAATCCCGCACATCATAAAGTCCGAAACGACAGCCTTCGGCAGCGATTGCCGTCAAATTTTGCAAGGCAGCATCGCTGAAATTGGGTTGCCCGGTCAGGATGATCAAACGGCGCTGCAATGCCGAATACTTGGCAACCGCAGCGAGGATTGACTCGCATACCGCTGGATCAGCCAAAGTTTTCGATGAAAGGTTGACGAACAAAAGGTTCTCGCGGTTCGCTGCTTCTAGCTCCGCCGAAATATTAACGGCATGATCCAAGATCGCCATCAAACGATCGGGTCCATCCTCTCCGACCGGACGCAGCATAAAGGCAATCGGCTCGCCAAGATCCGGCTGAAATACCGGCGCAAGTGTCGCGTTGGTCTTTGGCTCAGCCGGGATTTGAGTGGCAGGTTCATCTGGCGTGGATGTCGTGTCGCCATTGGCACGCGCCATCAGCGAACGGACACTTCCCTGATCATCCGAAGATATGGTGGTTGCTGCCGCTGCGGCCCCTGCCAAACCAAGTGCGGCGTCGCTGGTCGGCACTTTAGCCGGTGCGTTGGTGGCAGGCTGCGATTCCAGCGCAGCAAGCCGGACTTCTAATTCGTCAACGCGGGGATCATTTGTCGATATAACCTGCTCTGGCTCTTCTTTCTCGATCGAAAGCGTTCGCATTTCTGAAATTTCACCGCGTAGCGCTTCGACTTCTGATTTCGTGATATCACCGCCATCTGCAGTCAATGTCGCGACTTGCTCCACAATGTCTGCAAGCTCGTCGAGCATCTCGTTGTTCTTGACTAGCTCGGCTTTGAACTCAGCCGCCTGTTTTTGGAGAACAGAGTTTTGCTCCTGAAGAATTGTAATATCATCAGTGAGATAGCTGATTTCCCGGTTGTCCTGTGAACGAAGGGCCAAGGCGAGTGCACCGCCAGAAATCGCGATCGCCAGCGCCGCCGGCCAAAACGAAGGCGCCATCAGCGTCAGCAAAATCGCGATGACAATGCAAATCGCGAAAATGACGATGGGTATATTTTGCAAATACTTGTTCAAGACTAGATCTCGCATTCTCTCGGCGACTCACCTCAGGTCAGTCGTTGTCGAGAGTCTCATTTTTCGTTTGATATACAGTTAACTATGTGAATTGCGGTTCATCGTACCTGATCGAAACAGTGCCGCACCTCACGTTTCAGCGCCTTTTCAAACGTTTTCACACGCAAAGAAGTGACGAAATGACGAAATTTACGACCTTGCTGTAGCCGGGGTTATGAAGACCTCAGCAGTCGTGATTCGGCTAAGCTGTCCTGCGTGCTCGAAAGTGCCTGTTCAGATTCAGTTGATCTCTTCGGAAGATTTCGAAACGAGGGCCTTCAACAAGAGCTTTAACCTCCCGTATCCCTGTTGACTCACGCCCCAACTCCCGCCATAAGCCCGTTTCTCACGGCGCAGGCTTTCTGCGGCGTATGGTATTTATTTGACGCTGTTCGAGGTCGGTAAAGCGCCGAAAAGCGGGCTTTTTAGCTCCACCACAGAACGCGGGACATGAGAGGCGAATATGTTCGCGGTCATCAAGACCGGCGGCAAACAATATAAAGTTGCCGTCAACGACGTTATCAAAGTTGAAAAGCTGGCTGGTGAAGCCGGGGATACATTGACCTTCGACAACGTGCTGATGCACGGCGGAGACGGTGCCCCCACAGTTGGCTCTCCGATGGTCTCCGGCGCTGTTGTAACAGGAGAAATCCTAGAACAATTCCGCGACAAGAAGGTTATCGCCTTCAAAAAGCGCCGCCGCAAGCACTCCTCCATGACCAAAAAAGGGCACCGCCAATATCTCACAGCAGTGCGGATCAAGGGCGTCCCCGGTGATGCTGACGGCTCCAAGTCGACCGCTGCTCAGAAAAAAGCAAGCGATGCCGCTGCCGCTGAAAAGGCAAAAGAGGCCGAGGCTTCGGCTGCGGATTCAGAGGCAACCGAAGCAAAGGCTGCTCCACCGAAGGAAGCGGCTGAAACTGCTGCACCCACCAAAAATTTGGATGATTATAACCGTCCGTCTAATTTCCTTGATGCACCGGTCGAAGACAGTGACGATCTGACCAAGCTTCCGGGGATCGGTGTTGCTTCCCAGAAACAATTCAACGAGATGGGCGTCTACTACTACCGCCAGTTCGAAGAATGGGACGGCGCTGACTGGGACTATGTCGAAGCCTATGTTGAAACGCAGCTTAATGGCCGCGTTGATGTGGATCGGGCGACGATTATGGTTCAGATCAAAAAATTGCTCGAAGGCTAAGGAGAACAACCGATGGCACATAAAAAGGCAGGCGGTTCATCCCGCAACGGTCGCGACTCCGCTGGACGTCGCCTTGGAATCAAAAAATACGGTGGTGAGCTTGTCATTCCCGGCAACATCATTGCCCGTCAACGCGGTACGAAATGGTGGCCGGGTGAGAACGTTGGAATGGGCCGCGACCACACGATTTTCGCTAAGGTCGAAGGGCACGTAAAATTCCAAAAGGGTCTCAAAGGCCGGACTTATATCAATGTGGAGCTTCCAGCCGAAGCTGCTGAATAAGTCAGTCAAAAAAATCTCTTTGAAACCTCGCTACGTTCGTGGCGGGGTTTTTTGTTGCCCAAACTTTGTCGATGAATCTCTTTGAAGCGGCTCCAGCCTTCATTTAAGCTCATTTCGGGACCTCATAGGCGTTTGACGTAAAAGATCATTGTGCCTCGCTAAATAACGCTTTATCGGACCTATTGAGGGGGGCATCCTTTGGTCGAACGGAATAAGACGCAGAATATTGGGCCAACGCGGTCTTTTCTGCATAGCTTCGGCGCATAAACTGGATCAGGATGACGATGAACAACACCGCCTCTGATTGGAACACGGCAAAAATTCATACTTTGCCCACCGCTTCGCGTGCCATGCCGGACGATGAAGTGGATCTCGGTGAACTGTTCAAGCTGTTCTGGCGCCGTAAGCTGCTCATGATTATGGCTTTGCTGCTCGCGAGTGCTCTTGGCATTTTTTATGTCCAGACGTTGCCTAATCTCTACGAAGCTGAGGCAACCCTCATTCTGGAATCTCAGGAGGAAAACGCCAGCGGCCTTGATGCTCTGACTCAAGGACTTTCGAGCGAGGATGCTGAACTCAATTCACAGATTGAGGTCATCAAGTCGCGCAAGCTGATCGGCAAAGTCGTTGACAGGCTCGAATTGTCGAACGATCCAGAATTTGTTGCCGAATTGCGTGACCCCTCCCCAATCAAGTTGGTGATCGATTGGGTTAAATCAAAAATCGGGGTTTCCTCTGATCAAGCGCAGCCTAATCCGAAAGACAGCGCGATTGATCAACTTACAGAGAACCTCTCTGCCGTAATTCTGCCCGATACTCAGGTTTTTAGAATCCGCTTAGAAACGGAAGATCCAAAAAAATCGGTCAGTATCGTGAATGCGCTTTCGGATGCGTTCGTCGGCGATCAGATTGACGCAAAAAAAGCGTCAACGAAAAAGGCTGTCGTATGGCTGACCGAAAAGGTCGAAAAGCTGGGCAAAGAATTGACGGAGGCTGAAGCGAAGGAAGCCGACTTCCGCAGCCAAACGGAACGTTCCGTTTCCGAGCAAGATTTGATGCAGTCCAATCAAAACTTGAAAATTGCTCGGGGGCGATATGACAGCTTTCTCTCTGCGCTGGAGAGGACGACAGGTTCACGAGTGCCTGTAGCGGATCGCGATGTCGCCCGAATGAATTCGATCCTAAGCGATATCGGCGAGCTTGAAGGAATTGTAAAAGCGCAGAACGATGACCTTCTGCAGGTTCTCCAGCTTCAACGGGAATCCGAAGCGTCACGGAACATCTACACTCAGTTTGCTCAGCGCTTGAACGAGGTGGAGGTTCAAGACGGCCTTCATGAATCCGATATTCGCATTTTGTCAGCCGCCGTAGAGCGTCCCATCGCCACTAAACCAAGAAAAGCAATCACTGTTCTTGCATTTGGTTTATTGGGCCTATTGGCTGGAATCGCTTACATCCTGCTCCGGAAATTCTTGGACCGGTCGTTCAACGATCCTGCCGAACTCCAAGCTGCGATTGGTATTCCTGTGATTGGCGCTGTTCCAACCGCACCAGTCACAAACCGTAGAAAACTATTGAACTATGTTCTCAAACGGCCGTCCTCGGGGATCATGGAGTCAATCCGTGACATGCGGACGTCACTGATCTCATTGCGGTCACAAGAGACCGGGATGGGTAAGGGCACAACGTTGCTTTTCACTTCGTCCATCCCGTCTGAAGGTAAGACAACCAGTTCCGTTCTGCTCGCGATCAATGCCGCCGCTTTGGATAAGAAAGTTCTACTTGTCGAATGTGACCTACGGCGTTCGACCTTCAGGACGTATTTCGGCCCTCAAACGAAAATGGGGTTGTTGAATTGCATTCAGCAAGATGAGGACTGGGAAAACGCGATTTGGAGCGAGCCACGGACGAAAGCCGATATTATTTTCGGCGGCGCATCAAACGGCAAAAATGCAGGCGATATTTTCGCCTCACAAGACTTCGCTGATTTTATCGACCGGATGCGAGAGCGCTATGATCTCGTCATTCTGGATTGCCCACCAGTCCTGCCGGTGCCAGATGCTCGTCTGATTGCCAATCATTGCGACCAGATCATCTATGTTGTCCGATCCAGTTCGACTCCATCAAGCACTGTCGCAGCAGGCCTACGATTGTTCGAAAATATGAATCTGCAGATCGACGGTTTAGTTTTGACCCAGCTCAAAAAGAACCAAGGCTATGGCAGTTATGGCTACGGCTACGGTTCTGAGTATTACAAGAACTAGCGCGGTTTCGTTTGTGGGGGTGATGCGTCATCCCCCTCCGCCAGCGCTTGAGGAATCTCTCGCGTGAGTTTTGACACCGTCATCGCCTTTTTGGTTTTTGCCGCGGCGATGGTGGGCACGCCCGGCCCCGCCAATATGGTGGCGTTGTCAGCGGGGGCACGATTTGGCCTGAAAGCTTGCGTTGGATTGATCCTTGGACTGATCACTGGGAAAGTCATTCTCAACATCGCAATGGGTATGGGACTCGTCGCAATGATCCGCGATTACCCATTGGCATTCATGACGGCAAAATGGGCGAGCGCGGTCTACATGGTCTGGCTGGCATGGCGGATTGCGGGATCCAGCATGGTTCCATGCGAGGCCAGTCGCCCCTTGACCTTTCGGGATGGCGTCATTGTCCACCCGCTCAATCCAAAAGCATGGGCGATGACGCTGGGTGCGTTCACTCAGTTCACCGATGCCGAACTCGCATGGGTACCTCAGGTGCTTGGCATTATGGCGGGATTTGCAGTGACGCAAATTATCTTCCACACTCTTTGGTGTGCTGTCGGGGATCGTATCGCATCCATTGTTGCGGGAACCGCGCGTGAGCGTCTGTTGATGATGGTTTTGGGCCTGATCACACTGACGACGATTGTTTGGGCAATGCTGCGATGAAGACCGTAAAACGCTATGTCAGCGTCACGAAGGCAGACGGCTCGTTTCTTGTTCGAGGCATGGCGAGCCATCAAAAAACCGTCGAAGTATTTCAGGACTTCCATGATCGCCGCCCCGGTCATCGCGCGATTTTTACATTGTTGAGCGATCATGATGGCCGGATGAAACTGCGCTGTAACGGGAGCGCTCATTTTGATGCCGAGATTATCGGGCGCGCGGCACGGCCCGCTGCCCTGTTTGGTCTGCTCCCTGAGACCCCTGAAATCGCCCTTCGCAGCACGACCTTCTCAGCCGATGATGCAGAGTCGGTCATTAAAGCTCTCTATCGCTATGGCCACATCCAGTTCTTGCATATGGTTCAGCAAGAAATTGCAGGATGATGATTGCGCCAAAGCACGAGTCATGTGAAGCAACGGCATGAAATTCCTCGACCAAGCCAAGATTTACATTCAGTCCGGTCACGGTGGGAACGGCTGCGTCTCGTTCCGGCGCGAGGCCTTTGTCGAATTCGGCGGTCCGAATGGCGGCGACGGTGGGAAAGGCGGCGATGTCTGGGCGGTGGCAGTGGATGGCCTGAACACTCTGATAGATTTTCGGTATCAGCAACACCATAAGGCCCAGCGCGGCATTAATGGGATGGGCAAGGACCGCACCGGTGCGGGCGGCGAGGACAAGATCATCAAGGTGCCGGTCGGCACCGAAATCTACGATATGGAGACCGAAGAACTCATTTGTGATCTGAAACACCTTGGGCAAAAGGTGTTGATTGCCGAAGGCGGAAACGGCGGCTGGGGCAATGCAAGGTTCAAAACGTCAACCAACCGCGCCCCGCGTAACGCCAACCCCGGTGCGCAGGGAATCGAGCGCACACTGATCTTGCGCTTAAAGCTGATAGCAGACAGCGGCTTGGTTGGCTTGCCGAATGCGGGCAAATCCACTTTTCTTGCGGCAAACTCGAATGCGCGGCCCAAAATTGCGGATTATCCCTTCACGACTCTCCACCCCGGATTAGGTGTGATCGAGGTTGATGGGGCTGAATTAGTGATGGCCGATATTCCTGGCTTGATTCAAGGGGCATCCGACGGCGCAGGTCTCGGAGATCGCTTTTTAGGACATATCGAGCGCTGCGCTGTGAACCTGCATTTGGTTGACGGCACCGCCGAGGATGTTGCCGAGGACTATCGAATCATACGAGGAGAGTTGGACGCATATGCAAATGGGCTAGAGAAAAAGCCCGTAATCGTTGGGTTGAATAAAATCGACGCCCTGACTGACGAAGAGATCGCTTCAAAGCGCGCAGCTCTCGAAGCAGTCAGCGGGTTTCCGGTCATGGAACTTTCCGGTGCAACGGGGAAGGGCGTGCAGAGCGTCTTGCGTGCCGTCCGGGCCGAAGTCGTGAAGCTAAACGAAGCTTCGGATGTAGAAAAAGACACCGCTTGGACCCCATGAGCAATCAGACTACCGGAAACATTGCGCAAAAATTACCCCACTCATCTTTCGGAAGAATCTATCACCAATTTCGTTAACGGGCTTGACGCCGCGCGAGAAAAAGCAACCATATTAGCTTCAAAAAGTTGGAATCTGTCCTTGGTTCCAGTGATATAGGCCTCCAGCATGGCTAGACCCGACGCACGATAAGTGCGTGTCGCGATTCATAACCGAGGTGGTTGTTTCAGTATGAAGAAAAGGATGTCGTTAGATGGATACCCCAAGCCCAGTTTCGCGCCCTCCATTGACAGACTCAGCCAACCTAACCTCAGTATTCGAGGATGAATTGGTTCTTGCCGGTCCCAGCGAGGATGATCGGAACGGCGCAGAGGTCGCGGCCACTGGCGGTTTGCTTCCTATCGGGGGTCGCGGGCGCGTCCAAGACAATCAGGCTCAGAAAAAGGGCCAGTCTGGCAACAAAATCGCCGAAGAACGAAAACGGTATCATATCAATTCGGTAAAATGATCTCGGACGCTCGCACGATTGTCGTAAAAATTGGATCAGCCCTTCTCGTTGATCAGGAAACCGGCGGAGTGCGGGCGACTTGGCTCAAGGCACTAGCTGGCGACGTTGCCGCCCTGCGTCAGCAGGGTAAGCGTGTCCTGCTGGTTTCTTCCGGTGCGATTGCACTGGGGAGAGGGGTTCTTGGCTTGCCGCGCTCAGCTCTGGCTCTAGAACAAGCGCAGGCCGCCGCCGCTGCCGGACAAATTGGGCTTGCGCGCGCTTATGCAGAAGCATTTGCCTCTCACGGGATCGCGGCCGCACAAGTTTTGCTGACATTGGACGATACCAGCCACCGTCGCCGCTATCTCAATGGCCGTGCGACACTGGCGACGCTGCTAGAGCTTGGGGCACTGCCAATTATCAATGAAAATGACACCGTGGCCACAGACGAGATTCGCTATGGCGACAATGATCGACTCGCCGCGCGGGTTGCGGTGATGGCGAGTGCAGATCGGCTAATCCTGCTGTCGGATGTTGATGGCCTCTACACCGCAAATCCGATGCTCGACCCGACCGCGAAGCGTTTGGACCGCGTCGACGTGATTACCCCTGAAATCGAGGCAATGGCAGGCGGAGCAGCCTCGGCACTCAGCAAAGGCGGGATGACTACAAAAGTTCTCGCAGCCAAAATCGCGATGCAGGGCGGCTGTGCGATGGCAATTGCCCTCGGCGAATCCCTGCATCCCCTCAAAGCCCTCGCGGACGGAGCGCCGTCTACCTGGTTCATTCCCCCGAATGATCCGCCCAATGCCCGCAAGCAATGGATTGCGGGTCTGAAACCCGAAGGAACGCTCGTCATTGATGAGGGCGCGGCCCAAGCTTTGGACGACGGACGCTCACTTTTGGCCGCCGGAGTTCGAACAGTCATTGGTAGTTTTGAACGCGGAGCCGCCATTACAATCACGACACTAGAGGGTGTAACCCTTGGCGCGGCACTTTGCGCCTACGCCGCCGATGATGCACGGGCCATTGCAGGACGGCGCACGGATGAAATTCAACAGATTTTGGGTTATCCGCCTCGCCCCGCGATGGCCCATCGCGACGATCTTGTGTTATGGGATTGAGCAAGGAGTAGACTCATGAACACGCATAGTGATCTCGATGTTGCCGCCGTCATGCAACAGATTGGCGATGCCGCCAAAGAGGCCGCAACTGAACTCGCCAGCGCATCGGCGGAGCGCAAGCACGCCGCCCTGATCGCGGCTGCCGAGGCAATTCGTGCAAACAAAGACGAGATCGTTGACGCGAATACCCGCGACGTGGCCTATGGCAAAGACAAAGGTCTCAGCGATGCCATGATCGACCGCTTGGTCCTAAATGAAGATCGGATCGAGGGCATCGTTTCGGCCTTGCAAGGCATTGCTTCTTTGCCAGACCCGGTCGGTGAAGTGACTTCTGAATGGGACCGCCCGAACGGCCTGCACATCAAGCGAGTTCGCACGCCTTTGGGCGTCATCGGTGTCATCTATGAAAGCCGTCCGAATGTCACCGCAGATGCTGGCGCGCTGTGCTTGAAGGCGGGAAATGCCACGATCTTGCGGGGTGGATCAGAGAGTTTTCACTCTGCCCGCGCCATACATGCTTGTCTCGTTGAGGGGCTGCGCGCCGCGAACCTACCAGAAGCGGCAATCCAGCTCGTGCCAACCCGCGACCGCGCGGCGGTGGGTGAAATGCTCGCCGGTCTAAATGGCTGCGTCGATGTGATTATCCCGCGCGGCGGGCGTGGACTGGTCGAGCGTGTCCAAACGGACGCCCGTGTTCCTGTCTTTGCGCATCTCGATGGCATTGTGCACCTCTATGTCGATGGAGCCGCCGATATAAAGAAAGCAATCGCCATCACCGAAAACGCAAAGCTGCGACGGACTGGAATTTGCGGGGCGGCGGAATGCTTGCTGTTCGATGCGGGTAGACCCGAAAACATTGAGCCAGTGGTCAAGACATTGCTGGATGCCGGATGCGCCGTCCGCGGTGATACGGCGGTTCAGGCAGTCGATGCGCGCGTGGAACCGGCGTCGGAGGATGACTACGGATTTGAATTTCTCGATACAATCATCGCCGCGAAAGTCGTCGATGGTGTCGACGGCGCCATTGATCACATCCGCCGCTTTAGTTCCAGTCATACCGAAAGTATCATCACCGAAGACGATGCCGTGGCCGCCCGCTTTTTCGAGCGGATCGACAGCGCCATTTTGATGCGGAACGCGTCTACGCAATTCGCCGATGGCGGTGAGTTTGGGATGGGCGCAGAGATTGGAATAGCGACGGGCAAAATGCACGCGCGCGGTCCCATCGGGGCCGAACAGTTGACCAGCTTCAAATACCTTGTCGAAGCAGATTGCGCTCTGCGTGATTAACGACACACGAGCGACATCATGCGATTAGCTTTCATGGGAAGCCCCGACTTCGCTGTGCCTGCGCTTGATGCGTTGGTTGAGGCGGGACATGAGATCGCTGCTGTATACGCGCAGCCGCCTCGCCCGGCAGGACGCGGCAAAAAGGATCGGCCCACAGCGGTTCATGCCCGCGCTGACGCTTTAGGGCTAGAGGTTCACACGCCGAAATCCCTCCGGGACGAAACCGCACAAACCGCCTTTTCCGATCTAAATCTCGATGCCGCAATCGTTGCTGCATATGGTTTGATCTTGCCGAAGCAGATTTTACAGGCACCAAAATTTGGCTGCCTGAACATCCACCCTTCACTTTTGCCGCGCTGGCGTGGAGCTGCGCCGATTCAACGGGCGGTTATGGCAGGAGATGCGCGCACGGGCGTGTGCATCATGCAAATGGAGGAAGGGCTAGATACCGGCCCTGTTCTCAAACAAATGGAAACAGCGATCGGCAAAAGCGAAACCGCCGCTAGCCTCCATGATCGTCTCGCGGTCGAAGGCGCACGTTTGCTGGTGGAGGCGGTCATGCAACTCAGCACGCTCGACGCAGTGCCACAATCGGAAGATGGCGTTACCTATGCCAGCAAGATCGATAAGGCCGAAGCGCGGATCGACTGGACACGCTCTGCGGCGGCGTTGGATGCCCATATCCGGGGGCTGTCTCCCTTTCCTGGCGCATGGTTCGGGATTGGCGAAGATCGCATAAAGCTGCTGTTGGCTGAACCCACATCAGATACGGGCGCACCGGGAGTGATTCTTAATGAGAACACGGTTGCTTGCGGTGAAGGGGCGCTGCGGGTCAAACGCCTGCAAAGGGCAGGGAAGCCGGCAATGGATGCGGAAGACTTTCTGCGCGGATTCTCGCTGCCAGTCGGATCAACCCTCGCATAATGGACCGGCGCTTCCTACGTTAGCTGAATAAACTTTCGGAAATACGCGCGCGGAGACTTGGACCATGTTTTATCTACTCTTCATCGCTTTGGGTGCCGCACTCGGCTACATCGCGGCTCCCCGTGTCGGCGCCAGCCCCTTGGTTGGCGGCGGTCTGGGCGCCGTGGGCGGGGTGCTGGGCGGCGCACTGGTAAAGCTGTTATTTCCGATTCTACTTGGTCTGATCGGTGCAGCACTGGGCGCATTGATCTTGCTATTCGGATATCGCGAATATCAAAAGCGGAACTGAGATCAACCTTCAACCTCGCCTATTGCCAACAGGTCCGCCAGTGCCGCTGAACCGCGAAGCTCGCCAACGCTCAGATGAGCCGCAATCGAGAACGTCCGCGCTGCCGCCCAAATGCCCTCTCGCTCGAATTGCTGTGCGAGTTGTTGGCGCAGCACATCGAGATCATGGGCAGAACGCGCGATCATAAGGGCTTTCGCTTCTTCCAACCGTACTTCGCTGAGTGCCCACTCTATCTGTGCATCGTTATCGAGCATCGTGTAGGCTGTCTTAAGCGTAATGGCGAGGCGCGAGCGCGCCACGCGCGGCAGCGACCCTCGTCCGATCAAACCCAGCACCTCATCGAACAGATCGAGTCGAGCGTTGAGCATCTGCCGTGTCACCAGATTGCCGTTTGTCGGGTCTTCCGCAACGATCGGATCAGCGTCAAACACCGATTGAACGCGCGGATCATTTGGGGCGTCACGGTTTAAATCAGCCAAGATACTGGCGCGTTTCCGCGCGGCCTCTACCGGGTTGGTCGGGCGCACCATCTGAAGCGCGGCTTCGGCTCGTCGGCTCGCCCTTCCCGCCGGGGCTTGTAAGCCAATACCGCGCTCTGGCATCCGGTTGCCAGCCAGCCATGCGAGCGTCTCGTTCCCATCTGGCATCCCGGTCGATGGCGGAGAAACGGCATCGAAACCAGCTACGTCCCGTTTATCGACTTTATAAATCGCGGTACGCGACACCCGCCCATTGGTATCAAAATCACTCATTTAAAATCGCCCAAACTTTGGGTCGGATCAGGAACCTTTCATCATGCGTTTCAGGGCCGCAAAAGGCCCGTCATCCGTCTCCGAAGGTTTTTCAGGACGCTCTGCGGCGGGTTTAGCCGGTTCATTCGGTTTCCCCGTCACCTTTCCGCTTTTACCATCCTTTTTCTTCGATGGGTTGAGTTCCTGAGCGACGGCTGTCTGAAATCGCTGATCGTCACCTTTTACCAACCATGTTATTTCTCTAGCGATGGTAGCAAGGAGCGGGCCAATCCACTCAGAATCCGCTTTTGCGAAGTCATGTAGAACGTAGCCAGCGACCTTTGATTTGTCGCCCGGATGCCCGATTCCGACCCGGATACGCCGGTAGGACTCGCCAATATGGGCATGGATAGAGCGTAGGCCATTATGCCCAGCATGACCGCCTCCGGTCTTCACCCGCAGCTTACCGGGGGCGAGGTCTAGTTCATCGTGAAAGACGATAATGTCACTAGGGTCGAGCTTGTAAAATTGCGCCAAGGCCGCAACAGAGCGCCCGGATTCGTTCATATAGGTCTGAGGTTTGAGCACAGTGACCTTTTCAGTACCCACCACGCCCTCGCGCACGATACCTTGGTGTTTCGACCGCTCTGGTCCGAATGACAGCGCATCGGCAATTTCATCAACGGCCATAAATCCGATATTGTGCCGGGTTCGTTCGTATTTTTCGCCGGGATTGCCTAAACCAACCAACAGGATCATGGCTATCACTCCAGAAATAAAAACGCCCGCTCCATCAGGAGCGGGCGAAACGTATCATATCATTCGAGAAACCTCGAAAGGCTTACTCTTCTCCGCCTTCATTGGAATCTTCTGCACCTTCGGCTTCTGCGTCGTCCGCACCGTCAGCCTCGGCGGTTTCTTCCTCGTCACTCGCACCACCCGGCGCAATGATTGTCGCAACGGTGAAGTCACGATCCGTGATCGTTGGCTCTGCACCTTCAGGCATCTTGGCAGCGCTGATGTGAACTGAATCGCCAACGTCGAAGTTGGCCAGATCGATCTCGATCGTCTCAGGAATGTTGTCCGGCAGAACCGACAACTCAACAGCATAGCGCACCACGTTCAGCGTGCCGCCAGCCTTCAGGCCGATGCAGGTTTCTTCGTTCAGGAAGGAAACAGGAATTTCCAGAACGATCTTCTGGCCTTTAGTCAGGCGCATGAAATCGACATGGATTGGCAGGCCATTCAGTTTATTTTTCTGAATGTCCTTCGGAATCACCCGATGCTGGTCACCATTCACATCAATATCAAAGATGGTTTGGTAAAAACCGCCTTTATTCAGTGTTTTAAGCAGCTCGTTACCTTTCAATTGGATGGTAACTGGCTCTTTTTTGTCGCCGTAAATCACGCCGGGCACCATGCCAGCGCGACGTGCAGCCCGGGCGGCCCCCTTGCCAACTCCCGGACGCGCTTCGACGGACATTTTCACAATGTCGCTCATCGCTTATCTCTCCAAAATCCGATTTAAACACCACGCTCCCTCCAAGGGTGTGAGCGCGAGGAAGCGGGCTTATAGTGTCAAAATCCGCGAAAGTGAAGGATTATCATGCCGGAACTGCCTGAAGTTGAGACCGTGCGGCGCGGCTTGATCCCTGAGCTAGAGGGCCGGTTGATCGTCAAGGCGATCCAAAATCGCCCGGATCTGCGCTGGCCTCTGCCGGACCGTTTCGCGGAACGCCTCACCGGACGGCGGGTCGAGCGCATTGGACGACGGGGAAAATACCTGCTGCTCGACTTGGATAATCAAGAAACGCTCATTGTACATCTCGGCATGTCGGGTCGATTTTTGATCCATTCTGCCGCCGAAAGGCAAAATATGGCCAATTTTCACCACGCGGTCAGCGAAACCTCCGGCAAGCATGATCATGTGATTCTGGAGATCGAGGGCGGAGGTCGCGCGGTCTTCAACGATGCTCGACGCTTTGGGGCAATGGATCTTTGGCCGGCGGCTGAGATCGAGTCGCATAAATTTTTTGCCGGGATGGGACCTGAGCCTCTATCGAACAGCTTCAACGGACCGCATTTGGTGGCCGAGTTTGCCGGACGTAGAACGACTCTAAAGGCAGCTCTACTGGATCAAAGGCGGGTCGCCGGGCTCGGCAACATCTATGTTTGTGAGGCCTTGTTCGGATCGAAGCTCTCCCCTCTGCGAACGGCGGGGAGCCTGTCATCTAAAGAATGCGCGCGACTTGCCGGGGTGATTCGGGACGTTCTGGAGACGGCCATCGACGCCGGAGGTTCAAGTCTGCGCGATTTCCACGGCGCGAGTGGAGAGTTGGGCTACTTTCAGCATGCTTTCAAAGTTTACGACCGTGAAGGGACGCCGTGCCCGCGTCGCGGTTGTTCGGGAGAAGTTATCCGAATGACCCAAAGTGCCCGATCCACATACCACTGCCCAACCTGTCAGAAATAAACGACCACCCGCGGCGAGACCGAACGTTGCGTGCAGGGGCGCAATCGGGTACGCGTCCCCCTCCACTTGGAGACAGGTCAACGGAGCGATTGATGGCTTTCGAAACGATTGTCGTGGAAACTCAAGGGCATGTGGGGACGATCAAACTTGATCGGACTGAGTCCCTTAATGCGCTGAATGCTACTTTGCTGGGCGAAATCGCAACTGCGATCGTTAAATTCGATAACGATGATGCGATTGGTGCGATTGTCATCACCGGCAGCGAGAAGGCTTTCGCGGCGGGCGCTGACATTAAGGAAATGGCTGACCGCACCTATCCCGCGACCATGCAGGATGACTTCATGGGTGGCCCCTGGGAAGCTATCCCGAACTGCCGCAAGCCGGTCATCGCGGCGGTTGCCGGTTACGCGCTGGGCGGCGGCTGCGAGGTTGCACTGGCTTGTGACATCATCATCGCGGCCGAAACGGCTCGATTCGGCCTACCGGAGATTACGTTAGGTGTGATTCCCGGTGCTGGCGGAACGCAGCGCCTCACCCGTGCAGTCGGGAAGGCTAAAGCGATGGAGATGATTCTCTCTGGGCGCTTTATGACTGCCGAAGAGGCCGAACGCGCCGGTCTCGTCAGCCGTGTCGTCCCAGAGAGCAACCTGATGGACGAGGTGATGACGCTAGCGGCAAAGATTGCCGATATGTCAGGTGTAGCCGTCATGACTGCCAAAAAAGCCGTCGAACGTGCCCACGAAACCTCGCTTGCCGAAGGATTGCATTACGAGCGGATGGCATTTTATTCGCTCTTTGCGACCGAAGACCAAAAAGAGGGCATGGCCGCGTTTGTCGAAAAACGTAAAGCGCAGTTCCGCGACCGTTGACGGATTGGCCTTGTGTGGGTTAAAGGACGCGTCTCAAATCAATCAGGACCGTGTAGAAGCCGATGGCCAACTCGCCCCAAGCCCGCAAGCGCATTCGCCAAGCAGCGCGTCGTACAGAAATTAATACCGCACGCCGCAGCCGGATGCGGACGTTTATCCGCAAGGTCGAAGAAGCGATTGCTTCGGGCGACAGCGACTCGGCAAAGGCCGCGCTACAGGCGGCACAGCCTGAAATCATGCGCAGTGCGAACAAAGGCATCATTCATAAAAACACAGCAAGCCGCAAAGTTTCGCGCCTTGCTGCGCGCGTCAAATTGCTGAGTTCCTAAGCGAACATTGCGACTCTGAAGTGCTTTCTTAAACGGCGTGCCAAATGGCGCGCCGTAACTTTTTGAAAATCTTCCACAGTCGAAATTATCCACCCAAACAATCAGGAATGCTCTTGCGCGACTCAGGAATGGTTCGTTAACCTTGGATGAGGGTTAGCTGAGAGAGCGGCTAAGCAGCGTCAAAAATGCACTCGTTAAGGTGCTAGATTACGCGCGCTACGGGGGGTCGTTTCCTGCGGTTTTTTGAAGCCAAGTCGGTTGGATCGTCCAACCGAACTGTCGGGTAGTTGGCATTCGCCAAGGTTGGTTCGAATTGGTTGAAGTGGCGTCGGAACGTGTGCGAGGGGGAGCAGTTGGCATCGTGAAAAACCAGTCTTCCGTTTCTCTACTCGATCAAACTTGGACTCAGATTCGCACGGCGCTGCGCTCTGAAATCGGTGAGGCCAGTTATCAAAGCTGGATCGCCGTTCTCACACATCCCAATCTTTCCGAAGACACGCTTTGGCTCAGTGCACCGAACCGTTTTGTTCGCGACAAAGTCGCTGACCGCTTTGGACCGCAGCTTCGCGAGTATTGGATCAATGCAGAGGTCGGCGCAAAAGACATCGGGTTTACCGTGGCGAACGAGGCGGCGCAGTCGCTTACGCCACGGCGTGTCGGGTCTACGGGCGGTTCACGTCTAAACCTTTCTTCTGCACCTCAAACCGACAACAGTTATGGTTCGACCTATGTGACGCTGGATGAGCGATTTCGCTTTGATACATTCGTTGTCGGTAAATCCAACGAGCTGGCCCATGCAGCGGCGCGGCGGGTTGCCGAGTCTGACGGACCGGGCACAGCGTATAACCCGCTATTCTTGTTTGGTGATGTGGGCACCGGGAAAACCCATCTCATGCAAAGCATTGCATGGGAGACTCAACTGCATCAGCCGCACAAAAAGTTATTGTATGTCTCCGCTGAAAAATTCATGCACCGCTTCGTCAGCGCACTGCGATACAAAGACACGCTGGCCTTCAAGGAAGAATTCCGCTCCGTCGATTTGCTGTTGATTGACGACTTCCAATTCATCGCAGGCAAAGAATCCACGCAGGAAGAATTTTTCCACACGTTTAACGCCCTGATCGATCAGAACCGTCAAATCGTCATCAGCGCGGATCGCTCGCCAAGTGATCTCGATGGTGTTGAAGATCGGATTAAGTCGCGTCTGAATTGGGGCCTTGTCGCGGATATTGCCGCCCCGGATTATGAACTTCGCCTCGGTGTGCTGCAATCAAAACTGGATGTCATTCGTGCTGAGACACCGGACTGTGATATAGACGATGATGTTCTCGGCTTTGTTGCCAAGCGCGTCTCTTCTAACATGCGAGTGATTGAGGGAGCGCTGAACCGCCTTGTCGCTCACGCGAGCCTCTTTGGACGTCGCGTCGATTGCGATGATGCGGAGCAACTCCTCCAAGATTTGCTGCGCGCTTATGATCGACACGTTACCATTGGCGAAATCCAGCGCGGCGTTGCCGATCATTATGCGATCAAACTCTCAGATTTACTCTCGCCCCGTCGGGCCCGGTCCGTCGCACGACCTCGTCAAATCGCAATGTTTCTCAGCAAAGAACTCACGTCTAAATCTTTGCCAGAGATTGGACGACAATTCGGGAACCGCGATCACACAACAATCATGCACGGCGTCAAGCGCGTTATCCAACTGTGTAAGGAAGACCCAAGCATCCGCGAAGACGTCGAAATGCTGCGCCGAAGGTTGCAACACTGATCGTCCTTTTGACAGGCGCAGGCGTATCGGCGGAGTCGGGGCTTGGCACCTTTCGCGATACCGATGGCCTATGGTCACAATACGATCTTGAGGACGTCGCGACGTCGCAAGGTTATGCCCGCAACCCAAAGCTTGTGCTGGATTTCTACAATGCTCGCCGGGAAAATTTGCTCTCGGCGAAACCAAATAAAGCACATACCGCACTGGCCCGCCTCGCCGCCAAACGCGATGTCACTTTGATCACGCAAAATATTGATGACCTACACGAGCGCGGCGGCGCGGCGGATGTCATTCATATGCATGGATCGTTGGTTGAATCGCTCTGCACATCTTGCTCAACGGTTGGAGCGTGGCGAGGAGACATGACTCTCAACAGTCGGTGCGATCAATGCGGCGATGTCAGCTGTATCCGCCCAAATGTCGTTTGGTTTGGCGAGATGCCGTATCACATGGACCGCATCGAAGAGGTGCTGCCTCATGCGGCCCAGTTTGTATCTATCGGGACCAGCGGATCAGTCTATCCGGCAGCGGGATACGTCGCTGCCTGTAAGCAGTTCGGGATTCCAACGCTCGAACTCAACCTCGAACCGTCGGATAATGCGGGCCTGTTTGACGATGGCCGCTACGGACCCGCAACCGAAATCGTTCCGGCATGGGTGGACGAGGTTCTCGCGCAGCCCGCTGCTTAAACGTCCAAATCGTAATATTTAGCAATCGCGGCCCATCCATCCTCAGCCGTATCCACAAACGAGAACAGGTCGGTATCATTCGGGCCAATCGTGCCCTCTTCAGCAAGCGCCTCAAAGTTGATCACCCGCCGCCAGAAAGATTCCCCAAACAAGATCACCGGCACAGGCTCCATCCGCTCGGTCTGGATCAGCGTGAGGGTTTCGAACAACTCATCCATCGTGCCAAAGCCGCCGGGGAAAACTGCAATCGCCTTCGCCCGCAGCAAGAAGTGCATCTTGCGAATCGCAAAGTAGTGGAAATTGAAACACAATTCAGGGGTCGTATAGCCATTGGGCAGAGGCTCTTGGCGTAAGACAATATTGAGGCCGATGGATTTTGCCCCGGCTTCCGTCGCGCCGCGATTACCTGCCTCCATGACACCGGGACCGCCTCCCGTCACGACGACATATTCTTTGTTTTCGTGCTTGAGCGATTCCTGACTGACCCGCTGAGCGAACAGACGCGCTTGTTCATAATATTTCGAGTTTTCCTTCAGGTTCTTGCGCTGCACCTCGTTCTTCGCTGCCCAAGGTTCGACCCCCGGCTCTGGCAAGCGCGCACCGCCGAACAGAACAACGGTCGATTCAATCCCATGCTCCGCGAGGATCATCTCCGGCTTCAACAGCTCCAGTTGCAAGCGCAGCGGGCGCAGTTCTTCACGCAGCAAGAAATCCTGATCGGCCACCGCCAACCGATAAGTCGGCGACTCTGATTGAGGCGTGTTCGGAATATCTTCGACTCGTTCGAGATCGACCTCGACATGCTTTAGCGGTGACTGCTTCTTTTTCATGGGTAATCCTCTCGCGTCATTACGAAGCCCTTCGCATGATGCGAGTCGAATCCAAAGATTTTCTTTTTGTGGCGGTTCCGCTAGGTCTGCGGCTCGTAAGCAAACCGGGGAGAGTCGTCATGGACCGCGAACAACTGAAATCCGTTATCGAAGCCGCATTTGAGGCCCGCGACGGCATCAATGCCGATACCAAAGGAGAGGTTCGCGACGCGGTGGACGAAACGCTGAATCTTCTCGACTCCGGCGCGCTTCGGGTTGCCGAAAAGGGCGACGGCGGGGATTGGACCGTTAACCAATGGGCAAAGATGGCGGTGCTGTTGTCCTTCCGCCTCAACGATATGACCACCATCTCCGGAGGACCGGGTGGTGCGACTTGGTGGGACAAGGTTCCGTCAAAGTTTGATGGTTGGGGCGATGCCGAATTCACCAAAGCAGGCTTTCGCGCAGTGCCAAACTGCATTGTGCGGCGCAGCGCGCATATTGCCCCGAATGTGGTGTTGATGCCGAGCTTCGTGAACCTCGGGGCCTATGTGGATAGCGGCACGATGGTCGATACATGGGCGACGGTCGGGTCCTGCGCGCAAATCGGCAAGAACGTGCACCTGTCAGGCGGAGCTGGCATCGGCGGCGTTTTGGAACCGCTGCAAGCTGGTCCGGTCATTATCGAAGATAACGCCTTTATCGGCGCAAGATCGGAAGTCGTTGAAGGCTGTATTGTCCGCGAGGGTGCCGTGATCGGCATGGGCGTCTTTATTGGTCAGTCCACTAAGATCGTCGACCGCGAAACGGGCGAGATCTTCATCGGCGAGGTTCCCCCGTATTCGGTCGTAGTATCCGGTTCGATGCCGGGCAAACCTCTCCCAGACGGCAACATGGGGCCGAGCCTCTATTGTGCGGTCATTGTAAAACGGGTCGACGAAAAAACCCGCTCAAAAACCTCGATTAACGAGTTGCTGCGTGCCTGATACGCTTTCCCGCATAATACGCAGAAAATTTCGCTAAAACTTTAGGTGTTAAACCTACCGTTACGTCCCTCGGTTATCCTATCGGGAAAGGAAACCGGGGGGTTCACAATCATGCTTCGCATTTTATTCGGTTTTGAAGGCCGCATTGGTCGCCGTAACTACCTGCTTGCGATCTTAGGTCAATCCGCTGTTCTAACTGGAATGTTTCTCGCGTTCGGTACGGCAATCCTGAGCCTTTTCGCTATGATGGGGATCGAGATGGCTCCCGGCGCAGCGACTCCGACTCCCGAAGAGCTGTCACCCGAACAAACCTTGATGGCCTCAGGTGTCGGCATTGCCACCATCGTGTTCATGATCATCGTGCTTGGCATGTCGATCTATATGGGACTGGCCGCTCAGGTTAAGCGCCTGCACGACATGAACATGAGCGGATGGTTCACGGCGGTCAATTTCATCGCGTGGCCGCTTTCGTTTTCGCTTATTGCGTCTGACCCGTCGAATGGTCCGATTGCCCTTCTCTTTAGTCTGGTCCCGTTTGGTCTGGGTATCGCGTGTCTCTTCTTTCCGGGAACCCGTGGTCCGAACCAGTTCGGTGATGACCGGTTGAGCCTCTTTGACATGCCAGAGCGGGAAGGCGAGACTTGGGCAGACCGGGCGCAAGCTCACCGCAAAGCGCTGCGCGACGAGATGGAAACCGCACAAGGCACTACGCCAAAAAGCTCAGGTTCAGGCGGCGGCGAATCGACCCGCTCACCGAAGCCACGGCGCACTCGGGAGCGCACTGTTCCAGCGGGTAAAGGCGGCTTTGGCAAACGCGGATTGGCCTAAACTACGCGGCTTGTTTGAATGGGTGAGACCGGCCTAAACTGCCGGGATGAAGATTGATCCTGTCGACCTGACCGCCACCTTGATTCAATGCCCCTCGGTCACGCCCCAAGAGGGCGGTGCCATCACTCATTTGCAAGGCCTGCTGACCCAAGCGGGCTTTCGCTGCGAGCGCCCGGACCGGGGCGGCATTGCCAACCTTTACGCGCGCTTCGGCGAGGGCGGACCAGTTTTCGGCTTCAACGGCCATACGGATGTTGTCCCGCCGGGGGAGGGTTGGTCGAGCGATCCATTCTCCGCGCATATCAAGGATGGCAAGATCTGGGGGCGCGGTGCGGCAGATATGAAGTCCGGCGTGGCCGCTTTCGTCGCGGCGGCAACCGCATTCGTCGAAGAAACCCCTGATTTTGGCGGCTCCATTGCGATCATGATCACTGGCGATGAAGAGGCCGATGCCACCGACGGCACCGTTGCCATTCTCGATTGGATGGCCGGGGCGGGCGAGACCGTCGATGCCTGCCTTGTCGGAGAGCCGACCTGCCCGGAGCATATGGGCGACATGATCAAGATCGGTCGGCGCGGGTCGGTCACGGCGTTTTTCACAGCAGCCGGTGTGCAAGGCCATTCCGCCTATCCCCATCGCGCCAAAAACCCACTCCCTCCGCTCATCGCCCTGCTCAACCGATTGGCCGCGTGGCGGCTGGACGAGGGGACCGAGCATTTTGATGCCTCCACCCTCGCCATCACGACGATCGATGTGGGGAACCCCGCAACGAATGTCATCCCAGAGCGCGCTGCTGCCACCGTAAATATCCGGTTCAATGATGCCCATTCCGGCGCTTCGCTGATTCAACACATGCAGGCGTGGATGGAGGAGGCCGCTGAAGGCACCGGCGTCACCCTCTCGATGAAAACCAAAATCAGCGGCGAGAGCTTCATCACCGAACCCGGCCCGCTCAGCGATGTAATTTCGCAGGCAGTTCAGGCAGAGACGGGCCGCACGCCAGAGCTGTCAACGACCGGGGGCACCTCTGATGCCCGTTTCGTCTGTCAGCTCTGCCCGGTGGCCGAGTTCGGTCTGGTCGGTAAAACCCTTCACAAAGTCGACGAACATGTTGAAGTCGATGATATAGTGACCCTCACACGGATTTACCGGCGAATCCTAACAGATTGGTTCGCCGCGCAAAATCAGGTTGGCGTAGGTTAGGAAAAACGGATGAAGTTGCTTTACTTCGCATGGCTCCGCGAGCGGATCGGGGTTGGCTCCGAAGAGGTCACACCGCCGGAGGGCGTGGAAACCGTCGCCGCGTTGGTTGACTGGCTCAAAACCCGAGAGCCGCGTTATGAACTTGCTTTCGCGCAAACCGCTGCGATCCGGGTCGCGGTAGATCAAGAGCAAACCGATTTCGATGCGTCGATCATCGGCGCAAGAGAGGTCGCGCTCTTTCCACCTGTGACGGGTGGATAGATGAGCGTCCGCGTCCAACACGAAGATTTTGATCCAACCACGGAGTTGGAGGCCCTGAGCGCCGGGCGTGATGACATCGGCGCTTTGGTCAGCTTTACGGGGCTGGTTCGAGGCGGCGATGTCTCGGAACTTGAGCTGGAGCATTATCCCGGCATGACCGAAAAGGCGCTTGCGGAAATCGAGGCCGAGGCCCGTGAACGTTGGCCACTACAAGGTGTGACGATCATTCACCGTGTTGGTCCGCTGGCACCCGGCGCGCGAATTGTCTTCGTTGCCACCGCCTCGCGCCATCGCGCGGCGGCATTTGAGGCGGCGGAGTTTTTGATGGATTTCCTCAAAACCCGCGCGCCCTTTTGGAAGAAAGAAGACACGCCCGACGGTGCCCGCTGGGTCGATGCACGCGAAACCGACGATACCGCAGCGGCGCGCTGGAAACAGCCATAACGTGTCCGTGGGCATTTTGAATGTCGAAGGTGGCGCAGACTTCTAAATCCGATTAGACTGACAACCCAACCGCGAGGGTGGATACGCCAAAAGCGCGGCCTTGTGGTATAAGTAAGACGTTAGTTCAGGAGAGAAAAATGGCTGTTGTCAAAAATATTGAGATCATCGCCGAGTCGAAAAAAAGCTGGGATGATGCCGCAGCACAGGGCGTAAAGACCGCATCGAAGTCGGTAAAAAATATTCGTTCTGTTTGGGTAAAAGATCAAAAAGCCGCTGTCACTGGCGACAAGATTACCGCTTACCGTGTGACGATGGTGCTTTCGTTCCAACTGAAGTAAGCATCTAATTTATCGAACATCGCAGAAAGCCGTCTCATCAGAGGCGGCTTTTTTCGTCGCGCACAGCACGCATTCCCGACCGGCAATACCGAGCAGGATCAAATTTAACGCGCGACACATCCA
>CAZJWF010000006.1:0-57172 GCA_964549375.1 uncultured Neomegalonema sp.
GCTCCTTCGTCCTGATGAGGAAAGCGCTCGACTAGCAAACTTCCGCGTTGGGTCAAAGTTTGCCGGTTTCGCGATTGATCGAGCGCGGCAGCTTCGCCCTTGAAGGCTGACGACGACGGCAGCTATGCTGATTTCCGACAGCAATCCGCTTGATTGCTGTCATGCTGGAAAGCCCGGTCAAACAGCCGAGTCTGGCCATGAACGGAAGAACAGAAACAATCAGAGATCGGGGCCGATATCGTCGAGCTCCTGAAACTTTTTGATCCAGTGGGCAGCTCGCCGCGAGGAAATCCCAAGGCCTCCCGCAATTTTGCGTTCAAATGTATCGGGCCGATTATACCTTTGAAGTCGGCGCACAGCGGCAATATGACGAAATCGCGCTGACGGGAAGTTTTCAAAGAAATCCCCGAACTCGTCCACATCCATGATAAAGTGAGTGCTCAGTGCCTTGCGAATAAACATCTCACAATGCCCGCTTTCTTCAAGGCGGGAGCAATAGGACTCGGAATTTTCCTCCGAGTGAGGAACGAGGTCACGATAGTCGGGGGCGTCCATGCGCTAACGCTATTTGCGCTATTACCCTCAGTCAACTTATAGTCGCTAAGAGTCTATTCAGCCGAAACCGAATGACCCCTTCGGGTCATTCTCGGCCATTATTTTTGAACCAGATTTTCGGCAGATATGAACGGTGTTGCGACCGTCATTCCAGTTCACTTCTGTAGATTCCAGTTGTCTTCTGGATTTAACATTCATTCCGGCGGTCCAGAACGGCGGGCGGTGACTTTTGCTGCTCTGGATTACCCGAACGGGTTGGGTCATGACGGTTGCTACCGTGAAGCGTGCACCCTCACCCGAAATGCAAGTTCACCCGCCGGTTTTGCTTGCCCTTCTTCTCAATCTTTCCCAGCCGGACCTTGCCGATTTCGGCGGTTGAGGTGACATGGGTGCCACCGCAGGGTTGCAGATCGACGTCGCCGATCCGCACGAGGCGCACGCGCCCGTGACCGCGCGGCGGCTTCACCGTCATCGTCTTCACAAGGCTCGGATTGGCATCAAGTTCTTCGTCCGTGATCCACTCTGTTGTGACGGCATGATCGGCGGCGATCATGCCGTTGAGCGCATCTTCGATGGCTTGTTTATCTTCGGGCGCGTCGGGCATGTCGAAATCGAGCCGGGATTTTTCCAATCCAATCGCACCACCTGTCACAGGTAAGGGAATGACGACAGATAGCAGATGAAGTGCGGTGTGCATCCGCATCATCGTATAACGCCGGTCCCAGTCCAGCGTTGCCGTGACAGTCTCGCCCACGGTCGGCAGCGTGCCTTCGCAAATATGGACAACCGTGTCGTTGTCGCCCTTGATGGTATCGCGCACCACTGCGGCGCCCAAGCTTCCCGAATCCCCCGGTTGACCGCCGCCCGCCGGATAGAAAATCGTCTGATCGAGGGTCACATGCGTTCCATCGACAGAAACCACCTCCGCTTGACAGGTACGCAGTGTCGCATCATCGCGGAATAAAGGCGTGGTGGGCATTGTGTGTGTCCTTTTATTTTTTGTGCAGCGTAGTGGCTTCGTAGGCACCCGATCAAAACCACCGAAATGCAGCCATTAACGGCGTCTCGATACAAGGTGTCATGTAGATTTTGGAGATTGGCTCTGCCGCCACGCGTTTCTATTTTATGCCGTATCGCGCGAAAATCTCATGGATTTCGGACAATTTTCGCCAATTTCGAGAGTTCGGCTATCATTAATTGAGGTTGACGAAACCGGCGACAGGCTGTTCATTGCCTCAAAAGATTTCACCGAGATTAGTCGCGTAGAGAGAGAACATCCTCCCTTACGCATGGGAGCGAACAAATGTCAGCGCTGGCAGAGCCTCAGGTTGAGCTGTCACCGACGGTCTCGGACGAGATTCGGCGGACAACCTGCTACATGTGCGCCTGTCGCTGCGGCATCAATGTCCACCTTCGCGATGGTATTGTTCGTTACATCGAGGGAAACAAAGATCACCCGGTAAATCAGGGTGTCCTCTGTGCCAAGGGTAGCGCTGGCATTATGCAGCATTACTCGCCTGCGCGTCTGATGAAACCGCTGAAACGGGTTGGGCCACGCGGATCAGGTGAGTTTGAAGAAATCTCTTGGGATGAAGCCCTCACCCTCGCGGCGGATCGCCTCGGTAAAATCCGCAAAGATGACCCCAAAAAGCTCGCCTTCTTCACGGGCCGTGATCAGTCTCAGAGCTTTACGTCTTGGTGGGCGCAGATGTTCGGGACACCGAATTACGCGGCTCATGGCGGGTTTTGCTCGGTCAATATGGCGGCTGCGGGCATCTATACGATGGGCGGCGCGTTTTGGGAGTTTGGCTCGCCGGACTGGGAGCGCACCAAGATGTTCATGATCTTTGGCGTTGCCGAGGATCACGACTCAAACCCGATTAAACTGGGTCTCTCGAAGCTAAAAGAGCGCGGTGCGAAGATTATCGGCGTTAACCCCGTTCGTACCGGATATAATGCGATTGCGGATGAGTGGGTCGGCATTACGCCGGGCACGGACGGACTTTTCGTCCTTGCCCTGATCCATGAGTTGCTGCGCGCGGGCAAAGTCGATCTCGATTACCTGCTGCGTTACACCAACGCCCCTTGGCTGGTGATCCGCAATCCCGGTAAAGACGATGACGGCACCTTTGCGCGGGACGAGGACGGCGAGCATCTGGTGTGGAGCCGCAAATATGCAGCGGTTCGGGTTGCCAAGACCAATCGCCTTGATGCGTCACTGAAAGGCGAGATTTCTCTGCCAGACGGTCGCCGGGCGATCCCGGTCTTTCATCTTCTGGCCGAGAAATATCTCGACGACCAATACGCACCAGAGGCCGTTGCCGAGACGACCGGCGTTCCGGCGGCAACGATCAAGCGCCTTGCGGCAGAGCTGGCCCACACCGCCTTCGAAGAAGCCATTGAGCTCGATCAGCCTTGGACGGATGTTTACGGGGAGCGCCATGCGAAGATGATCGGGCGTCCGGTCAGCTTCCACGCCATGCGCGGCATCAGCGCACATTCCAACGGTTTTCAGACCTGCCGCTCGATCCACATCTTGCAACTGTTGTTGGGATCAGTCGAATGCCCCGGCGGGTATCGCTTTAAGCCGCCCTATCCAAAGCCCGCCATTGGGCACCCGATGCCGCATACCAAGCGCACGGGTGAAGGTCCGCTCGCAGGGCCACATTTGGGCTTTCCGCGCGGTCCGGTTGACTTGTTGATGGATGAGGACGGCTCGCCTCAGCGCATCGACAAGGCGTTCACGTGGGAATACCCGATGTCCGTGCATGGCCTGATGCATATGGTCATCAGCAACGCTCATGCTGCTGATCCCTACAAGATCGACACGCTGTTTATGTACATGGCGAATATGTCGTGGAACTCCTCCATGAACACGCGCGGTGTCATGGAGATGCTGGAGGAGAAAGACGAGAACGGCGAGTATAAAATCCCGTATATCATCTACTCCGACGCCTACTCGTCAGAGATGGTTGCCTATTCTGACCTGATCTTGCCGGATACGACCTATCTGGAACGGCACGATTGTATCAGTATGCTCGATCGTCCAATCTGCGAGCCAGATGCCGCCGCCGACGCGATCCGCTGGCCGGTGGTTGATCCGGCGACCCAAGGCAAAAGGCGCGATGTTAAAGGCTTCCAATCTGCGCTGATCGAACTTGCGGCGCGGCTTAAACTGCCGACTTTCGTGAATGATGATGAAACGCCAAAGTATAAAGACTATGCGGACTACATCGTAAATCATGAACGCCGTCCGGGTGTTGGTCCGCTTGCGGGCTGGCGCGGGGATGGCACTGCCGAAGGGCGCGGGGCCGTTAATCCGGACCAGCTTGAGAAGTATATCGAGAATGGCGGGTTCTGGGTCGGACACATTCCGAAAGAGGGCCAGTTTTATAAATTTGCGAACCAGTCCTATCAGGATTGGGCCGTCGGCATCGGTATCATCGACGCGCCAGCGCCGTTTTTTAACCAGCTTTATCTAGAGCCGATGCAGAATTTTCGGCTGGCTGCTCAGGGTCACGGCGACCGACAACCGCCCGAGAACCTGCGCCAACGGATCCTCGATACCTTCGATCCGCTGCCGATTTGGTATAAACCATTTGAGCAAGACGGCGTGGACGAAGACGCTTATCCGTTCCATGCGATTACGCAGCGCCCCGCCGCGATGTACCACTCGTGGGGGTCGCAAAACGCATGGTTGCGCCAGATCCACGGACGTAATCCGATGTACGTTCCGGGTGAGATTTGCGATGCAAAAGGCCTGAAAGACGGCGATTGGGCGCATATTACCTCGCATCACGGGCGCATCACAGTGCCAGTCGCGCGCATGGATGCGGTCAATGGTAAGACCCTGTGGACATGGAATGCCATTGGGAAGCGCAAGGGCGCATGGGCGCTGTCTGATGGCGCACCAGAAGTGACCAAGGGCTTTTTGCTCAACCATCTGATCCACGAGCTTTTGCCGCCAAAAGGTGACGGGCTTCGGTGGTCAAACTCCGATCCGATTACGGGACAAGCCGCGTGGTACGACTTGCGCGTGAACATCGAAAAGGCCGATGGCCCGCTTGATGCTCCTTTGCCCGACACCGGAAAACAAACCAGTCCGGTTGACGCGGCACCGGGCGAAATACGCTATGGGGAAGAATGGACGTAAAGACATGACCCCTATAAACGACAGTCCCATCGATGTGCATTCGATTCACTGGAAGGTAGAGAACTGATGCTCACCAATAACCCGTTCGCAGAACTTGCGTCCTCCATCTCACCCGGAGTGATGACAGCGTTCGTCCTACTTATGATCCTTTGCGTCATTGGCGGCACGATTTTCGATGTCGTCCATAAAAAGAGCGCGAAGTACTTCTTTGACGCTGCAAAGAAATCCGAGGCCAATGCGACTCAGGAGATCGAGGGCGGTAAAGGCCCTCTCGTAACCAAGACGATCCTGTCGGATGTCTTGACGTCGTCGGAATTCTGTAATCAGCATCGCCGGATTGCTCACCTCTTGGGCATGTACGGTTTTGTCTTCTTCGTCATCGCAACGCTGGTTTTGGTCTTCGGCATGTCCGACGGCGGCTTCTGGGGTTTCGTTTGGCACTTCGCCGCATGGATGATTTGTGTCGGCGGGTACTGGTTTTGGTTCTTCATCCGGGTTGATGTCGCGGCTGAGGGCAACTCGCCCTTCAGAATTGTTCGCGCGGATATGTTCATCCTCTCCCTGCTGGGCATGGCGACATTTGGTCTGCTGTGGTCCTTCGCACAGGGCACGGCGATTGGTTGGTTGTTCTTTGGACTGTTCCTGCTGTCGACCGTGCTTTTGTTCGGCGGCGTGCCGTGGTCAAAGTTCGCGCACATGTTCTTCAAGCCCGCAGCGGCCTATCAGAAGAAAATTGCAATGGCGAATGGCTCAGCCATGAACCTGCCAACGATCAGCCGCGATGACCCCGAACAACAAAAGCGCCATTCAATGTCGCTGTTGGTCGATGCGCCTATGGATATGGGCCTTGGGATCAAACGCGAAGCACCGCGCCATCATTGATCAGCCCCGCGCTGACGAAAAGTAACTCGAGAGACAAGGAATAGGCATATGCCAACTTTCGTCTACATGACAAGCTGCGACGGGTGCGGACACTGCGTCGACATCTGCCCATCCGATATCATGCATATCGATAAGACCACCCGCCGGGCGTATAACATCGAACCCAACATGTGTTGGGAATGCTATTCGTGCGTGAAAGCGTGTCCGCAAAACGCCATCGACGTGCGCGGCTATGCGGACTTTGCTCCGCTGGGCCACAGCGTCCGGGTGAACCGCGACGAGCAAAAAGGTACGATTGCCTGGCGGATTAAGTTCCGCGACGGCACCGAAAAGAACTTCCTGTCGCCGATCACGACCAAGCCTTGGGGCGAAGGTATTCCTCAACTGAAAGAGGAAAGCGGCCCAGATCAGGAAATGCGCGACAGCCAGTTGCTCTACAAAGAGCCTGAATATGTCCGCATGGATGAAGGCGGATTGCACACGCTGGAATCGAACGGTCTCAAGATGAAAAAAGGCGTGTATTACTGATGGCTCATAAAACGATAGTCGAAGACGGCATCGACGTATTGGTCGTTGGCGCAGGTCTGGGCGGCACCGGTGCTGCTTTCGAAGCCCGCTATTGGGGGCAAGACAAGAAGATCGTGATTGCCGAAAAGGCGAATATCGACCGCTCAGGCGCGGTGGCGCAGGGTCTTTACGCGATCAACTGCTACATGGGAACGCGCTGGGGTGAGAATAACCCAGAAGATCACGTTCGCTACGCTCGTATCGATCTGATGGGCATGGTCCGTGAGGATCTGCTCTTCGATATGGCGCGTCACGTCGACAGCACGGTTCACCAGTTCGAGGACTGGGGTCTGCCGATTATGAAAGACCCGGAAACGGGACAGTACCTTCGCGAAGGTCGCTGGCAGATCATGATCCACGGCGAATCCTATAAGCCGATTGTGGCTGAGGCCGCGAAGAAATCTGCTGACGAAGTGTTCAACCGTATCTGCGTCACGCACCTGCTGATGGACGAAAGCAAAGAAAACCGCGTTGCCGGTGCTGTTGGCTTTAACGTCCGCACGGGGAACTACCACGTCTTCAAATCCAAGACTGTGGTTTGCTCCGCCGGTGGTGCGTCGAACATCTTTAAGCCGCGCTCGGTTGGTGAAGGATCGGGCCGGACATGGTATGCGCCTTGGTCGTCGGCGTCGGCCTATGGTCTGCTGATCAACTCCGGTGCGAAGATGACGCAGATGGAGAACCGGATCGTTCTCGCGCGCTTTAAAGACGGTTACGGTCCTGTTGGCGCGTACTTCCTGCACCTCAAGACCTATACCCAAAATGGCATGGGCGAAGAATACGAATCCAAGTGGTTCCCAGAGCTGCAAAAAATGGTTGGTAAGGAATACCTCGATCCTGAGGCGTCCCACGTCACCCACCGCCCAATTCCAACATGCTTGCGGAACCACGCGCTGATCAGCGAAGTGAACGCAGGTCGTGGCCCGATCCACATGGTCACGATGCACTCGTTCCAAGACCCACACCTCGAAGAGGTTGGCTGGGAAAACTTCCTCGGCATGACGGTCGGCCAAGCTGTTTTGTGGGCGGCAACGGACGTTGACCCGAAAAACGAAAACCCCGAGCTGACCACGTCAGAGCCGTATGTCATGGGTTCGCACGCGACGGGTTCGGGCGCATGGTGTTCCGGTCCAGAGGACGTGTCTCCCGACGAATACTTCTGGGGCTATAACCGGATGACGACCGTCGAAGGTCTGTTCGGCGCGGGTGACGCCGTCGGCGGTACGCCGCACGCATTCTCCTCCGGGTCGTTCACCGAAGGTCGCCTCGCAGCGAAAGCGGCATGTAAGTATATCGACGACGGTAAGGCCGAAGGCATTGTCGTGTCGGACAAACAAATCCAAGGACGCGAAGAAGAAATCTTCAAGCCGATGGACCACTACAAAATGTACCGCAACGCCATCGTCGCGGGCAGTGTCAACCCACACTACATCAACCCACAGCAGGGTCTTGAGCGCCTGCAAAAGCTGATGGACGAGTATTGTGGCGGCGTGACCGTCAGCTACATGACCAACGAGAAGCTTCTGAACATTGGCCTCAAAAAACTGAAGCTGTTGGAAGAAGACCTCGAAAGCATCGCAGCCGAAAACATCCACGAACTTCTGCGCGCGTGGGAGCTGAAACACCGTCACCGCGCTGCGGAATGTGTCACTCAGCATACGCTATTCCGCAAGGAAACGCGCTGGCCCGGTTATTACTACCGTGGCGACTATATGAAGGTGGACGACGAGAACTGGCACGTCCTGACCGTATCGCGCCGTGACCCAGAGACCGGCAAGTACACGATGGAAAAAGCGCCATGTTATCACCTCGTCGGCGACGACGAGTAATTGGCCTCTCCCCCGCGCGCCTCATGGTTCGCGAGGTAAATTGAACACTACCAAAGGCCGCGCGGGAACCCCCGTTGCGGCCTTTGGCGGCAGAAACGACATGAATCAAGAGATCATCGCGTGAGTATTGTCTTCAAAACCGACGAAGAAATCGAAGGGATCGCCGAAGTCCTTTGGCGCGACCTCGTCAGCAATTCCAACGAAGGCAAGTACGGCGAATTCACAAAAAATTTCGCTCGCCCATTCGCGAAGGCGATGAATCAGGTCGAAGCTGGACATCAGTTCGCCAACAGCGAGCTTGCACGCAATCTCGCGCCAGACCCCGATTTTCTCGGCATCATCCGGCGCGGTGAGCATGTGACGGTACTCTACCGGCAGAAAAGCTCGGCTAAGCAAGGCGAATGGCTGGGGCGCTTGGTTCTGGGCCTTGAAGACGAGCAAGTGCGTATCTTTGGCGCGACCATTTTCTAAGGCTTTGATATGACCGAGATGATCGAAGACGGAAAATTTGTTGAGCTGACCTATAAGGTCACGGACGCCAAAACCGGGCATGTCCTGACTTCGGTCGAATTTCCGCTTGGGTACATTCACGGCCACACCGAAGTTCTCGCTCCTTACGTCCATCGCCAGTTGGAAGGCAAAACCATCGGCGACGTGATCGAGGTGCCAATTGATGGCAACGCGATCTATGGCGCGCGTGACGAGTCGCTGGTCTTCACTGACCGGATCGAGAATGTCCCCGAAGAATTCCGCAAGGTCGGCAACACGATCCTGATGGAAAACGACAAGGGCCAGACCAAAAGTTTTCTGGTCACGCGCATGGATGACATGACGCTGACTGTGGACGGCAATAACCCGCTCTGCGGACGCGAAGTGATCTTTATCCTGCAAATCCTGTCCGTGCGCGATGCCACCGAAGAAGAAGTCCAAGCGGGTGGGGCGGTTCTGGCTGAACCTGACATCGACCCAACTTTGCTAAAGCCCGCCTAACCGGCGGATATGACGATTTGAATGAACGACCACGATAAGAGGTAAATCATGGGTAACGTAGACGCCAAAGCTCCGGTTCCTGACGGAAAGACGCCCTACTACACGACCAAGCAAATGAAGCCGAATGAAAAGGGTTTCGTTGGCTATGAAACCGTGTGGGAAGAATTCCAAACGGAAGTTCCTTACGAGACACCAAAAACGCCATAAGACGCAGTCCGCTTCCACCCGCGGACGATCCTGTGCCGTCGCCAGACTTTCTCCAACGACCTGGTGTTGCGCCGAGCGCTGGATTTGCCTTCGGTGTGAGTAGGACCGCGCAAGGTATGGACGACCTCGCGCGCCAGCGTTTGACGTCGAATTAATTTCAGGAGCATCCGCTCATGCCAAAACTCGTTCCACCGCACGGAGCCGATGAGGTCAAACCTCTCCTGCTGCCTGAAGCTGCGCGCGCCGAAGAACTGAAAGAAGCGGAAACGCTCGTCAAAGTTCCGATGACCAGCCGCGAGGTCTCCGACGTCTTCATGTTCGGCATGGGTGCGTATACGCCGCTTGATGGGTTTATGACCGAGGCGGATTGGCGTGGCGTTTGTGCCGATATGAAATTGGAGAACGGCGTTTTCTGGCCGATCCCGATTACGCTCTCCGCGTCGCAGGAACTTGCGGATCAAATCAAGGTCGGAAACGAAGTCGCACTGACCGATGGCGAAACCGGCGAAATTCTTGCGACGATGGCGGTCGATGAAATCTATGCCATCGACAAAGAATTCGAATGCTCGAATGTCTATCGCACCACTGATGCCGCCCATCCCGGCGTGCAAAAGGTAATGGATCAAGGCGCGATGAACCTCGGTGGGCGCGTTCGCGTCATTTCCGAAGGCGAATATCCCGGAAAGTACCCTGACCTCTACTTGCGTCCCAACGAGTCGCGGGCGCTATTCGAGAAAAAAGGCTGGTCCCGTGTCGCGGCGTTCCAAACCCGCAACCCGATGCACCGCAGCCACGAACACCTTGCCAAGATCGCCGTCGAAGTCACCGATGGCGTCTTTATCCACCAAGTCCTCGGCAAGTTGAAACCCGGCGACATCCCCGCAGAGGTTCGCACGGAAGCCATTCAGGCGATGATCGACAATTACTTCGTGCAGGACACAGTGGTCCAAGCTGGGTATCCGATTGAGATGCGCTATGCCGGACCACGCGAAGCGTTGCTCCACGCACTGATCCGTCAAAACTTTGGCTGCTCGCATCTGATTGTCGGGCGCGACCATGCCGGCGTCGGCGATTACTATGGTCCATTTGATGCGCATCACATCTTCGATGAGATTGGCGAGGATGCGCTGAAAACGCAGGCGCTCAAAATCGACATCACGTTCTACTGCCGGAAATGCTACGGCATGGCGACAGGCAAAACCTGTCCGCATAGCCGCGAGGATCAAATCCAGATTTCCGGTACAGAACAGCGCGAGATGCTCTCGAACGATGCAGATATTCCGCTGGAATTCAGCCGTCCCGAAGTGGTCTCGATCCTCAAGAAATACTACGCCAGCCTCAAATCCTGAGGCGAGCGTTCAGCTATGCTGATTGCACAGATTTCTGATACCCATCTGACGCTCGACACGCCAGATGCGAACCGGCGTGCTGACGATCTGGCGAGAACGATTGCCGACATCAACACGCTCGATCCTCTGCCCGACGTCATCGTTCATACGGGCGATGTCGTTCACAATGGTCTGGCCGAAGAATACGCCTTAGCTCGCAAACTTCTGGAACCGGCACGCCCGCCCGTCTACGTGAGTGCAGGCAACAAAGATCACCGCGACAATCTCAGGGCGGCATTTTTACCGCACGGTTATCTGGACGCGGGTTCGGATTTCATCACGTATACGCTCGAAGGGCACAGCGTTCGGCTCGCGGTGCTCGACACGCTTGATCCCAACAGCAACAAGGGCGATTTTTGCACCAGACGGGCGAGCGACCTGTCGGCGCGATTGTCGGCGGATACGAAAACGCCAACCGCTATTTTCGCTCATCACCCACCGTTTCAGATCAATGTCGGTCCAGAGCCGTGGAACTTTGGCAGCGATAAAGCGACGGCACGTCTCACCGATGCATTGCGAGCGGCACCAAACGTTGTCGGCTTTTTCTGCGGCCACGTTCATCGCTCTACCAGCGGACAAATCGGTGACATTTCCGCTGTCGTTATCCCCTCCGTCGCGACCCCGCTTCGTTGGGGCGATTACCCGGAGGCGATGCAGACGCGGCCAACGTACTTCTTGCACCAGTATGACCCGGCTCAGGGTTTTTCCACATCAACGCGGATCGTCTGACCCCTCGGTCTTTCCGCGTATCGTATCCATCAGATCGTGGACGTTCTTGAGGTTGACGTCGGTTTGCCTGAATGGAATCTCTACGCCTTCCTCACGGAACCGGCGTTCGATTTCAAAATTCAGATCGCTGTGCGTAGAGAGTATCCAGTTCACGTCTCTCAAAAATCCGCGCGCTTCAAAGTCGAGGGAGTCGGCACCAAAGCCTTTGAAGACAACGCTTGGCGGGGGGCGGCGCAGGACCATCGGGTGTGCGCGCAAAATCTCCATCAGGATTTTCTCGACCTGCCGGGTGTCCGAACCATAGGCGACGCCAACAGGAGCGATGACGCGGCCCATCAGATCGCCGTGGGTCATATTCATCACCGCTCCCGAAATCAATTCGGAGTTCGGGACGATGTAGCTGGCCTTGTCGAAGGTCTTAATCTCGGTCGAGCGCACGTTGATTTTTTGAACCGTACCGTGCGTGCCCGCAACTTCGATCCAGTCACCGACTTTGATCGGGCGCTCGATCAATAGGATAATGCCGGAGACGAAATTGTTGACGATGTTTTGCAGGCCAAAACCAATACCAACACCCAACGCAGCGCCAAGGAAAGCGAGGTTGGTCAGATCAAGCCCGCCCGCACTGATCGCGACCAGAGCGGCAACAAAAAACCCAACATAACCCAAACCAGAAACAATCGACGAGCGTGCTCCGGTATCGAGGCGCGTGCGCGGCATGACCGTCCGCCGCATCACCGCTTGCACGATCCGGGTTAGGAATATACCGGCACCAAAGACCAGCGCGGCGATGAGGATATCGCCGGGGCGGAAGGTACTGTCGCCAATGGTAAAGCCATTGCTCAGGCCGAAATAGACTTCGCTGAGGTCTTCCTTCGTCGCCCCCCAAATCAATGCGAGGATCGGCAGCGCAATCAGGATCAGGGTAAAGCTAACAAAGACTGGCAGTAATCCGCCATCGCGATCGTCATTAACCGCGGTGTCTCCTTTGCGTTCGCGGGCGGCGTCGGATAGGGCCGATGTCCCCTCTTTTGCGACGGAGAACAGCAAAATCCCGGCGGCCATTACGGCTGCGGTGAGCAGAGTATTGTAGAAGACGAACCGCGATAGCGCGAAGTATCCCGCCAGCGCCAAGAGCGGTGAGATAATCGCCACCGCATAAGCGATCCGACGCACGACGCGCCCGGCTCCGTGTGACAGCCATTGTTCGGAGTCCTCGGTCGCGTCCTCGTGCAATGTCAAAGGGCGATGACTCTCTACCGCTGCTGTGACCCGCGCCAATCGCCACAGTGCGAGGCTGCCACCGATAATGATCCCCGCATTGATGACATTGAGGGCGCCGACCGGCCACCCCAGCGCTTCGCCCATGTTGACGACAGCGGTATTCAACGCCATCGCGAGGGAAATCAACATGGCGTATCGGGCCGCCGACGCGCAGTATTCACTGTCTAACAACGACAATCGTAATCGCGGCTCTGTCGGCGCGAAAAACGCATAAACGATGGCATAAGCGGTCGCGAGGATGGCGGCTCCCCATGCCAAACCGTCCAATACCAGCGTACCGACATCGCCAAATACTTGCAGTTCAGCCAGCGCAACGCGCGCGACGATCAGCGCGATCAGCGGCGTTGCGAGACGAGTAAGCGTGACGCCAATCCCAACAAATAAACGGATCGTGCGCGATCTCGCTGCCAGAGGAAGCGGTTTGGACACCTCTGGATTTGAAACGGAAATATCCGTCCCGATCCCCTCGTGTTCTGCTGGGGATGGCGATGGTTCCCTGTCGCCAAGAACTCTGTAGAGCCACGTCAAAACTGTCCGGCGCGCCACCAGAACCAGCATCAGCGCAAACAACAATGCGGCCATTGCCAGCGCGCCAGTCGTCGTCCAGGCTTTCTGGAAAATGGCTGTTTTGATTGCGCCGGACGATTCTGTGGCAACCGTTGCACCCGTCGACAATAAGCTCTCGCCTGCAAGCAGCCAGTTTTTCGGGTCCAGCGGAGTGGGACCGCGCGTCAACAGACGGTCCGTAAATTTTTGCCGCCGCAATACTGCGATCCGCTCCAGTAAACTGTCGGCGCGGGTAAAGGCTAATTCGGCTTTGCTATTGGTGGCTTTCAGCGCGTCGAGTCGCTGTTGCAGGTCGGCACGATCTTCTGCCACTTCCGGGGCTTCCGTTTTGCCCTCTTCTGGGCTGGGACCAAGAGCCTCCAGTTGCTCTTGGACTGGCACCATCTCAGCTTTGGCCCGATCAGCCAAGGTTCGTGCATTACTGCGTTGGGTTTCAATCTCCGTTCGACGATCGTCGTCCTCCAGCAGATCGTCAGCGTTTGCCTCTAACGCGCGATCCACTGTCGCTGCGTCTGCTTCCCATTCGGTCAGCAGAGCATCTGCCTTCGCGAGCGTCACATCCTCGGTTTGCGCCATTGTCGGCATGGCGCTGAACAAACAGCCGAACAGTAAAACGACAGCGAGGAACAGGTTTTTCATCGATCAGGTCAGGCCTTGGATGCTATCGCCAAAAACGAGTCAATGGCCTCATCTGATGTCGAGAATGAGGTGACAAAGCGAACTCGCACAGTTTCTCCGTTGCCATCGTCGGACTGGCTCGGCGGTTCCAAATAATATCGCGCCCCTTCGGCCTCTAGTGCGCGGTGAATTTTCAGGGGTAGGTGAACGAACAGCATATTGGCATCGATCGAGTTCTCGATCTCAACGCCATTGATTTTTCGCAACCCCTCGGCCAGCCGCACCGCCGCGTCGTTTGATTGGCGCGCAAGCCTCAACCACAGATCGTCTTTGAGATAAGCCGCCATTTGTGACGACAACATTCGACCTTTGGAAATCAAATGCCCGCCGCGTTTCCGGCGATACTCGAATTGAGCAATACGATCCGCTTGCCGCTCAGGATCAAAAAAGATCACGGCCTCCGCTGCCAATGCGCCATTCTTTGTCGCACCAAGGCACAAGACGTCTACCCCGGCACGCCAGCTCATATCTGCGGGAGAGGCGTTGCTTGACACCAGTGCATTGGCAAAGCGGGTGCCATCAAGATGGACCGCGCACCCTTTGTCATGGGCCAAAGCTGATAATGCCGCGACCTCATCGGCCTGATAGAGCGCGCCCGCCTCGGTCACATTTGTCAAGCTTAGGACTGCGGGCTGTACCTGATGAACGCCGCCTGCACCGGTCTCATTCAACGCATTTGTCAGTGCGGCGGGGTCGATTTTCCCGTTGTCACCGTCCAGCAAGACGAGCTTTAGGCCACCCCCGAAAAATTCCGGCGCACCGCATTCGTCGACCTCGATATGGGCATAGCGATGGCAAAAGACCGCTCCCCAAGGGGGCGCAAGGCTCGCAAGCGTAAGGGCATTGGCTGCCGTTCCGGTGCCGACCAGAAATACGCGGCAAGGTGTTTCAAAGATCGTTGAGATCGTTCTCTCAACTTCTTCCATCATCGGATCGGCACCATAGGACGGCAATGCGCCGTTATTCGCCGCCATGATGGCGTCAAGAATCTCCGGCGCGGCTCCGACCGCGTTGTCGCTCGTAAAATACATCGTCTCGAACCGCCTGTTCTAAGTTATTGGCTGAGTATCGCTGCTGGGCGCTGAGGCGCAAGTGTTGTCAAATCGACCCTGTGCGATGGTCCTCGCGTTCAGGGTTGAGATGACGTCGCTGATGAGGCCAAACCTGCTGCGCGGCAGGTTGCCTCAAACGAGGCGTTGGCATTTCGCCACGCGATACCGCCGGGATAGGTCCACAGAGTTGGCAGTAGTTGCTCGGCAAAATCTTCGGACGATTCTTTTGGCAACAGCGATGGCAAATTGTCGATGGCTGTGACCCACTTACCCGACGCGACTTCAACAAACGGGGCCGTCCACGGGGTCGGCGCGTCATAGACTGGCAACGGATTATAATCTGACAGTGGGTCGCAGGCGACATCTGCGATCATGGTCAGTCTTGCGCCGTCCAGATCTTCCGGCCTGACCATCAGCAGCCCCGGCCCCTGCATCAACACACAGCTCACCAGAATATCATGGTCGAGCAGGGCGGCACGATCCAGATTGGCGGTCTCGGCCATGTCCCAACAGGTTGGCTCGATCCCAGCGGCGGCGCACAGGTCTCGTGCGCCTTGTCCTGACCGACCCAATGCGCCGACAATCAGGACTTTAGGCGGGATTTCCCGCAGCAATCCTTTGATGGGGTCAAGAAACTCCTGTTGCGTCTCGGCGGCCTGAACACCGTGGAACGGACCGGCCTTGCCGTTGGACAGCCAGCCCCACAGCCCAATCGCAGCTCCAAGCCATCCGGCCCAATAGCCAAAGGCCGCGACGCGCCGTCCGGTATCGTCGGTCAGGTATTCGATGTCATAAAGCGCGCCGCGGCCCTGATGAAATCGCGCCAGCTCACTCCGCCATCCTTGTTGCTCCTTAAAAAGATGCGCGAAGTGGCAGAATTGATGCGCCAGCAAGACAGGCATGGCGGGCAGTTCCTTGACCCCAAGGATCAAGGCGTCGTCCGGTGCGTCAGGCCAAAGACCAGCGCCGACCATCTCGCATCCTGCTGCTTCATAGGCATCGTTTGAAAAAGCACGTTTCGTGCTGCGCTCTACGGAGATTGTTGCGCCATCCGCGATCAGCTCGGCGGCACCTTCCGGTGTCAAAGGGGCGCGGCGTTCGGTGTCGCGGGCTTCGTCTCGCAACCAAATGTGCATCATTGACCTTTGGGATAACAAACGCTGTCGGGCAATCTGCCCTCGGGAATGGTGACACACTCGTCTTGAACTTCGGCTGCGCCGCTGGCAACCAGCCGCAGAGCAACCGGATAGAGTTCATGTTCTGCTGCGAGGACGCGGGAAGCCAGCGTCGCGTCTGTATCTCCGGGGGCGACGGGCACGACGGCTTGCGCGATGATCGGCCCCTCATCCACCGGCGCGCGGACATAGTGAACCGTACAGCCATGCCAACGCACGCCTTCAGCCAATGCCCGCGCATGGGTATCGAGACCGGGAAAGGACGGCAATATCGACGGATGGATATTGATTAGCCTATCGCGCCATTTTTCTACAAACCAAGGGGTCAGGACGCGCATATACCCTGCGTTACACACCAGTTCGACACCGGCCTTCGTCAAGGCTGCATCCATCAGGCGTTCGTGGTCCTCACGGTCGATTCCTTTATGTGAGATAGCGGCGGTCGAAATTCCTTGGGCTTTCGCCCAGTCGAGACCTGCCGCAGCCGGATCGTTGGAGATCACGAGTGCGACCTCTGCCGGAAAGTCCGGCTCCGCACAGGCGGCAACCAACGCCTGCATGTTAGAGCCGCGACCGGAAATCTGAATGCCGACTTTCACGAATAAATCACCGCATCGCCGCGGCGAACGATCAGTTCGCCAATGCGATAGACAGTTTCGCCTTCGTCTTCCAATGCCGCGCGTACGATACTTTCAGCCTCGGCGGCAACCACGACGACCATGCCAATTCCACAGTTAAAGGCACGGCGCATCTCGGTTTCGTCCACGCCGCCCTCTTTGGCGATCCAATCAAAAACAGCGGGGCGCGTCCAAGTCGTCAGATCGATACGAGCGGCGAGATCATCGGACAGAACGCGCGGAATATTCTCGGTCAGTCCGCCTCCGGTAATGTGAGCAAAGCTGCGGACACCGTCGCTTGCTCGCATTGCCGCAAGGCAAGCTTTTACATAAATACGGGTCGGCGTGATCAAGCTTTCCGCGACGGTCCCGTGTCCAAAGGGCGACGGTGCATCCCACGCGAGGCCGGATTGTGCAACGATCTTGCGGATCAGTGAATATCCATTCGAATGTGGCCCTGACGACGCGAGGCCGAGCAAGACATCACCCGCCGCAGCCGCGCGGGGCAAAACGGCATTTCGCTCAACAGCGCCAATCGAGAACCCTGCGAGATCGTAATCGCCCCCCGCATACATGCCCGGCATCTCCGCCGTCTCGCCGCCGATCAACCCGCAGCCAGCTTGACGGCACCCTTTGGCGATGCCCTCGACCACAGCCGCACCCATATCGAGTTCCAGTTTTCCAGTGGCAAAATAGTCGAGGAAGAACAGCGGCTCTGCCCCTTGTGCGAGCAAATCGTTGACGCACATGGCCACCAGATCAATACCGACCGTGTTGTGGATACCGCTTTCAATGGCGACTTTTAGCTTTGTGCCAACACCATCTGTCGCGGCCACAAGGATGGGATCTTCAAAACCCGCGCCTTTGAGATCAAATAGCCCACCAAATCCACCAATCCCGCCCATCATACCGGGGCGGGTGGTGGATTTTACGGCGGGTTTGATTGCTTCTACGAACGCATTGCCTGCGTCAACATCGACCCCCGCATCGCGATAAGTCAGTCCGTTTTTACCCTGATCAGCCATGTCCGCTCCTGTTCGGACGATGGCTACCGCAGGTCAGTGCGATTTGAAAGAGCGCGTGCGTTCTTACTCTTCCAAACCGGTTGGATTGCCGACGACAACGACGAACAGATTATCGGGCTGCAACAGCCGTTTGGCGACGCGATTGGCTTCTTTGAGCGTAATCGCGTCGACCAGATCATTGCGCTTGTCGATATAGTCGATTTCCAGCTCTGCTGCCTGCAATCCCGCCAGATAGCGCGCGATTTTTGCATTGGAGTCAAAGCGCAGGGCAAATGCACCGGTCAGATACCGCTTGGCTGCGTCCAACTCTTCCTGCGTGACCCCTTCATTGGCCATCCGTTCCCATTCTTTGCGGATCAGTTCGAGTGATTTTTTCACCCGTTCATTGGCCGTCGCGACACCGCCCATATACAGGCCAGCGCGGTCGGCGGGGCTTAGGTAGGAGTAAACTGAGTATGCCAGGCCATTCTTTTCGCGGACTTCCGTGGTCAATCGAGAACTAAACCCGCCGCCGCCCAAAATGTGATTCATGACATAGGCGACCAGAAAGTCGTCGTCGTCGCGCAAAACGCCTTCATGGCCAAAGATGACCGTGCTCTGCGGAATTTCCGCTTTAATGACATGAGTTCCATTGACGCCCGACGGCTCGAACGGCGTGCGGTCCAGTGGTTCGCCCTCAGGCAAGTCACCGAATGTTTTATCGAGCAGTATCCCGAGCGTTTCCGCGTCAATATCGCCGACAACACCGATTTTCATCCGCGATTTCGCGGCCATGCGACTATACGTGTCGATAATATCAGTGCGTGTCAGGCTGTTGATGCTTTCCGGTGTTCCTTTAGAGGGGCGGCCATACGACGTGCCGGGGAACATCTGCTTGAACCATTCCGTCGCGCCTTGGGTGCTTGGATCGACGAGGTCCGATTTCATACCGGATAGCACTTGGTCCCGCACGCGATCAATCTGGCGCTGCTCGAAGGCGGGTTCAGTCAATGCAATGTGGAGCAGCTCAAAGCTTTCATCGAGGTTGGCGGTCAGTGCCCGCATACCAACGGTAAACTCATCCCGTCCGCTGCTAAAACCAATCCGAGTGGAAAGATCTTCTTTTCGCCGCGCGAACCCTTGCGAGTCCATGTCACCCGCGCCTTCTTCGATCAGACCAGCCGTTAGGTAAGCGGCCCCCTCTTGTCCCTCGGCATCAACGCGGGCGCCACCGGAGAACATCAACTCTACGGCAACCATCGGAATCGCAGGTTCTTCAACCAACCAAGCCTCAATTCCGCCGGGGCTGATAACCCGTTGAATCCGGTTCTCTGAGGCTTGGGCAATCGGTGCGATCAAGAGGGCCGAAATAAAAGCGATTAGCGTTTTCATTCCGCAGCCTCCTTTTTGGCATCCGGTCCTTTAAGAATTCCCGTCACGGAGCGTTTCCGGTTCAGAACTTTCCGGGCCGCTTTCATGACGTCATCCGCCGTCGCAGCTTCTAGATTGGCCCGCCAGCCTTGGATTTCATCAAGGGTCAGACCAACGGTCAGTGCCGCTCCGTATTGGCGTGCCAAGGAGCGTTGGCTATCTTGGGAATAGATCTCGTCAGCAATCAGCGATTTTTTGGACCGAGCAATTTCCTCGTCAGTAACGCCGTTTTCGAGCAGATCTTCCAGCATCCAATCAATTGCCCCTTCGATGGCAGAGAGCGATGTGTCGCCTTTTGGACCTGCATAGACGACGAATTCGCCATGATCGCGGGCCATGCCGGAATAATATGCCCCCGCGTAGATCGCGAGGTCTGTATTTAGTGTCATCAGGCGTTGCATTCGGCGTGTGGTGCCGCCCCCTAGAATATCCGCCAGCAGAACCAGTCCTTCGGCCTCACCAGGTTTAGCGGTCACATAGCTGGGCGCAAGATAACCACGCATGAATTGCGCTTGTGCGACGCGCGGGTCTGTCATGACGATACGGCGCTCAGCGAGGTGCGGCGGCTCGACACTGCGGATGTGTTCGGGCAGCTCGACGCGTTCGATGGCACCGTAATGCTCTTGAGCGAGGGTCTCGACTTCGGCGGGGTCTACATCACCAGCGACGATGAGGATTGCGTTATTTGGCGCGTAAAACCGCGCGTAAAATTCCAACGCATCTTCTTTCGTCAGTGCTTCGACTTCTTTTTTCCAGCCAATAACCGGAGAGCCGTAGGGATGGCTCAGATAGAGTGCTGAGGTGAACTGTTCACGGAACTTTGCTGATGGAACGTTATCAGTGCGCGAGCGGCGCTCCTCTCCGACCACATCACGCTCGGCTTGCCAGTCGTCGTCGTTCAGCGTGAGGTTCCGCATCCGGTCCGCTTCCATGCTCATGACAAGCCCAAGGCGATCTGCAGCGATGTTCTGGAAATAACCGGTATAATCGCGGGATGTGAAAGCGTTTTCCTGACCACCGTTCTCTGCAACGATTTCCGAGAACCGTCCTGACGGGATCTTTTCCGTTCCCTTAAACAACAAGTGTTCAAGATAGTGCGCGATGCCTGTCTTGCCCGGCGTTTCATCGGCGGAACCGACCTTGTACCACACCATGTGTGTGACGACCGGAGCACGGTGATCTTCAATCACGACACCGCGCATGCCATTCTCTAGTTCAAAACTGGTGACAACCGGTTCAGCGAGAACCGTTTGCGGCACGAGAGCCACGACCAGCACGGAAAGAAGTCGGCGCATCTAACCTCCAAAACATTCATGACAGAACGATCACTGTCTCAGCAAATAATGTCACACGTCGAAAAATCGACGCGCATCACGATACAGTCAGTCAGTCGTTAATATGTCGTCAACCGTGCGGCATTGTCCGCATGGAATGATCAAGACCAACGCTCGTCTATACAGAACACTGAGAGCGCTGGCCTTTGGACGATTATTCAGGAATGAAAATCAACTCACTGCCCGTCACCGGATCGATGGCCACAGGTGGGCCTGTTAGCGCTGGCGCAATTGCGGATGGGGATACTGGAGGCGTAATTGTTGTCGGTGCCGCTGCTGGTGCAGTGGCAGACCCGGTCGGGATCGTCGCGATCTCAGTTCCACCGACGGTCCGTTGCGGCAAAATCTCGCTCAACCTTACCCGTTCTTCTTCGGGCGCCAGGGTGTCTTCTGCGCTGTAAGCTTGCGCCGACGACGGGAAAATTCTGTTCAGCAAAAAGTCGGGACGGTCGGCTGCCCGTTCGGCCTCTTCCGCGTCCAGCACATTTCGGATATTCGGATCGACATCACCTGTACCTGTGGACGCCAACAATGCCGATTCTGATGCAGAGACCCGCGCATTTGCCGCCACTGGTTCAGTTTCGCCCAACAGAACCGCGCGTGCTTCGGCAATCGGATCAGGTTGCAGCGGGCTGCGGGTCCCGGGCGTTGGAGGTGGGAGTGAGGCGAAATCTTTTGGTAGTTGCAGGGGTTTAGTCGGCGCGACCGCGAATTCATCGGGTGGCGTCTTTGTCACGCCAACAATTCCGCGAATATCAATACCGCCGCTTCCATCCGTGACTTTGTCCCCACCAGCATCGGGCTGTGCATCACCGCCACATGCCGCAAGGCCGAGAGCGATTGCAGACATACCGAGTATCCGAGCCAACCCAACCATGATCAATTTCCCGCCTATTCCTGTTCAGCGCGCGCATCATCACCGTGAGTTCGCAGCAAAAGCAAGGCAACCCCCGCAAAAATTGCGACATCGGCGATGTTGAACGCGAATGGGTTGTTAATCCCACAACACGTCACATTTAGAAAGTCTGTTACCGCACCCAGCGTCAAGCGGTCGTAGGCATTGCCAATCGCACCGCCTACAATCAAGCCCACACCGATTGCAAAACCACGATCATGCCACCTCCGTAACGCCCAGACCAACAGGGCGACGCTGACCAAAACGGAAAATCCACTCAGAATATATTGTGGCCTCGGATCATCGGGAGGCATCTGAAACCACCCAAAGTTGATTCCGTAGTTTTTTGTATGCGTAAAAGTAATAAAACCATCCACGATGGTTCGCATCTCGTACAACGCAATTCCCATTACATTGGTCGCATACAGTTTTGACGCCTGATCCGCCGCGAAGGACACGGCACCCACGATCAATGCTGTGAAGAGGTTTGAACCTGAAAGAGCCACGTGCCGTACCCGCCTATCAGCGGCACGTCATCACTGAGATTGTGCGCGCTGCAAAATGATCAAGCCGCCAGCCGCTTTTTTGCGAAGCAGGGCGCAACGATTGTAGTTCGCCTCAGAGAGTGACAATTCGTACTCAAACAAGGGCGCGTCCGCCTCATTTTGCGGCGCTGGCGCGTTTCCCCGGTATCGCGTTGCATCGATCCGGGCAAGCATCTTCTCGATTTCAGAGCATTCCATACCTTGAATTGGCACCAGGATGAGTTTTTGACCAGAGGCTGTGGTGAATTCAGTGCCAAGCGACTGTGCGAGCGCCGCCGACCCAAAGGTCAGGCCCAGCATCATCACAAGCATCGGTATTCTTGGCGTCGCCCTCATCGGAAATGAGACCCCTTATCATTCGTCTTCAGAAATCACGCGAAACAATGCAAATACACAAAGGCAAACGCAACAAACTCGGTGCTCTATTCACCCAGCTTTGGGCGAATGGCGCAAGAATGCCAACCTTTTTGACCTCACTCGCCCTTTTAAAACAGTCAGGCGGGGCAAAAATACGGCGTGAAAGTGCTGTTTTCTGACGCACCCATGCCCAAACACCCGAACTCCGACGCTGATTATAGGCCCAAGATAGTTTACACACTGTTTTTTCGCATTCATCTCGTTTTAAAGATTCTGAACTCATGGCTTCACCATCAAAATCTGCTTCCCCGCGTGCTTGGCAACGCATGTTGAGTGGCCGTCGGCTTGATTTGCTCGATCCGTCACCGCTGGATGTGGAGATCGAAGACATTGCGCATGGGCTGTCCCGTGTGGCGCGTTGGAATGGCCAAACCAGTGGTGCCAATACGTTTAGTGTCGCGGAGCATTCATTGCTGGTGGAGCAGTTGATGCGAAACGCTGCGCCCAAGCTTGCTCTGCGATGGCGCTTGGCGGCTCTTCTGCATGACGCACCAGAATATGTGATTGGCGACCTAATCAGCCCGTTTAAAGCGATGGTCGGCGGCGATTACAAAGCGCTGGAGAATCGTTTACTCGCTGCGGTGCATCTGCGTTTTGGATTACCAGTAGACGTGCCGCAAAATGTCGCACGTGCGATCAAGAAAGCGGACCAAGCCGCGGCGTGGTTCGAGGCGACGCAACTGGCAGGGTTCAGCGAGGAAGAAGCGAAACAGCATTTCACGCCGCCTCGCCTCAAGACCGCCGAGACCGTTATCTTGAAACCGTTGTCACCGGAAAAAGCGAAACAAGCTTTCCTCGCCCGTTTCGACGAATTATCGGCGCCGGCTGAGGCGGCTAATTGATCCTTGCGCGAAACTCCAACTCAAACCCTGTTCCTGCGGCCAAGGCGTCTTTGGGATTGAAGCAGATAAACGTCACCGTGGAATCGTATCCCGACGTCGGTGCGTAATTACACTGGCTGAAATTGGCGGGTTTTGTTGTGCCATTTGAAAATCCGACATCGCGGCTGTAAATGAAATCGAGGCCCGTCGCGCCGGCTTCCGTGAATGTGACTGCATCTGATGAAAGCGCCCCTCGGAAGAACGAGACTTCGCTTGGCATAGAATCAATCAGCACAATGCTATCGTTATCTGTTGGTCCCGTGCCCGTGTTCGATACGCCGATGGTATAGATCACGTCGTTTCCAGGCAGGGCGTACAGGTCGTTATGGATACGGTTGGTTTTCTCGGCTTGCAGTACTGCAACCGTCGTTGGGCAGGTCAAAATATCATACAGCGCGACACCCTGATTGTTCGGATTCGTTGGCGCAAGTGGACCATTGCCATAGGTGATGGTGACGGATGTCACTTTCTGTAGAAATGTGACGGTAACGGTTCCGTCTCCCGATTCTCTGGCTGCGCCGGTTTGGCCTGTGGCCGTATTGCCGCTGGAGTTATTTGCGCTGCTGGTGTTGATAATTGGTGTGACGTTTGTCGTACCGTTCGTCCCTGTAACGGTCAGAAAATCCTGAAATGCGCCTGCACCAAAATCGACATCAAAGAAACTGAATTGCATTTCGCCGACGCCTTGATTGGCACCGCTGGCACTCAGATCGCCCACATCAATCGTATAGCTGATCGATGACGTATTGCTGGGAAAATTGGTGAGCGAAAAGAGGCCGACCTCTGATAACCCCTGCCCACCTGAAAAGTACGTGCTGGTTACGGTCGTTTGTGCACCTGTTCCCGGATCTCCGAGCAAGAACCCCGTATCGCCGCCAATCGTCACCCTTAAATCTTCCCCGGCATGAGCGTAAGTGTTGCTCAGCGACCCTGCGGGCCATGCGTTGTTGTTCCAATCGAAGCGCGTCGCGGAGCTACCGCAACTTAGCACCGGCGGAGCCACATTGGTCTCTTCAGAGAAAAATAATTCGGCACTCTGAAACGTCCCATCGTCTTGCGGAAAAACATCGCAAAAGCTCAGCGTCCATGTCCCTTGTGCATTCTGACCGTCAAATACGCTTAATGAATTGCTGGGCTGTACACGTGAGCGATAAAGTGGTGTCGCTAGGTCATTGCCGTGAGATCCCGTGTTGACCGGCGGTGCTCCTTCATCATCAAGTCGGACATTATAGCGGTTGAGCCTTGGCCCAGCGCCGCCGCTGTCATTCAGCAATACGACAGTTGTCCCCGCGGGAGACTGCAAGGTCGCGCGGGTATCCAAGCGCCAAGTATGATCAATCAACAAACCAACATCTAGATCGGAAATGGTAAAGCTATCCGCTACGAATATCGTGCGAACGAACGGCGTCCCCGTACACGGATTTGCCGTGTTGCCGAATCCACCCGCCGCAGTGCTTTGATAAGGACCTATTGCGAAGGCCGCAGGAACGTTGATCAAAATCGCAATCACCGCCGTCATCAAGATAGACGCGAGTTGTCTCAGCATCATTCTCACTCCGAATAAGGGGATAGCATGTCGAGAATACTGCGCGCAGTATCCTCGTCGAATTTTAGTCGTAGCTTCAGGTAGAGGCCCTCGCGCGTATAGCGTGCGGCCTCAAAATCATCATCGGCAAAACCGCTAAAGTTATAACCAAGGCTCATCCAAATATTATCCGCAGGCGAAACGCCGATGGATGGTCCCCACGCATATTCTTTCGTGCCGCTACCCGGCACGTAGAGGATTGATCCGTGAAGACCCAGATCAATTCGCTCAGTCACATCAAAGCGCGCTTCAGCTCCAACGAGGTGCGTCCATCCCGAAACGTCAATGCCGCCAAATTCACTGTCCACGAATTTCACGCCATAATGTCCGGCGACCTGTGTGCGGTCGCCAATATGGGCATTGGCCGCGAGGTTGTTGACAATCTTCGTAGTTTCATTGCCAAAGCGCGACCGATCAAATTTCAGGTCAAGGCGATTTAGGATTACCGGTCCTTCGACCCGTGGACGCCATGCAAGGCCAAGTTTCAACTTGCCCTTCACCTCGTCGGTCTCTGAGGCACCGAGCCTCTCCAGCTGCGTCAGCTGAAGCCGTGCGGTGCCCGCGACGGAGAATGTCTCGCTGACTTCTCGGCTGATGCTGCCGCTGGCGACATACGTGTCTTCTTGCTCAGTCTGTCGTGTTTCAATACGTCCTGAACCGGCGGTCACATCCGTTCGATACCCAACGCCGAGATAAGCTGACGTATAGTCTTCGTTTAATTCAATGGGTGACACGGCGGCATCGGGTAGAATCTGTTCTAGCAATCCTGACCCTTCCGCGACCGCATGGTGCGTGATGCCAACCGAACCTGACCAATTCTCGTTGATTTTGAACTGTTGGTCCAAGCCAACTGTCCCGCCGATGCGGCGAGATGAATCTTGTGTTTGAAGATCGGAACCAAGTGTTACGGAACCGCCAGTCCACGGCGTCAATCGTACACCTGCTGTGGTGATGTGAGATTCAAGACTCCGGCTGTTGCGGTATTCATGCGAGACGTTCAGAGTAGCCCAGCGGTTTATCACTTTGCTGACGCTGAGAGTCGAGCGCTGTGGAAACTCGTTGACGTTGCCGCGGCCATCAAGCGGTTGCTCATGGCTTGCGGATATGGTCGTGCGCCATTCCGGAATCGACAGTCGCCCGGAAATCGTTGCGAGCGTCGATTCAAGAGTGCGGCGATTTCCCGTTATATCATCTTTGACATGACGGAGGCCGACGCTGACGCCGTAGCGATCCGTTTCTTGGGCCACGCTGACATCCGCCAAAGTACGAGTAGATCCGTCGGCAAGGTTTTCTTCGTGATAGGCATCGAGTTTAACCGAACGGGACGTGATCTTGCCGGTCTCTTCGTCGGCAACGTGATCAAATTCGTAGGTGGCGGTAACACCAGCTCGACGCGCACCCGTCGTTGCCGAAGATTGCGAACCAATCCCGAAACCTTCATCCTCGTGGCGGACATAAAGATCGGCGGTCCATTTTTCGCTGCGATAACTTACTTCGGCCAACCAACCGTTTGCATCAGTTTCGACATCATCAAGCTTCGCGCGTGATTGGGCTACTTCGATGCGCGCCTCCCACCCTTTAGCGGGGCGTGATACGATGTCGATACCACCTATCGTGCGACTGCTATTTGCAGCGGTGTCATCGCCGTCTTGATGAACAAATGTACCGCCGATGGTAACGCGACCGTCCAACAGATCGCTTGAAGCACGCGCGCCATAAGTAAAATTCCGCTCTGCATCAAGGCCGCTTTCATACTCAACAATAATGACATTCGGATTGAGCGCCTCATCGCTGACAGGGATCGGCAACCGCAGGATCAATTCACCTGTCAAATTATCGAGCGTATAATCAAGATGACGCACAAGGCGTGTGCGCTCGATAACCCGGTCGGGGCGAAAACGGTCACGGGTTTCGACTTCAATCTTCTCGGAATTCGCGAGGATAGGGGCGTTATCCAAACGGTACGTGCCGGATGTGCCATCCGCCGCAATTTCGTCGCGTGTGAAACCCTGATTGCTTTCTGCGCCAAAAGCCACAACTCGAAATGCCCCACCGACATATTCGGTCTTAAAGCCGGAAAGACGGCGCGAGTAAGCCGTGAGTTTTCCTTCGGTGATATTCGTGTCGTAGTCTCCGAACAGGGCGTAGAACTGATTTTTCTCCAGCTTGGCATACAGTGGATAGCGGCTAGGTGTTTCGGCCTCTTGAAAGGTACGATCGCCATAGAGTGTGTAGTATGCATCGGGGTCGATCTCAGTTTCAAAACCGTCGTTGCGTCCGGGGCGGCTTTTGGCGCTGTCGACCTGCAGTGTCAACAACCACTCGCCTTTGATCACTCCCTTCGCAAAGAAGGCAACACGACCATCGGTGAAAACGTCGTCTGAGTCGTTCCCTGAACCCTGACCGCTCAGGTTCTCGTATCCAACTGTGCCTTCCGCTAGACCGACGAGAATCCAATCACGCTTTTCTGGCTTTAGGTACATGTCGATAGGGACTTGGCGTCCATCATCGAGATTGACGAGCAGATTCACGCGGCCCGTTTTGAGGGTTGGTTCCAAACGAATTCGCGCGATACCGTCCGCACCGATGACGATATCAGCTTCCGCCGAGCGTGGCGCGACCAACTCGTTTGCATCTTCAATTTTTCTCTTGGCTTCCGCGCGATAGGGGGGAGCGACGACAACCGTCATCTCGCGGCCCGCATGAACCGGACGACCCCCATCATCTTCCATCCGCACCGCCAAGACTGGCGTCGTGCGACCATCGGCGACGAGGACGGATTGATCGACGACAGGTGCCGCGCGTGTTGCCTCGGTTACGAACCAAATGTCGCGGGTCAACGTCTCAACGAGGTTCTCATCCTCATCCTTGACCTTAGCGGTAAAGGTATTGCGGCCCTTTCGCAGATCGACTCCGCGCCACTGACTGAGCAGAACACGGCGTCGATCGTCGGAATCGCGCCCCTCGAAATTTTCTTTTGCGACCGGTTCGCCATTGAGCGAGAGCGTCACAATTTGATCGGGTCCGTGCTTGATCCCGATATTGATGCTCGGCTTGGACGGCGTGCGCGATGGGTTTGGATAAATCCAATCGGGTTTCGTATCCTGTTCCGCGAGCCAATCGCGGTCAAATTTCTTATATTCAGTTTGATCGTTGAAGTCATCGAAATCGAGCGCTTCGGCGAGATCGCCGGTTCGTTTCAGGTAAAAATTTGCCCGCCAGATATTTCCGCCCTGTACTTCGATGAACTTTGATGTTGCCCGCCCGGCATAGCGCGAATTTTCTTCACAAACCATTGGCTCGTAACCGACAGGCAACGTTTCCTTGTCGACCTGAACGACATGGGTACCTTGGTCGATGTCTTCGAAATGATAGAGACCGTCCTCGTCTGTGACTGCATAAACGCCGGTTTCAAGGTAGAGGCGAACGCCTGCGATTCCGGTTCCATCTTCCAGTGATCGTGCCCAGTCTTCATCTGCATCACATGCATGTTCAGCAACACGCCCAATGATGACGGATTTTGTCCGGAACAGTTCTTCGCGAATGGTGACGGGTGTTCGTGCGGTGTTTGAGAGCGGCTCGCCATTGCGACCAACAACGAATGCGGCGTTGAAGGCTTCGCCGGCTCCGACACTGGCACCAATTTGCATCACATAAGTGATCGCGACTGTGGCCGCCGTGGGAACGACACCGATATCATAATTCAGCGTTCTCCCATCCTCGCTGATTTGTGGATCGTCGATGCGGCGCGGCGTTGATCCGGCCCGATCTATCTGGCTGGATCCGGCGACATACCGAAATCCGCGCGGGGCAATATCGCGCAGCGTTATTGGTGCGGCGCGTGTTCCGCGATTTTCAATCTCGACAGTATATTGGACAAAATCGCCAACATCCCCAATCGACGCATCGACAGTTTTAGAGACAACAAAGTCTGATGCGGGGTCAAGTGGGACGTCAAAACTAACTGGTCCTAATCCCGCTACATCGAAGTTGCCTCCGAAAGAAGCGGGGACGATGGTAAAGGGTGCCCCAGGAAAACCTTGGAATGCAGCGGAATCGTTGTTGGATGAAATGATGAATCCATCTGGCGTTTCGATTTGAAGCTCATACGTGCCCGGTGCGACCAAGGGGAACTGAAACTCGCCGTCTTCGAGGTCATACACCACACCCCCCGCATCCGTAACTTGCGAACCGGTGGTGATCGAGCTGGGATAACGCGACACGCCATCGACGCCAAAGACTTCGGCGGGTTGACCTGTCGCACTGTTGATCAGAGTGACTGGAATATCATCGAGCAACTCTCCGGTGAGAGCGTTAAACACCCGACCAAATGGATCGACCAATGCGGTGTCGACGGACACCTCAGTTGAGTCAAATGAGTCGATATAGGTTGCCGTTAAAGTCGAACGTGTTGCTGTCGTGAGTTCGGGATCGTTCACGGGTGTCGTTTGGCGTGACGATGGGATGTAAGCCCAAAACTCCCCGGTATCCGGACCACTTTCGTAAAGGCGCAAGGTGATGCCGTCGCCAGTATCGACATTGACTGTGACAACGACCGTCTCGATCCGGTTCGGATTTCCATTTTGTCCCGGATCGGTGACGCGCACGAACATGATTTCGCCGGTCAGATAGGCACTCGCAGGTGCTAAAGGAACGGTTGAAGACAAGTCAAAGGGCAAGTTTGACAGGGCGCTGCTCGAAAGTACGGGTACAAAGGATCCGGTACCGGCTCCGCCAGGCGCGTAATCAGCTCCGTTGACTTGTTCTCGCGTCGCGTTCGACAGGCTAGGCGCGTGGCGGAAAAATTCGATAGTCGATTCGGTTCGCTCGGCTTCGACGACGAAGGAGGCTTCGTTGGTTAGGATGCTCAGATCACTGCCGCCGTTATTCCAAGAGACTTCAGCAGTATTGGCGATTGTCTCTCCAAGCTCAGCCGCGACAGTCGTTCCGGCTAGACCCGGAAACGCCGCCAAGGCAACGAGCAGAAAGCATCGTACCAAAAACTGACAAAGCGATGGCAATGTATTGTTGTCCTGTTTGCCAGAACCGCATTTCGATGTGGTTCGTTGATCTTTATTTCGAATAATCTGCAAAAAATGAGAGGTCGTGACGCACATGGAACGTGCGTCACGACGATTTGGAGCTACGCTTTAGTTTGGTGTAACCGTGGCTCGGATCACGATTGTACCTGTCGAGTTGAACGCAAGGCCCGCAGGTGTTGTCGCACCCGTGCTCACCAACTCAACTGTGCAGGCGCCGCTGTTACAGACCGTACCAACACCTGGCTTGTTGAAATCGCCACCTGTGAAGCCGTTCTGGTAGGCATTCACGAAGGTCAAGCCGTCAGGCATCACGTCGACCAGTTCCAAATCGGAGGCATCTGCACCCGCATCATCCCCAGTATTCTGAACTGTGATGCGATATTCGACACAAGCGCCGGGAATGGCGTGTTCGGTGGTTGGGAATGCAGGTAGCGGGAAGGATGGGGCCGTGGAACAACCTGTACCGTCTTCGCTGATGATGCCGACGATCTTCGCTGCGGTCAGGTCGGCAGAGGCAACGATATAAGTACCCGTGGCGGAATCGTCGCCTTGATTTGCGGCTTCGTTGCCCGTGCTGCTGCCGTCGGCAAGGACGTTTTCTGCCGCGCCGGTAACATCGTTACTGCCGTCAGAATCCGCGAGGACAGAGATCGATGCTGCTCCAACCGACCCTGGTTCAACTGTATCGGCGACCAGGGAAATATCAGCTGTATCATTGTCGCTGATGGCCGGTGCTGTCGGAATATCGCCGGAAACGACAATGAAAAGCTGACCGTCCGCCGGAACATCCACCGTCGATGTTCCCGGCGTGTAGGTCAGTTCTGTGCCGGTTGCGCTGTTACCGACATAGTAGCTGATCGTCAGGCCGGTTGCATCGAACTCATCGCCTGAAGCTTCATTGACCAGGCTCAGGTCGTACCCTTGGGTGTCGTTGCCTGTGTTGGTCAGAGTGAAGGTCAACTGAGCATCGGTTTCTCCCGGTGCCACCGTCTCGTTGCCGTTCGAAGCGACGGTCAAATCTACTTTGCGGTCAACCGTAAATTCCGTTGGAGTATTTGAACCGCCGGGGCCAGTGTCGATGACTGGTTGCGGGGTGCCGCCAACCGAGTAACTGAGGCTGAAGGTGTTTTGAACATTGGTATCCGCAGCCGTACCTGCGGCGGATGCAGCGCTCATAGACAGGGCTATCGAGGCTCCCGCAATTATAAGACTTTTAATGACATTTGTCGATTTCATGAAGTATCCCTCGTTTCTTTTCACTCGTATAAGATACGTGTGAAATTTTAATAGGGATCGAACTATTGTAGTAAATACGAATTAATTTTAATAAATGACAAATTATAGTTGTTTGTCGTTAAAGTATTTGGTTGAAAAATAACCCCCGATAGGGTTGATCGAGGGTTAAAATCGCAAAACATGTGGTTTTGAAGGCGCGAGCACCAGCAGTGAGAAACGTGGCTTTTACCTTAGGGTGCCGCGAAACCAAAGTTGCCCAGTTTCGCCGGGCATGATCTCTTTAGCAACTGACCAGCGAACATGGGTAATATCTTCAGCAGCGGCCGCACGAACTGAGCCATTGGCATCAGTTACACGTAAGCTTTGCCGTTGGGTAAAGGACGTGCCGCCATCGGCTGAAAAATCTGCCGACCCGAGCCGATTTGTCGCCGATCCTTCGATATAGACAACTTCTTCTGGAACGGGCATCGTCAGAACGATGTCGTTCGCCGGTGCGTCTTGATCGTTGCGGAACACGAGTGCGTAAACAACTGTCGTACCTGGTGTGACGAGATCGGCTTTAACGTAAGATTTCTTCTCTGTCCCATCGGCTTGCGTGACGGTGATTTCTTTGAGAACTCGCTGTTCTGCTTCAAGAGCCGAGACAGGAACTGCCGTGGTAGCAAAAACGAGAGTAGTGAGAGCAAAGAGTGCGTGACGCATGGTGTCCTCGTTCATTAAACCTTTCGGAAAACTGTACACTGTTGTCCCTAATACGGTCTTACTGCATCGATGAGGTGTGACTCGATCTCGATTTAAAAATCCTCGTTCATCCTTGTTGCGGCCCGAATTTCGCAAAGAAAGAAGTGTTTTTCCGCAACGTAAGGCTGCTTTAATGGAGATTAAGCGCGAATTCGATGCTTGGATTATCGCGAGCCGAGCGAACAGCCTTGTTCCCGCAATTGGAGCGGTATGGGTTGGGTCGCGCGGTACACTTCATTCAACCATGCATGGCATGTTGCCGCGAGAACGAATTCCGCGCTGGCATCTCGGGTCTTGCACCAAAGCTTTTACGGCGACGCTATTTGCACGGCTGGTCGAGCGGGGACGGATTGGATTTGAAACCACGCTTGCTGAAGCATTACCAGACCTGGCCTCGCAAATGACTCCGGTGTTTCAACAAACCTCCGTCCATACATTGTTGACTCATACGGCGGGGGTCGCGCGAGACCCGGCGTTGAGTACGTTCCGTGCGCTCCGCAGATCAAAAGCCTCTATCATCGCGCAGCGGCGACTCATCGTTTCACATGCGTTGAGAGAAACCCAGCATCTCGATACTGGGTATTCAAATCTTGGGTATATCCTTGTCGGTGCTGTGATCGAAGAAATTACGGGGCGGCCTTGGGAAATAAGCTTGCAGCAGGAAGTCTTCGACCCGCTCGGTATTTCCCATTTTGGATTTGGCGGATTGGGCGCTGGCCATCTTATGGGGCATCGGCGTCTTGGTGAGGTTTGGTGGCCTGATCGAACCGACAATCCCGAAGCGTACGGCCCGGCTGGCCGCGTCAACCTAAGTCTAAGGGACTGGGGGCATTTCTTGAATGCTCAGTTGCGACCCCAGGGCTTCATCAGCGAGGCTGCTCAACTGCGGCTGCATACGCCGGCGCGAAATGGCTTTGGGATGGGATGGCGGGCCGGATCAACGGCAGGCCGGAAATACCTGACCCATGCAGGTTCGAACACGGCATGGTTCGCGCGTGCGACTCTCCTGCCGGAACAGGGTGTTGCGCTGGGGATTGTGTGTAATGCGTTTGATGAACGGGTGGAAAAAGCGGTTGATGATCTGAGCCGCGAGTTGATCACGCAAATCGCCTCGTGATCCTCTTTAGCGTGAGGCAACCGCCGCGACGATCTGATCCGCCTCACCTTCGTTCAACCAATCTGGTGCGATTTCAGGACGACCAAAATAAAAGCCTTGAAGGGTATCGACGCCCAGAGAGCGCAGCAGGGCTGCCGCCTCGTCGCTATCGGCCATTTCAGCGACGATCAGCAGGTCATGGTGCTTGGCGATGTCTGCCAATCCCTTAACGAAAACCTGATCGCTTGGATTATTGAGAATATCGCGAACGTAGACGCCGTCGATTTTGACAATATCGAGATTAAGGTCACGCATTTGCTGAAAAGATGTGTAACCTGCACCGAAATCATCCAGCGCAATCGCACACCCCTTATCTCTCAATTCATTGAGGATGCGCCCGGCATCATCCGCATCGCCGATCGCCGTCGCCTCGGTGACTTCAAGGATCAGGCGTTCCAGTGCATTCGGATTCTCCGCGGCAAGTTCTTCGAACAAAGCGCGCCAACGGGAATCGCGCAGTGATTGCGGGGATGTATTGATGCTGAGGCGAACGCGGCTGTTACGTTGCAGAGTCTCGAAAGCCAACTCAAGAACGCGGCGATCCAACATACGCACAAGGCCGAGTTTTTCCGCAACTGGCATGAACATTCCAGCGTTGAGAATTTGCCCTGAACGATCTGTCAGCCGTAACAGACATTCGTAAAAGGCTACTTGAGAGGGATCATGGGCTTGAACGATCGGTTGATAAGCTAAACGCAGGCGGTTTTCGCGCAGCGCGGCGACTAGATCATCGGCCATCGCGATGTTTTCGCGGCGGTGGGATGTCAGATTGTCGTCCGGGCTGTAGATCATGACCTGATCCAACCCAAAGTCTTTTGCGTGATAAAGCGTGTCTTCTGCGGCGGCGAAAGCGTCGTCCGTCGTTGCGCCATCTTCTGGTAGCGAAAGTCCGGCGGCGGAAACCGTCACGACCACTGGCCCCGCGTCGGTTTCGATAGGGGTGCTACGAATGGCGGATTGAATTTCGCCTAAACGTCGGGGAAGGTCGGCTTTCTCGCAATCGGCGAAGACCACCGCAAATTTCGAACTCCCAATGCGTCCAATCGCATCTTTCGGCCCCAGATGGCTTAGGATTTCTTCGCCAATCCGAACCAGAACGCCATCAGCAACATCGAAACCGAACATCGTGTTAAAACCTGACAGGTTGTCGAGACCCAAAAGGCCAAAACTGATCGTGCGGTTGGTTTGCGCCGCTTGCTCCAATCGCCGTGCCAACAAAGCGCGTAAATGAGATCGGCTGAGGTGCCCCGTCAATTCATCGAAACGGGCGAGGTAGTCCAGTTTTTCTAAATACTCGTGATCCGAGGAGACATTGCGCAGGCGACCTAGGAACCGTGTCGAACCGTCGGAGGCGTCGGCAATTCTCGTGACCCGCTCTTCGATCCATTGCGCTTTTTCCTCTGCGCCAATCGCGTAAGTGCCCGTGAACGCCGATTTTCCTTGAGAATGGGCAATCCAAGCATCTCGCGCCTCGACATCACCTGATGAGAGCAACGCGCGCCAAGCGGAACCTGAAATTGGATCGCCAAGTTCCGGCGTATCCAGAAATCTCGAAGGAGTAACAGTCCAGTCGATGCTGTCGTTTTCCGGTGCCCAAACATACGTCGCTTCGTTCGCGTCTGTCAGCGCGCCAAGCACATCGCTTACACTTAAAGAAGAAACGCTCACAGGCATTGTGTACCGCATACAGTGTTAGTGCTCACACGGGCATTGCAAGCTTCAACCTTCAGACTACACAGCGGATAGTTAAGGCTTTGTTACTCGCGGTCTGACGGTTGGACAAACTTTGCAATCACTCGTTGAACGGTCAGACCCTGAATAACAATTGAGAAAATGACGACACCATACGTCATCGCAAGAATCGCGGATTTTCCATCGAATTCTGGTAAAGACAGCGCGAGTGCGACAGAGATACCGCCGCGCAATCCTCCCCAGATCAACACGGGAACAGCACCTTTTTCCACAAAGCCGCCACGCGACCGGATCAATCCCGTCGGCACACTGACAGCGAGGGTTCGTCCGATGAGGACAACTGGCAGGATAGCTAAAACCAGCCAAACCAAGTTTTCGGAGAATGGAATGACGAGGATCTCAAACCCGATCAGCAGGAAGAGAACAGCATTCAGGATTTCGTCGATTAATTCCCAAAATTTTTCTAAATGCTCCTGAGTCACACGAGACATGGCAAAGCGAGTGCCATGATTTCCGATAAAGAGACCGGCAACGACAACACCGAGCGGTCCCGACGCATGAACAAAGCTACACAGCGCATAAATTCCCATAACCAACGCTAGGGACATAATGACTTCGACGACATAGTCATCAATTGAACGCATCGCGAGGAAGGTGATGTAACCGGCTAACAGACCAATAACAACGCCGACGACGACTTCTTGGAATAGCAGCTTGGCGATGGCGGAGGGGTCAAATCCACCGGTACTGGCCGCCGCTGAATGGGCGACGTCGATCCCGTCGATGGCGACTTCGGCAACGCCGTGTCCACTGCCCCCTGTCGCAACGCCAACCAATGCAAGAAAGACAACCACGCCGATGCCATCATTGAACAGGCTTTCGCCGGCAATCTTGGTTTGTAGGTTTTTGGGCACATCCAAGGTTCGAATGATCGACAATACCGCGACAGGGTCCGTTGGTGAGATTAACGACCCAAACACTAGGCACCAGATCAATGGCACATCAAAGCCAAAGAAGCTGACGAGGTAGTAAGTGATAAAGCCGATTATCGCGGTAGAAATGACGACACCGAGCGTCGCCATCAGCAAGATATGCCATTTATAGACGAGCAGGTTGTCGAGATCGGTGTGTAATGCACCCGCAAACAACAGCAAATGCAGCATCCCGATCATCAGGCTGTCGTGGAAATCGATCGTGTTGAGCGCCCCGCGAGCGACCTCCGCATAGCCAAGCTCGAACACTGCATCCAGCCCGACAACACCCATTGACGCGGCGAGTGAAATTAGCACCAGACCGATGGTCATGGGTAATTTTAGGAATTTCGTGTTGATCCAACCAAATAACGCGGCAAATGCGAGCAATATCGCCGAAATATTCAGAAGCGCCGTCGCGTCCATGAACTCAACACCTGTCTGTGAACCTTCGCGCAGACGCTACTTCATTCCGGGGCCTGAGTGCAATCGCCGGGTGGCCGGCGAACGGAGCTGATGTCACAGCGGATTGTGGTCTTCAGCCCTAACGGTTGGGCACGAGCCACTCGGCAAACTCCTTTCTAGAGCTGCGAACCAATTGGTAATAAATTTGTTGAAGCTGTGTCATAATAACTACGAATGGTTGCATAAATGTATCCCTGTATATGGGGGATTTGGCACTGAATATTCGCCAATGATTCAGTTGATCCAATTTTTGTTGGGTAGGGAAAATCCAATGATAATTCGTTTTGCACTCTTTGGAATCCTGCTGATCCCCTCAGCTTGCGCAGAAAAAATTCCAACCCCTTTGACGGCAGAAGAACGTGCCACCTACACGGTGGACAAGGTTGTCGTTGAGTTTCCCGATACCGCATCTATCCGCTGAGGCGCCGGAGAAGATCTTGTTCTGGATGGTGCAGGTCTTGCCTCGGCGGTGGATGAAGAAAAGGAAGCGTATCTTAACACACGCGAGGGGCAGGTTGCTCTGAGGAAAAAAGTGGCGAGCACGATGGAAGCGGCGATGAAGCCGACTTTGAAGGGTTCGTCGAGTGGCAGCAAACCTGCTCAGGCGTCGGTATTGATCGACTCGGCATCGACGTCGTCACCTGGACGTGTATTTTTGGTTGGTGGCGTTCAGGGTTCCACTGGCGGAGCGCAGCTCTTTGACCTTGAAACGGGTGAGGCATTGACCTGACCGCCATTGTTGAAGCCGCTTCTCGCGATCCGATGATCAGGCTCGGGGAAGCATTCGGCAAAAATGTTAAACAGTGGATCGAAGCGACGGAACCGATCACGCTAGGAACAGATGAAGATTATAATCGGCGTCCATTGCCCCCACTTCCCGCACCAAAAGTGGCATCAGGAAGCTGAGATAAAATTGAATACCAGTGAACCTGTTTTGCCATACCCCTTCAATGGGGTATGGCTTCATATTTTCTACCTAACGCGGTAGTTCGGTTTCGCCCATCAGGAATTTGTCGACTGAGTGTGCGGCTTGGCGACCTTCGCGGATGGCCCAGACGACCAGCGATTGCCCACGCCGCATGTCGCCTGCGCTGAATACTTTCTCACAGTTGGTTTGATAGGCGAGCATATCAGCCTTCACATTGCCGCGTTCGTCCAACGTCACGTCCAACTCTGCGAGCATCCCTTCAGCTACCGGATGCACGAAGCCCATCGCGAGCAAGACAAGATCGGCTTTCATCTCAAACCCGCTGCCATCTATCGGCTTGAAATCGGGACCAACACGCGCACAGTCGATATGCGTAACGTGTCCGCTCTCGCCTTTGATTGCTGTTGTCGTCACGGAGAAATCACGCTCCGCGCCTTCTGCCTGCGAAGAAGAAGTCCGCATCTTCAACGGCCAGTGCGGCCAGGACAGTGCCTTGTTCTCTTTCTCTGGTGGCTCCGGCATAATCTCCAGTTGCGTGACGGACAGCGCGCCTTGACGGATCGAGGTGCCGATACAGTCAGAGCCGGTATCGCCGCCGCCGATGACGACGACGTGTTTGCCCTGAGCTGAGATCGGCTCACCGTCGCCATCCCAGTTCCGGCCCGCATTGCGGCGGTTCTGTTGGGGCAGGAAGTTCATGGCGAAATGAACGCCATCCAATTCGCGCCCCGGCACCGGCAAATCGCGCGGAGCCTCAGAACCACCTGTCAGAATAACCGCGTCGTGGCCGTCGACCATCTCTTGCGCCTTCATATCCACGCCGACATGCACATTCGTATGAAAGGTCACGCCTTCAGCTTCCATCTGCTCACACCGGCGGTCAATGATGTGTTTTTCCATCTTGAAGTCAGGAATGCCAAGCCGCAGGAGCCCGCCAATCACTTCGTTCTTTTCATAAAGATGAACATCATGACCAACTCGCACGAGTTGTTGTGCGGCGGCCATGCCGGCGGGGCCAGACCCGACAATCGCGATCTTTTTGCCAGTCTTTTTTGATGACACCTGCGGTGTGATCCAGCCGTTCTCCCATGCCTTGTCGACAATCGCACATTCGATGGTTTTGATCGTCACCGGGTTGTCGTCAATATTAAGCGTGCAGGCTGCCTCGCAAGGTGCGGGGCAAATGCGGCCCGTAAACTCAGGGAAATTATTCGTCGAGTGCAGGTTGATTGAGGCTTCTTCCCAATCGGAATTATAGACGAGGTCATTCCAATCCGGGATCTGATTGTTGACCGGGCAGCCGTTGTGACAAAACGGAATCCCACAGTCCATGCAGCGCGCAGCTTGTTGCTCAACGTTGCGTTCTTCCAGCGGAAGGACGAATTCCTTATAGTTGCGGATGCGATCACCGGCGGGTTTGTAGCTGCGATCCTGCCGTTCAATTTCGAGAAAACCTGTTACCTTACCCATATCAGTTTCTCCTCATCCCGATATTCATGTCACCTGTTTGCTCTGGTTGCATCTCTTGCAGCGCGCGACGATACTCGACCGGCATCACCTTCACGAACTTGGATTGGTAGTCGTCCCAGTTGGCGAGGATTTCCTGAGCGCGCTCAGAGTTCGTATAATGCGCGTGTTTTTCGATCAGCGTGTGCAAACGCTCCGCGTCAAAGCGCGTCATGTTCGAGCGCACATCGACCATCCCGTGCGATTCAATGTCGGAGCGGTGAAGTTTTTCCATCGCTTCTTCTTCGTCTTCCACAGGTTCCAAGTCGACCATCGACAGGTTGCAGCGCTTTTCAAAATCACCGCTTTCGTCAAGGACATAGGCAATACCGCCAGACATCCCCGCCGCAAAGTTTCGGCCCGTCTCGCCCAGCACAACGACGATACCGCCGGTCATGTATTCACAGCCGTGATCGCCTGTGCCTTCGACAACGGCAATCGCGCCGGAGTTCCGCACGGCAAAGCGTTCCCCGGCGATGCCGCGGAAATAACATTCGCCCGTAATGGCACCGTAGAGGACGGTATTGCCGACGATCATCGACTCGCGGGGCGTGATGCCGCTTTCTGGATCGGGGCGGATGATCAACTTTCCACCGGACAATCCTTTGGCGACATAATCATTGGCCTCGCCGATCAGTTCCAGCGTCACACCATGTGCGACCCAAGCGCCAAAGCTTTGCCCAGCAACGCCCGTCAATGACAGCCATATGGTGTCTTCGGGCAAGCCCGCATGGCCGCATCTCTTCGCGACTTCGCCGGACAACATCGTCCCGGTACTGCGGTCGGTGTTACCAATTGGGAAGTCCGCCTTGATTGGCTTTTTGTCATTCAAGGCCGGTGCAACAACGTCGATCAGTTTCCGATCCAACACATCGTCAATCGGATGCTGTTGATCAATGGTACGGTGAATATCGACCGTCGCGGCTTCTTCCGGCTTGTGGAAAAGTTTGGTGAAATCCAAGCCTTTTGATTTCCAGTGCTCCATCGCCCGATCCGTATCAAGAACATCAGATTGGCCGATCATCTCGTCCATCGAGGCAAAGCCCATTTCGGCCATCAACCCGCGCACTTCCTCGGCTACATAGAAGAAATAGTTCACGACATGCTCAGGCTTGCCGATGAATTTTTTCCGCAGTTCAGGGTCTTGCGTAGCGACACCAACAGGACAGGTATTGAGGTGACACTTCCGCATCATGATGCAGCCTGCTGCAATCAATGGCGCGGTGGCAAAGCCAAATTCGTCCGCGCCCAGCAAAGCGCCAACCACGACATCGCGGCCCGTCCGCAAACCGCCATCGACTTGCACGCTGATCCGCCCGCGCAAGTCATTCATCACCAATGTTTGTTGTGTTTCGGCCAAGCCGATTTCCCACGGCGATCCCGCATGCTTGATCGAGGTTAGCGGCGACGCGCCTGTGCCGCCCTCGAAACCCGAGATCGTCACATGATCTGCCCGCGCTTTCGACACACCAGCCGCCACCGTGCCGACTCCAATTTCAGAAACCAGTTTCACACTGATGTCCGAAGATGGAGACACGTTTTTCAGATCGTAGATCAGCTGCGCCAGATCCTCGATCGAATAAATATCGTGGTGCGGTGGCGGCGAGATCAGACCCACGCCCGGCGTCGAATGGCGCACTTTTGCGATCACGGCATCAACCTTGTGACCGGGTAGTTGCCCGCCTTCGCCCGGCTTCGCGCCTTGCGCCATTTTGATTTGGATCATGTCAGAGTTGACGAGGTATTCGGTCGTCACGCCAAAGCGACCCGAAGCGACCTGTTTAATCGCGGAGCGCATGGAGTCGCCGTTATCCATCGGCGTGAAGCGATCAACTTCTTCGCCGCCTTCACCCGTGTTCGACTTGCCGCCGATCCGGTTCATGGCAATAGCCAACGTCGTATGGGCCTCACGGCTGATCGACCCATATGACATCGCGCCCGTGGCAAAGCGCTTCACGATCGCGGAGGCGGGTTCGACCTGATCGAGCGAGATGGGTTTTCGACCGCACTCTTCGGCCATCTTGATGCGGAAAAGTCCACGAAGCGTCATTTTCTGTTCAGACTGAACATTGACCGCCTCAGCGTAGGATTTGTATTTTTCGGGCAAATCGCCGCGAACTGCGTGCTGCAGGTCGGCGACCGTATCCGGTCCCCAAACGTGATCTTCGCCGCGTATCCGATAAGCGTATTCGCCGCCGACATCCAGGTTCTTGGCATAGATCGGCTTGTTGCCAAAGGCGTCTGCATGACGGCGGAAAGTTTCTTCGGCAACCTCGCTTAGCCCAACGCCTTCAACGGCAGTATGAGTGCCGGTAAAGTATTTTTCGATGAAGTCGGATGACAGGCCAATCGCATCGAAAATCTGCGCGCCGCAATAGGACTGATAGGTCGAAATGCCCATCTTGGACATGACCTTAAGCAAGCCTTTGTTCAGGGCTTTCGTGTAGCGCTTATTGATTTGCCATTGATCGGCGTCGGGTTCGATCTTGTCGTGCAAATCCGACAGCGTTTCAAACGCGAGCCACGGATTGATTGCCTCGGCGCCATATCCGGCCAGCGTCGCGAAGTGATGTACCTCCCGCGCTTCGCCGGTTTCAACCACCAAACCGACAGAAGTCCGGAGGCCCTTTTTGATCAGGTGATGGTGAACTGCCGAACAAGCTAGCAAGGAAGGGATCGCGACACGATCCTTGCCGATCAAGCGATCCGACAGAATGATAATATTATACCCGTGCAGCACGCTCGATTCTGCGCGATCACATAGGCTATCGAGAGCTTGCTCCATGTAATCCGGGCCGCGCTCGGTTCCAAAGGTGATGTCCAGTGTGGTGGTTAGGAATTGGTTGTCGGCGATGTTGCCGATGGTTCGAATTTTCTCGATCCCTTCGTTCGACAGGATCGGCTGTACGATCTCCAGCCGTTTCAAGGTCGACGTTCCCTCAAGGTCAAGCAGGTTCGGGCGTGGGCCGATAAACGACACCAGCGACATCACGATCTCTTCACGGATCGGGTCGATAGGGGGGTTTGTGACCTGCGCGAATAGTTGTTTGAAATAAGATGCAAGGTTCTTTGATTTCGATGACAGTGCAGAAATTGGCGTATCGGTTCCCATCGCACCAATCGCTTCCTGTCCGGTATGCGCCATCGGTGTCATCAGAAATTTGACATCTTCTTGGGTGTAACCGAAGGCTTGCTGCCGTTTCAGCAACGGAACGGAAGAATGCGGCGGTATCCGGTCGACATCCGGCAAGTCTTTGACGCGGATTTGTGTGCGGGCCAGCCATTCTTGATATGGATGACGGCTTGCGAGGTCCGATTTTAATTCTTCATCCGAGATGATCTTGCCCTGTTCGAGGTCGATCAACAACATCTTGCCGGGCTGTAAGCGCCACTTACGCACAATGTTCGATTCGGGAATGTCGAGCACGCCCATCTCGGACGCCATCAACACATAACCGTCTTTGGTTTCGAGATACCGGGCAGGGCGAAGGCCGTTCCGGTCCAAGGTCGCGCCAATGCTGCGCCCATCGGTGAAGCAAATTGCGGCAGGGCCGTCCCAAGGTTCCATCAATGCCGCGTTATATTCATAAAACGCGCGGCGCGTTTCATCCATCAGCGGATTGCCGGCCCACGCTTCGGGGATCAACATCATCATGGCATGAGCCATCGAGTACCCGCCTTGGAAGAGCAGCTCCAAAGCGTTGTCGAAACACGCAGAGTCCGACTGGCCTTCATACGAAATTGGCCAGAGCTTCTGCATGTCATCACCGAAGACAGGTGAGGCCATCGTCGCTTGCCGTGCAGCCATCCAATTGTAGTTGCCGCGCATCGTATTGATCTCACCGTTGTGACAGATCATGCGATACGGGTGGGCCAGCGGCCAGCTTGGGAAGGTATTCGTGGAAAAGCGTTGGTGAACCAGCGCCAGTGCCGAAATCACACGCGGGTCTTGCAGGTCTTTGAAATATTGCGACAGCCCATCTGCCAGTGTCAGCCCTTTATAAACGATGGTTCGGGCAGAGCAGGAGACCGGGTAGTAGTCCGCCACCGCGTCTGCGTGATCCGCGCGAATTTGATTCGAGGCCACCTTGCGCGCGACGAACAGCTTTCGCTCGAATGTTTCTTCATCGGTGATGTTCGAGCCGCGTGCGATAAAGCATTGGCGGTGGATCGGCTCCGTTACTTTCACACTCTCACCGAGCACGTCGGTATCGACGGGCACATCCCGCCATCCGATGACTTCCAGACCTTCCTGATGGGCCGCGGCCTCGTAAGCGGATTCGATGGATTCGCGCAGCGACTCGTCGCGGGGGGTAAAGAGTTGCGCGACCCCATAGTTACCGGGCTCAGGTAATTCAAAGCCGAGTGCTTTGGCTTCGTCTGCAAAAAACTCATGCGGCAATTGGATCAAAATTCCCGCGCCATCACCGGCTTTGGGGTCTGCACCAACCGCACCACGGTGTTCGAGGTTGCGGAGAATTTCCAGACCGTCTTCGACAATCTTGCGGCTGCGTTCGTTCTTGATGGAACAGATCATGCCGACGCCGCAGGCGTCGTGCTCATAGGCCGGTTTGTAGAGACCTGTTGCCGGTTTCAAACCCGTGTAGAGCGCAGGTGTTGAAGAATCGGTCGGCAGAGGTCTGTTACGCATCTCGGTCATGATCGTCCCTTTATCCGTCGCGGTCGTTCAAGCGGGCAAGTCGGGATCGCTGCAAAAGGTGCACAGATCGTGCGTTTGCGTTTCGTATGATCCGACCCCCGTCCCGTGCGCTTTTCGAAAAAACGCCGGTGTAGTCCCTGCGTACAACGTAGTTGCAGCAGAAAGGACAGCGGATATGACATATATTTTTTGGGGCCGCCAGTATTTTGAAGCAGGGAAATGACGCAAAACGGATTTCAGGGCTAAATCGATTGCAAGTTTCTAAATTTGCTAAATTTTTGAGCAAATTGATCTTCGATTTTCATACGCATGCCGCGTTTTCGCGGCCTTGAAACCCGAAACCTCCTTTCCCATCTCATCGTCATCGGAGGCCACGTTTGGCTCTGATGATGGACTGAAACGGTTTGTCCCGCATGGGAGGACCGGTTTTTCGTATCGCTTAACCTTTGAGGATATGACCTATGAGAACGTTTGATATGACCCCCCTTTATCGCTCCACTGTTGGCTTTGATCGCATGGCATCACTGATTGACCGCGCACTTTCCGCCGACAATTCGGGCCAAAATTATCCACCGTATAACATCGAGAAAACCGGTGAAGACGCCTATCGTATCACGCTGGCCGCTGCTGGCTTTACCGAGGATGAACTCAACATCGAGAGTCGCGAGTCCCATGTGATTATTTCGGGTGCAAAGGCACCTGAGGAGCAACAAGAGGGCGTTGAGATGCTGCATCAGGGCATTGCCGCTCGGGGTTTTGAGCGCCGCTTTCAGCTTGCCGACCATGTCAAAGTTACCAGCGCATCGTTGGAGCACGGCCTGCTTCACGTCGATCTGGTGCGTGAGGTGCCAGAAGCGCTGAAGCCACGCACGATCCAGATTGCGACGGGTTCACCAAAAGCGGCGATTGAATCGCAAGCAGCCTGATTTCCCGGAGAATCAGTCGGCTGGCCTCCGTTCGGGAGGCTGCCAAATTATGAAACGCAAAAAGCCCGCCTCAAAAAATTGAGGCGGGCTTTTTTTGAGGGCCCCGATATTCTTAGAAGGCTTAGGCTAAATCAGCCTTGACGCGCCTTGAACCGCTTTTGAACTTTGTTGATGACATAGACGCGGCCCTTGCGGCGCACGACACGGCAATCACGGTGGCGATTTTTTAGCGATTTCAGTGAATTGCGAACTTTCATCGTGCCGTCTCCGCGCTGTGCGTGTCTTCTTGCCTAAATGGTGGGCGTAACTGGGATTGAACCAGTGACCCCTTCGATGTCAACGAAGTGCTCTCCCGCTGAGCTATACGCCCTGAATGAAGCCGGACGGCCCCATCGAAACTTTCCTAGTCACCAGCAAAACCAGCAACAGAGGCAGGCGTATAGCCTCGCAGTCCGAAACTGGCAAGAGGGTCTTTGAAATTTCTGAGGATTTAAGCGGCGATGAGACGGCCCACTTCATTGGGCAAATTCCGAAGGTGAATCGGCTCGCCAAACAGACCATCCGTGGTGCGATCTTCATCAGGACGCTTGATTGCGACGGCGGAAAAGCCGGTGATGAACATAACCCGCATTTCCGGGTCAATCTGCTGCGCTGTGCGTGCAAACGCCAGTTCGTCAGCATTTTCAGCGTCGATGGTGGTCAGGAGCAGATCGTACTCCGTCTCTTCCAGAATGGTGAGGGCGGCGTCATAATCCGCAACGCGCGTGACGCAATGTCCTGCACGTTTCAGAGTTCGGGCGAGATAACTGCGCATCTCGTCGTTTTTCGTCGCCAACATCACACGCGCCATTCGCACGCTCCTTTATTCTTTCGGATGGCGCGAATCGAGCATGGTCCGCATCACCTCACACGGCTGTACGCCGTCTTGATTTGGTGATCATGCCGTGATGGCTTAAACATCCGGTGAATGCGCGTAGATTGATGTGAAAATTTTCAGGTACATCCATGAATATTGCGGGGAATGAACAGGCGGCACGAGAGCGATGTGGCTGGGCCGGTACCCCGGTATCTTTTTATGAACCCACAGTTCTTTCCAGTCCGACGGTTTTCAGCTCTCCGCACAGTGGGCGTCGCTACCCCGCGAGTTTTTCCCGCCGATCGCGTCTGGATGCCGTGACACTTCGTGCTTCCGAGGATGCTTTTGTTGATGATTTGTTCAAAAATGTCCCAACTTTCGGCGCACCTCTGATTGCCGCAGAGTTTCCTAGGGCATTTGTGGACGTGAATCGCGCTGAGGATGAACTGGACCCCGCTCTAATCGCCGCCCCAGCGATTCGGGCGCATACGTTGCGGGTTTCTGCCGGTCTCGGTGTGGTGCCTCGGGTCGTTTCTGAGGGTCGGCCCATTTACGACGGCAAAATCACGATGAGCGAGGTGCAAGCTCGAATTACTGCCTGTCACACGCCTTACCACAACGCGATCACAACGTCTTTGCGCCGGGCCAAAGAGAAGTTTGGCATGGGATTTCTCGTCGATTGTCACTCTATGCCATCTGAAAGCGCACGCGGATCGGCGCGGAGAGCAGAGATCGTGATTGGCGACTGTTACGGGGTTTCTTGTGGAACAGATGTCTCTGATGCTGTCGTGGGTCTTTTCCGGCGCGCAGGATTTCGCGTTGCACGTAATGCTCCGTTCGCGGGGGGGTACCTGACGCAGCGTTACGGCCGCCCTAGACGGGCCTACCATGCGATTCAGATCGAGATCGATCGTGGCCTCTATCTGGATGAAGTTCGGATTCAACCTTCCCACCGCTATCAGGATTTTGCAGCTGCACTGCAACCAGTGATCGCAGGCCTGTCTGAATTGCCCTTAAATCTTGGTACAGCTCTCGCTGCCGAATAATCAAATTACCCAATTGAAAAACAAACATAAAAAAAGGCCACCCGGAGGTGGCCTGAAAGTCTAGGGAGGAAACGCCCTAAAATCAGGGCGGCGACACCGTGGTGTCTGCGATGGACATAGGTGTGCGATGCAGCAGCTTCAAGAGCATCTATGAAATTTTCCGCGCTATTTTCAATGTGCGCTGTTTTTGCGGCTATTATGTCATGATTGTCGCGGATCGCGTATCCGCCACGTCCGACCTTTATCTACTGCGCCAGAGCCAAACTTGCCCCGAATCGCATCGACGGCGCGTTCCGCCTTTGCCCGTTTCGGCGCGTCGGCATCGAAGAGGTCTCCTCCACTGTCCTGAGCTTCATCGATAGAAGACACCAGATTGCTTAACCCGATTCCAATCAGGCGATAGGCGTGATGACCGAGCAGCGCAGCGAGCGACGCTTCGGTTGAGTGATACAATACATCGGCAAGCTGCGTCGGTGCATCCCGCGACACGGACCGAGTGATGGTCCGAAAGTCACGGGTCTTGAGCTTCAAAGTTATCGTATGGCCGGAAATCTCTTTTGCTTTGCACCGCGCTGATACTTTTTCTGCTAACCGCCAGAGGTGCGCGCGCAGCAGGTCAGGATCTTTGAGATCTTCGGACAAAGTCGTCTCGGCGGAAACGCTTTTCATTTTACTGCTGGGATCAACGGGTCGGGTGTCCCTCGCATGACTCAGGTTATGCAGGCGCAGGCCTATGCTGCCGTATCGAGCCACCAAATCGACGTGATCAATGCGGCGTAGGTCGCCGATGGTGATGATGCCATCCCGTTTGAGCTTTGCATTTAGAGAACCGCCGACCCCCCAAATCATTGAAACGGGCTTGGCCTCCAGAAAGTCGAGCGCCTCCTCGCGGCCAATAACGGAAAACCCGTTCGGTTTGTCGAGATCAGAGGCAATCTTTGCGAGAAACTTACAATCGCTCAAACCAACAGAGGCTGTGACTCCGAGTTCGTCCGAAATGCGTTGAGTCAGTTGTTGGAGCAATATTGCTGGAACCGCGCCGTGCAAACGTTCGGTTCCGGTCAGGTCTAGGAAGGCTTCGTCCAGCGATAGTGGCTCCACCGAGGGCGTCAACGTGAGCATTAAAGATCGAATCTCGCGGCTGACCTGTGCGTACTTGTCCATGCGCGGCGGAAGGACCACGGCATCCGGACATAATTTGAGCGCCTTGAACATCGGCATAGCTGATCGCACGCCACTTAACCGCGCGATATAACAAGCGGTTGAAACCACTCCACGCTTGCTGCCACCAATAATCAGCGCTTTGTCGGCGAGGCTGGGGTCATCGCGCTTTTCGACCGATGCGTAAAACGCATCGCAGTCGATATGGGCAATCGACAACGTATTGACCTCTGGATGGATCAGGAGGCGCGGGCTTCGACAGGCAGGGCAACGATGATCATCGGGTATAACAGATAGACGCGCAAAGCAGGCGCGACAGAACCCCGGGCTATCGCAGTCAATGGGCACGCAAAGCCGCGGTTATTTCCGCCTGGATGGCCTGGGCGGCGGCGGCGGGATCATCTGCGTCGCGGATGGGACGGCCAATCACCAGATGATCGGCCCCCGCTGAAATCGCTGACGAAGGTGTTTCGACTCGCTTTTGATCTCCCCGATTCGCACCAGTTGGGCGAACGCCCGGCGTGACGATCAACTTCCCGGTGGACTCAGGTAACGCCCTGATAAGGGATGCTTCTTGCGGCGAAGCGATGACACCATCGGCCCCGGCATCGAAGGCGCGCCGGGCACGTTCGACGACCAGATCGCCAATACCACCTTCCCTAATAAGCGCGGCATCAAGATCTCCTCTATCGAGTGATGTGAGGATGGTCACAGCAAGTATTTTCGTTTCCGAATTTCCTCGACCTGTGACAGCCGCGCGCACGACATGCGGGTCTCCGTGTACGGTAAGGAAATCCATACCAAATCCCGCTACGCCCTTAACTGCTGATTCAATGGTGGCACCAATGTCAAAGAGCTTGAGGTCAATGAAAATGCGCTTCCCCGCGTCCTTCAACTCCATGGCGAGTGCAAAGCCGCCGCCTGTCAGCATGCCGAGACCAATTTTGTAAAACCCCACAGTGTCGCCCAATTTCTCAACGAGTTCAGCTCCTGCAATCGCGTTCGGGACATCAAGCGCGACGATCAGTGCGTCAGAGGCTTTGGCGTTAGGCATTTATGAAGCTCCGGGCTTTTTAAACGACAAAAGCTTGTTGTCGCACACTGCGCAATTTATACGCTCCAGTCAGTGACGCAAAGGATAGACCGATATGAATAACACCAAAGTTGCCGGTGCAGTAGTCGCCGCCCTGATCGGAGTTCCAACCGTGGTTGGACTCCTCGGCGGTGACGGAGCCGATGATCACAGCGGTAAAGATGTAGCATCGGTCTCCTCCGAGGCTAGTTCTGCAGAGGCTGAAGCTGCTGCGAAAGCGGAAGAGGAAGCAAAGGCGTTAGCCGAAGCGGAGGCCGCTGCGAAAGCAGAGGAAGAAGTGAAAGCTCAAGCCGAAGCCGAGGCTGCTGCGAAAGCAGAGGAAGAAGCCAAAGCATTAGCTGAAGCGGAAGCCGCTGCGAAAGCAGAGGAAGAAGCGAAAGCGCTCGCTGAAGCCGAAGCTGCTGCGAAAGCCGAAGAGGAAGCAAAAGCGCTGGCTGAAGCCGAAGCTGCGGCGAAAGCTGAAGAAGAAGCCAAAGCGCTGGCTGAAGCCGAGGCCGCTGCGAAAGCAGAGGAAGAAGCGATGATTGCGGCTGAAGAGGAAGCCCTCGCGGCGATCGAAGCTGAAAAAGCTGCAGAAGCGGCGGCAATCGCAGCCGAAGAAGAAGCAGAAGCCAAAGCGCAAGCAGAGGCTGAAGCCGCAAAAGCGGAAGAAGAACGTCTTGCACTCATCCAGCATCAATCACCGCCACCTGCCGAAGAAACTGACGAGGCGTCTACTGAAGCCGCAGATTCGGCGTCTGGCACATCCATGTCCGCTGCCATCAGCAGCAGAGAGATTGCTGGGTTCGACGGCCTTTCGGCAGGCTCAAGCTATGCAGATGCCCGCCCGCTGATGGTCGAAGCAGGGTGGTCTCCAAGAGAGTTGGATGAAACCACGCGTCTTGATGCACTGGATGAAAACGAGCAAAAGCTTGTTGATGCTGGTTATGCGGAACTCGAAGGCTGCGAAACATACGCACGCACGATCTGCCGTTTTGAATATGTAGATGGCGAAGGAAAAATCGCCGCGATTTTGACAGCGGGCGACGACGCCACTGTCATCGATGCTTTTTTGATGGACGTTCGCTGACCCGTCCAGCATGATGGATCACTCTTTCAAGGCTCCGAAGCAATTCGGGGCCTTGTTTATTTTGAGAGAAAGAGCGTTAGCGACGCCAGTGACGAACGGCGCCGACATCGACGTGGATGAAGCTCGCACCGCGATAACTGCCAACGCCCCCCATCTTCAAACTGGAAACCACCTTCACCAATTGCTTGCTCGACACGCCCTTGATTTTCAGGTCGGCGGCCATGCCTGGAACATGCAGGCTGTTCTTTGCGGCCCACCGGTTGCGCTTACGTAGCTTTTCGTTGGTTCGCCGCGTCCGATAGCCAGAGGTCACGACCAGTGGTTCGCGGGTGTCGAGGGCGTCTTGGACGGCTGCAAATATGTCATACAAACGGACGTCCATCATCGTGCTCTCATCGACGTGGAAATCTCGCATGAGGTGATCAAGCTGATCCATCGCGTCGGGTTCGTAATACCCGTCGCCGAAATATGTTCCCTTGAAAACATCGCCCGTCTGATCATTCCGAACGTTCAGGGTCCGGCGCAAGCTCGCGCGCGCAGAAGCAATGGCAGGCGTGCAGAGCGCCGCACCAATTCCGAGCAACGCTGAACGCCGCGAAAGCAGGAGCGAGTGAGCCATGTCAATCAAGTATCCCTGTCGTTCCGTACAGTTTTATCCGTTTCCCGTTAAGGAACCGTTTGGCAAGTATGGTTAAGCAAATCTCATGCCTCACAATGTACGAATTTAAGGGTTTTTCGCCGATCTTGAGGCCGATTAATGGGCGGCGGAGAGACGGAAATCGAACAACGAAGGTTAGAAATATTGGAATCGTATGGCTAATTCGATGCGTTGCGGCCCTCAGCATTTCGCAGACGCAGGTCGCCATACTCTTGGAATACGGCGTCTGAATTCCCATTTCGACCTTAACCGGCAGATATGCCGTACAATCGTAGTCAAGGTGGTCTCGTGTGCCGTGCCTTTTGGGCGGCCTTGGGTCCATGCTTAGGAGAAGTGCTATGAACGTAGAAAAGTTCAGCGAACGCTCGCGCGGCTTTTTGCAATCCGCGCAGCAATTGGCTCTCCGTGAGGGGCACCAGAAATTCACTCCCGAACATCTGCTCAAAGTCCTGCTCGATGATGAGCAAGGCTTGTGTGCGAATCTGATCAAACGCGCAGGCGGTGAGCCGGCTCAAGCTTTGCAGGGTGTGGAATTGGCGCTCGGCAAAATGCCCAAAGTTGAGGGGTCGGGTGCAGGCCAGCTTTATTTGGATGCCACTACCGCCCGCGTGACCGATCAAGCGGAAAAACTGGCTGAAAAAGCGGGCGACAGCTTCGTCACAGTAGAACGAATGCTGCAAGCGCTGGGCATGGTGAAGGGCGCTGAGTCGTCAAAGATCCTGAATGATGCTGGGGTGAACCCGCAATCGCTCAATCAGGCAATCAATGAAATTCGCAAAGGTCGCACGGCCGATTCTGCCTCCGCAGAAGAAGGCTACGACGCTCTCAAAAAATATGCGCGCGACCTGACTGAAGCCGCCCGTGAGGGTAAGATTGATCCAGTGATTGGCCGCGATGAAGAAATTCGCCGCGCGATGCAAGTGCTCTCTCGCCGGACAAAAAATAATCCCGTTATCATCGGAGAGCCAGGCGTCGGTAAAACCGCGATCGCGGAAGGTCTCGCGCGCCGTATCGTGGACGGCGATGTGCCAGAATCGCTGCGCGATAAAAAACTGATGGCGCTCGATATGGGCAGCTTGATTGCTGGTGCCAAATATCGCGGCGAGTTCGAAGAACGCCTCAAGGCCGTCCTGAATGAAGTCATGGCCGAAAGCGGCGAGATCATTCTCTTCATTGATGAAATGCACACGCTAGTTGGCGCGGGCAAAACTGATGGGGCGATGGATGCGTCAAACCTCTTAAAACCTGCCTTGGCGCGGGGTGAGTTGCACTGTGTTGGCGCAACGACGCTGGATGAATACCGCAAGCATGTTGAAAAAGATGCGGCTCTCGCGCGCCGTTTTCAGCCGATCTTTATCGCTGAGCCGACTGTGCCGGATACGATTTCGATCTTGCGCGGCATCAAAGAAAAATACGAAGTGCATCACGGTGTTCGCATTTCCGATGCCTCGCTGGTTTCGGCGGCAACCCTGTCGAACCGGTATATCGCCGATCGCTTCTTGCCTGATAAAGCCATCGATTTGATGGACGAAGCGGCCTCGCGCCTACGGATGGAAGTGGATTCCAAACCCGAAGAACTCGATGCGCTGGATCGCGATATCATTCAGAAAAAAATCGAAGCTGAAGCGCTGAAAAAAGAGTCTGATCAGGGATCAAAAGACCGTTTGGAAAATCTTGAAGCAGAGCTTGCCACTCTCGAAGAACAAGCGACCACGCTGAGCGCGCAATGGGAAGCCGAGCGCGACAAACTGGCTGGGGCGCGCGTTCTGAAAGAACAACTGGATCTGGCGCGCAATGAACTTGACGATGCGAAACGTCGTGGCGATTTGGCCAAAGCGGGAGAGCTGTCATACGGCACGATTCCGCAGCTCGAAGCTAAATTGCTGGAGGCCGAGGCTGCCGAAACAGACGTACTTGTTGAAGAAGCGGTCCTGCCCGAGCACATCGCGGCAGTCGTCTCGCGCTGGACCGGAGTTCCGGTCGATAAGATGCTGGAAGGTGAACGCGAGAAACTTCTCAAGATGGAAGAGAAAATTGCCGAGCGCGTGATTGGTCAAAGCGAAGCCGTCGAATCCGTCTCCAACGCCGTGCGACGTGCGCGGGCTGGTATCTCTGATCCAAACAAACCTCTGGGCAGCTTCCTGTTCCTTGGGCCAACTGGCGTCGGCAAGACCGAGCTGACCAAGGCGCTCGCGGAATTTCTATTCGATGATGACACGGCAATGGCTCGCATCGACATGAGTGAGTTCATGGAAAAACACTCCGTTGCGCGTCTCATCGGTGCGCCTCCTGGATATGTCGGATATGATGAGGGCGGTGTCCTCACCGAAGCCGTTCGGCGTCGGCCCTATCAGGTTGTCTTGTTTGACGAGGTCGAAAAGGCGCACCCAGATGTGTTCAATGTACTGCTTCAGGTGCTGGATGAAGGTCGCCTGACCGATGGACAGGGTCGGACGGTTGATTTTCGCAACACGATCATCATTCTCACCTCGAACCTCGGCAGTCATGCACTGACCGAATTGGAGGAAGGTGCAGCAATGGGACCGGCGCGCGATGCGGTTATGGAAGCCGTTCGCGCACATTTCCGCCCTGAGTTCCTGAACCGTCTGGATGAGATTATCATCTTTGATCGCCTCGCGCGGGAGGATATGGCAGGCATTGTCTCAATCCAATTGGCTCGTCTCGAAAAACGTCTCGCGGGCCGCAAGATTGGAATCGAATTGGATGAGGATGCTCAGCATTGGCTTGCCGAGCGCGGATATGATCCGGCGTATGGTGCACGCCCGCTCAAGCGGGTGATCCAAAAAGCGCTGGAAGATCCGCTTGCCGAACTCATCCTTGGTGGATCGATTACGGACGGCGAAAATGTCACCGTCACGGCAGGGCCGGACGGCCTTATCGTTGCAGGGCAACCTGTTGCGGTCTCCGCGCCCAGCAATCCAGATGCGCCACAGGCGACCGTTCATTGATTGATATTGAAATCAAAAATAGGGTTCCCAAATTAGGGAACCCCCAGACATATGCGGCAAAATCGCGGGAGTTCTGTTTCCGCTAACCTTGGCCTCTTAATGCCTCGATACTGAGCGCCCTGTTTCGCTCGACCAATGCGCGCGCTTCTTCGGGTAAATGTGTGCCTTCTAGAAGGGCATCATTTAAAGCAATGGCGTGATGATGACGTCCCATCCAATAGGCTGCAACTGCCGCTTCCAGCTTGGCGCGCCAATCGTAAATGTCTGCTTCGACAAACAATCCGTCGTCATCTCGACGCCCTTCGGCGGCACGTTCGAGGAATAGGGATGCCAGCGGCCAATTTTTGTGACTCGCATATTCCATCCCAATCTCGAACAGCGGTTCGATCCGTTCGGGCGTGTGGGAATAAGCCTCAAGATAGGCTTCCAAACATTCCGTCCAGGGATCGCCGCGGAGCAGTTTGGTGCGGGCAATCTGATAGAGTGAAATGAAGACTTCCTCGTGCCATCCACCCATCTTGATGCGGCGTTCATAATACCGGATTGCGAGGTCAAAGTCGTCTGCATCGCGATAGGATTGAGCAAGGTAAAAGACAATCCGACTATTGTTCGGACGGTCAATCAGCTCCTGCTCAAGCATCAGAGCGTCGCGTTTGAAAGTATGCGGATCACGTGCCCTTGTTCCTTCGCGTGGGGACACAATGATAATGTCGTCGATATTCGCGAAGTTATTGGCGCTGTCGCTTTCGGGTTGTTCGTGAAGAACACCTTCCCAGCGCCAGTTACAGGCGGATCGTTTGAGGTTAGGAACGCGATATTCGCGGTTGCCGCGTCTTTTGAAGACGTTATAAGCGTCGGCAGTTAGCTTTCCGAAAGTGAAATTTTCGCCAGTTGTGACGATCTCATCGGCATCGAGAGTGAGAATATAATCGGCTGTCCCGGTCGTCAGCTTGATTGCCTCGGTCCGGTTGTGGCCGAAATTCACCCACGGGCGCTCATGTAGGCTGCCGGGTGTATCAGCCATTGTTTCTCGGATGATGTCTTGAGTGCCGTCAGTGCTGCCAGTATCGACGATCACCCAATGGTCGATCAGTGGCTGTACACTCTTCAGGCACCGTGCAATTACTGGTGCCTCATTCTTGACGATCATGTTCAAACATACCGTAGATCTCCCGTCGCTCAACTCAACCTCCTTGTCTACGAGCTTGTTGCAAGCTTTACCAAGCTGTGCCTTCCCACAGCATTTCCCCCGCCATTCTAACGTCTGGCTCAGATATTCGGGATAAAAAATTTCTTATTAAGTTGGGAAATTACTCTGCCGTCGCAACGCGCGTATCGCGGCGCAGTCGCGTCAGTGCAATCTCGATCCGCGAGACACGAACCATAAACCGACTTAGTGCTGACCCCTCAAGCCCTTTGACGGGGCCAAAATCAGCGACTTTCAGAGGGTTGATCTGGTTGCCATGCTGAAGAATCTCAAAGTGGAGATGCGGCCCCGTTGAGCGTCCCGTACTGCCGACATATCCGATGACTTCGCCTTGGCGGACACGATCGCCGTTTTTCAGATTCGCTGCATATTTCGATAGGTGTGCATAGGCCGTTTCAAACGTACTATTGTGGCGAATGCGGATGTATTTTCCATAGGCACCTTTGCGGCCCAGAAAATCAACGATCCCATCGCCCGCCGCAAAGATTGGCGTCCCGGTTCGCGCCCGAAAATCTGTGCCCCGGTGCATCTTTGTGTACCCCAAAACAGGGTGAAGGCGCATACCGAAGTGAGATGAGACTTGAGCGTCTGCAAGCGGCGTTCGCATTAAAGTCCGCTTGTTCGTCTTTCCTGCGGCATCGAAATATCCGGTTGCTCCGGTTTCATTCTCCGTGCCGCGGTAGAGCGCAATCTCGCTGCCCCGGTTGGTCAGCTTAGCGTAAAGAATATCACCGTAGGAACCGTTCTCGCCCTTTTCAAAAAGCGCTTCGAAATGGTCGCCTTTCCGAAGGTCGCGGCCAAAATCAACGCTGTAACGGAAGATATCCGTCAGAGCCTTTGTCTCCCCAGCGGTCAGGCCAGCTTTACCAGCAGCGGCATAAAGACTGGAAGAAATCACACCGCTGACAAAGATCGTATCATCCTGCTTACCAGTGATGGACAACGTCTTTTCTTTCGGGGGCGTTTCAACGATGGCTTCAGCCGGTGGTGCTGATGCGATGTTGGAATCGAGCGATTCCCAGAGTGGATCGCTATCCCCATCCCATCGTAATTCAATGGGTGGTTTCCCAACTTGCCTTAAGCGAATGGCGAGCAGTTGATTGTCGCTCGGTGACATGAGTGCGACGTCGATTTGATCGCCTTCGAACAGGGAATCGGAAATGTCGTCCGCACGCAGAGCCACCAATGTTGCGCGCCGGTCCGCGTCGGTCATATTAGCGCGGGCGAGCATTTGAGACAGAATCTCGCCATTGCGTGCCTCAAGCGTTTCAATCACCGGCCCGCCGGTGGGCGGATTGCTTTCGGGGAGGATGTCAATGGCGTCGACATCTTTCATCTCCGGCAAGCTTGGCAGATCAGGGGAGGTCGGGATCCGCGCGAGCGTGGGAAACTTTGGATCCGAAATCGAATCGAGGACGTCCCAGTCGCCTTCCGGCGTCGTCAGACTCGCCAACCGAATGGCGCGAGGGGCCGTCGGCTTTGTCGGTGCTGCCGTCCCAAGAGCTGAAAAATCGTCGATTACCGAATCGGCAATGGCGTCGGGCGCTTCAATCATTGCAACGTCACGTTGAGGTAAGTCGACGTTGGTTTCGTAGAGGCTGGCTGCGATTGTCGCGTCTTCGGAAACAGGTGTTGTCAGGGGGTCAGGTAGGATGGCGCTTGTGATTTGAGTCTCATTTAGGGACCCTGCGGGCAACGCTAAGTGTGCCAAAGCGATAGAACTAGTTGATAATGCCGGGTATTCCCCAGTAGAGCCGCCAATGTCTGGTCCGCGTCCGGCTAGTACGACTGAGGTCGTAACCGCAGCTCCAATCGCGACAAAGGTCGCACGATTGAACAGCGTTCTACGCATTATAAGGGACGCTATCCGCGTGCGCGATTGTGGAGCATGGAACATCATGCGTGTGGATCCCGGTCTACCTGCGTTTTATAATCCGCCGTACTTTGACTGCGGATGACGTTGTAACAACGTCGTTGTTGCGGGGAACGTGCCGAGGAAGTGTAAAATTGTCAATGTTTTCGAAAATAACGGTTTAGCGGGCGCTCTGAACAAACGCTCTAGAGCTGTGCGTCGTGCAATCTATGGGTTAACTGCCGACGCCTCCTGCCCGATTTTCGGGAGGAGGTAAGAAGAGGTAAAATGACCGGTGCAGCGCGCGAATTTTGTCCGGCGGACGCTCAATTCGGTTCGTGATTAGCTGCGACTCGCTAAGTAAAGCGAAAGAACTGCCCTCTCCGTGGTGCGGCACCCGGATCGTCCGGACTGCTCGGCGCGCCTCTTTTTCGATCCGGCGGACCAAGCGCGCGGCGTGGCGCGGTAAATCCGATAGGATCAGACGCAGCGCCTTCAGTCGTTTCTGACAATCGGGCAGCGATATCTCTGTTTCACTCGTTGGTAAGATCGGAGCGAGACACCCAGCTATTTGCCGCGCATCCATCCTCAGACCGCTGCGTCCCCCAATCAAATAGGCTTGCGTGATCACCAGATTCTTTGTCGCTGCCTCGGCGCGACGCAGAATCGAGTGAACAAAGCTTAGGGTCCAGTCAGAGAAACGACACGAAATCGGACCCAAAGTCAGAACTCCGACCACGCCAACCAGCGTCGCAATAATGCGAAGCAGCCTTTGTCGCTGAGTTTCTAGGGCCCGTTCGATGTCCACGCCGTCTCTTTACCTTCCGTTTAAATCAATGCGTGAAATAAGAACTAAATAGGAACAAATGTCAAGAGTGAATTTCGTGGGCACAAATTCTTCAGGGACGCCAGCGGCTATCCCAACCTCGAGGCCCGCCCCGATGGGCCTTGCCTTCGCCGTTGACCAAGAATTCGCCTGTGCAGAGCTAAAAGTTTACTGTCGGAGATGCGCCTGCTTCTGAGGATTTTCGACTTCGACAGTCGAAATTCAGTGTTCAGGGGGCAGGGAGGTGCGGAAAGTTCCTTTTTACTGGGTGTTCGGGCGCAGAAACCGGCACACGGCAGCTATGGGAGATTTTTTTTGGTTTTTTGATATTTTTCCAAAATACATAG
>CAZJWF010000007.1:0-35746 GCA_964549375.1 uncultured Neomegalonema sp.
CGGTCACGAAGCAAGTTCTGCGGAATCAAGCCACGGTTCGCCGTGTTGCGATCCCTGCAAAAACCTCGACCATCACGCGCCGCGTGATTGATCGTCCTGCATCGGTTCAGCGGATCGCCGGTTCTGGCGGTGGCGCAATCGTAGCTGTTGCAAACGGCCAGATCATCAACGGTGCGACTGGCATCGATGCTCAAGGCTTTGCAATTGGCGCAAATGGTCAGCGTATCGCTGGTGCGAACGGCCAGGGCATCCTCGCTCGTGCGACGGGTGGTTCGGTTGGAACATCGCGTACCGTAACCAAGCGTGTTGTTGATCGTCCTGCATCGGTTCAGCGGATTGCAGTTCCTGCGAAAACGCGTACGGTTAGCCGTCGTGTCGTCGCAACACCTGCGACCACGCGTGCCGTAGCTGTTGCTGCACAAACACGCACGGTTTCGCGTCGTGTCATCGACCGTCCTGCATCGGTTCAGCGTGTTGCTGTTCCTGCGCAGACGCGCACGGTAACGCGCCGTGTTGTTGATCGTGCTGCTTCGGTTCAGCGGATCGCAGTTCCTGCGAAAACCCGCACGATCACGCGCCGTGTTGTTGACCGTCCTGCAACCACGCAAGCGGTAGCCGTTCCAGGCCAAACGCGCACGATTTCGCGTCGTGTTGTCGATACGCCTGCTTCGGTTCGCCGTGTAGCGGTTCCTGCGCAAACGCGCACGGTTCAGCGTCGTGTTATTGACCGTCCTGCGACGACCCGCGCGGTTGCCGTTCCGGCCAAAACCCGCACGGTAACGCGCCGTGTTGTTGACCGTCCTGCATCCACGCAGGCAGTTGCCGTTCCTGCGCAAACGCGCACGGTTCAGCGCCGTGTCGTTGATACGCCAGCGACGGTTCGCCGCGTTGCCGTACCAGGCCAAACCCGCACGATCTCGCGTCGTGTGGTAGATGCGCCTGCTTCGGTTCGCCGCGTAACGGTTCCTGCTAAGACCCGCACGGTAACGCGCCGCGTCATCGACCGTCCTGCATCTACGCAGGCAGTTGCTGTCCCAGCGAAGACCCGCACGGTTCAGCGTCGTGTTGTCGACCGTCCAGCAACGACCCGCACCATTGCGGTTCCTGCGAAGACGCGCACGATCAGCCGCCGCGTTGTAGACCGTCCTGCTTCAACGCAAGTTGTTCAGGTTCCAGCGAAAACCCGCACGGTTCAAATTCAGGTCGTTGATCGTCCTGCATCGACCCGCACGGTTCAGGTTCCTGCACAAGTGAGCCAGATCGCTAAGCGTGTTGTTAATACGCCTGCTACGACCCGCCGTGTTGCGGTTCCTGGCAAAACCGCAACGATCACGACTCGTGTGATTGATCGTCCTGCATCGACCCGTGCGGTCGCTGTTCCTGCGAAATCGGCAACGATCCAGATGCGTGTTGTAGAGACACCTGCATCGGTCCGCCGCGTCGCAGTTCCAGGCAAGACGGCTCAAATCACGCAGCGTGTTGTTGAAACGCCTGCTTCGGTTCAGCGTGTCGCTGTCCCAGGTAAGACGGCAACCGTGGTAACCCGCGTTGTTGATCGTCCTGCTTCGACGCAAGCGATTGCGGTTCCTGCTAAAACGGCAACGATCCAAACCCGTGTTGTTCAGAACCCAGCGTCGGTCCGCCGCGTTGCAGTTCCAGGCAAAACGGCTCAGATCCAGACCCGTGTTGTAGCAACCCCAGCAACGACCCGCGCAGTTGCGGTTCCTGCGAAATCGGCAACGATCCAGACCCGTGTGATTGACCGTCCTGCTTCCACGCAGGCTGTTGCAATCCCAGGCAAGACATCGACGATCACAACGCAAGTTGTTGACTCGCCGGCTTCGGTTCGTCGCGTCGCAGTTCCAGGCAAAACGGCCACGATCACAACCCGTGTTCTTGACCGCCCAGCTTCGGTTCAGCGTGTTGCAGTTCCAGGCAAAACGGCCACGATCCAGACCCGCGTCGTCGACGCACCTGCATCGGTCCGCCGTGTAGCGGTTCCTGCGAAAACCTCGACCATCCAAGTTCGTGAACTGCAAGCGCCAGCTTCGGTGCAGCAAGTTGGCGGCGGCGGCGGTCGTGGCGCGATTGTCGACTCCTCGGGTCGTGTGGTTCCAGGTGCAGCATCGATCAACGCAGCAGGCTTTGCGGTTGACGCAAGCGGCAATGTGATCCGTGGCGGTGCTTCCGGTGGAAGTAACGGCGCAGCAATCCGTGGAACGCGCAACGCGAATGGTCAAATCGTTGACGCTTCGGGCCGTGTGATCAGCAGCGCCGTCGGCGTTGATGCACAAGGCTTCGCGATCAATGCGAATGGCCAACGTCTCGCAGCATCCGCACAAGGTGGTGGCATCCGTGCTTCCTACTCTGGTGGTGGTGCAGCCGGCGCGGTGAAGACGCAAACGATCCAAATCCGGGTTGTTGATACGCCTCCATCGGTCCGTCGCGTGACGATCCCTGGTAAAACCCAGACGGTTAGCCGCCGCGTTATTGCAACGCCAGCATCGGTCCGCCGCGTCGCGGTTCCGGCGAAAACTCGCCAGATCCAGCGCCGCGTGCTCGCTGCTCCAGCTACGGTTGAGAGCATCGGTACCGAGGCAACGTATCGCAACGTGACCCGCCGTGAACTGGTTGCTCCAGAGTCGCTGCAGTGGCGCGAGATCCTTTGTGAGACCAATGCGTCTCCTGAGGTTATCCGTCGCCTGCAACAGGCTCTCCGTGAGCGTGGTTTCTACCAAGGTTCCATTGACGGAAACTTCGGTCCTTCCACGAACTCGGCTGTGACCCGTTACCAGCGTTCGAATGGCGAAGGCACGGGTGGCCTGACGATGGATACCCTCGGTTCCTTGGGTATCGAAATCCGCTAAGACAACGGGCGTTTCCGTCCACAAATGGAAACGCCCACCCTCGATCGCTCATCGAGATTCCAAGAACGCCCATCCGGTTACGGTTGGGCGTTTTTTTACGGAAAGGTACGCAATGCTTTTTGCAGCGGACGTATCAACACACTTGCACGTGACGTCGAAAGACTGTCTCGGTGGAAACGCCGGTTCAATCGGGGTCAACGAAGCCCACATCCGAATTACCAGGGCAGCAAGTGATGAAGTTTGAGCGCGTCGCATTCGCGGCCAGTGATGCCGATGCCGCGCAGGAAGCGCTGGTCAAGCTTCGGCATCAATACGGTTCGGTTCCGATGGAAGACGCGGATGTAATTGTCGCCTTGGGCGGCGATGGTTTCATGATTGCCACCTTGCACCATGTGATGACCCGAAATGTTCCCGTCTATGGGATGAACCGCGGATCTGTCGGCTTTTTGATGAATGATTTTGCTGAGAATGCTCTCTCAGAGCGTTTGTTGGCGGCTCAGGAAACGATCATCCACCCCTTGCGAATGCGTGCTGTCGATCAAGCGGGTCATGCCGTCGAAGCTTTGGCGATCAACGAGGTATCAATGCTGCGTGCGACGCGGCAGGCAGCGAAAGTCGCGATCAGTGTTGACGGGGCAACCCGTCTGGATGAGCTGATTTGCGACGGCGTTCTCGTGGCGACACCCGCCGGAAGCACGGCCTATAATTTGTCCGCGCATGGGCCTATCCTGCCTATCGAGGCCGAACTGCTGGCGGTCACGCCAATATCGGCCTTTCGTCCGCGTCGATGGCGCGGGGCATTGCTGCCGATGCGCGCTAAGGTGCGCTTCGATGTGTTGGAACCGCGCAAGCGCCCAGTCAATGCAGTTGCTGACTCGACCGAAATTAAGGCGGTGGATTGGGTGGAGGCGGAGGTAGCAAAAGATGTTAGTCTTCGATTGCTATTCGACCCGGGGCACACGCTGGACGAACGAATTTTGAGAGAACAGTTTCTCAGTTGAGAGAAGACTGCTACCTAAGTACGTCGTTCACTTATGAGCTACATCCAGCCAATTGAGGGTGGGGAATGATGAGACGAAACGAATTTCACTGTAGCGGGGCGTTACAAACATGAGGCGTCCGGTGAACCCAAACTTTGAAAGAATGCGTGTCGAGGCGGAACGCCAGCGGCTTGAAGCATTGGAAGCGCAATCGGCGGCGCTGACTGACATGCTTAAAGCGCAAGCAGAAGCCGCTCGAAAAGATAATGACGCGCTCCGCGCACAAAATGCAGCCCTTCAGCAAACGATCAGCGCACAGGCGGAAGTGGGCAGTGCAAAAACAGCAACACTCGAAGCCCGTTACGAGGCTTTGGGCGCGCAACTTGCCGAACGGTTGGCGGCCGAGCAGCGTCAAACTGCTGATCTCAAGGCTCTCAATGTCTCGCTCAAATCCCAAGCAGAAACCGCACGCGCAACTGCATCTGCGCTTGAAGCGCGCTGCGAGATTCTGACACAACAATTGACATCACAAGCGGAGACAGACGCACAAGCCCTCGCCAAGCTAGAAGATCTGCGCGCGAGACTCGCTTCTGAAGCCAAGGCCGCACACAACAAAGCGCAAGCTCTTGAGACTGAGATCAGCGCACTGGCGGGGAAGGTCGACGAAGTTGACGAGTCGCTGACGCAGCCTGAGCGACTGCGCCGGGCGATTGCACCCGTGCTCTCCGGTGCCTTGCGCGATGCCGGTATTGATGATCACGATCCGATGGCCAATGCCATCGCACCTTATATCATAGGGACCATTAAGTCAGAGCTGCTTAACTCACAGGACGAATTGGTCGAAGCCATTCAGCCGCGCATGGGCGTTTTGATTGCCGCTGCCGTCACGAATGCCGTCGCAGAGCTGAATCATAAAGTCGATAATGCGTTGCCGATTGATCGTTGGATGGCCTCGGCGAAAGGCCGGTTGACGGGTAGTCCATCGGCAGGATGGCTGTTGGACGACGGCAATACTTTTACTGTCAAAGAAGCAATGCTGATCGAACGACAATCCGGTGTTTTGCTCGCGAGTGAGCGCGGCGTGATGGCTGAAGGTGTGGAGAACCCCGACGAAGATCTGATGGCAGGTATGATCGCGGCGCTGCAAGGGTTTGCGAGCGAAGCATATGGCGCGACGGGTGCTGGCGATCTGAGACGGTTCTCGTTTACGGAAGACACCGTGTACTTGCGTGGCACGCCGACGAAGTTATTGGCACTGCGATGTTCGGGTGTTGCGCCGCCTGAGATCGAACGCCGGGTGGATCAGTTGCTTGAAACCGCTCTAGATCGTCTGCGCGATGATGATGAGATGGTCGGCGGTATTCGGATGCTCGACGATTTCAATGTGCCACTTGATACGGCTGATGGTGACGGCCTCAGTGCATCAGGGATTATAGGTCGTGCACTGGCCGGCATTGCTGCTGCGACGGCCTTGATTTGGGGACATAGCTCTGTAACAGGCGCGCATGAGGCACGCTGGTTGAATTCGGTTGAGAAGGCCGTCGCAGGCGACGTGCGCCTTAGCCCTTACCCTTTAAGCGTTATGTTTGACGAACCGGGCGAGTCTTTCATCGTCTCTGGCCTCTTGCCCGACAAGGCTGCCTTAACGGCCCTAAATGACCGCATCGAATGGAGTGGATCGCCGATCCCGGTAACACTCGATGTGGCTTTGGTGACGGAGGGCGCGAAATGAAGGCGCACAAAGTAATCGTCCTCGGTGATTTTGGCGTTGGCAAAACTTCCCTGATTCGACGGTATGTTTTAGATCAGTTTACCGATCAGTACCGGGCTACACTCGGCGTCCATTTGTATAAGCACACCGATACGATCCCCATTGCAGGCACGGATCAAGAAGTTCGGTTGGTCTTATGGGATATTGAAGGGGCGCCGCTGCCTGGAGAGCAGATGATGCGTTACTCTCTCGGCGCTTCAGGAGCTATTATTGTTGGCGATCTGACACGTCCCGATATGGCGGAACCTATGCGGCGGGCTGCTGATATGGTGGAAGCTCGTTTGCCGGGTCGCCCCATCGGATTTGCACTTAACAAACGCGATATTGCACCTGAGCCCGATGGTGCAACGATGACCGGGTTTAAGGATCGGTATGGCGCGTTGATTGCCTGTACAAGCGCGAAAACTGGCGATGCCGTGCCGACGCTGTTTCGGGAGCTGACAGAACGAATTATGCGCGGGAAGGCGGCCTCGTCATGAGCAGTTCCGCGTCGTTCGACGCACGAATTTTGCTGGAAGGCGCGCGGATTGTCGTTATCCGGCTGGATGATGATCTGATCGTTAGGGAGGTCGTTGGAGACTGGTGTGACGTCCCGGTCGATGAAGACGTTCGCGAAACTGTTCCGGCGCTGATCGGAATGGAAGATGAGTTATTCCAAGAGGTTCCTTATATTCAGATGCCGTTTGTGACGTTGGCCAGCGCACACGATGCGCCGGTCGCAATTTCTGCACAGCGAGATTCGGAAACAGGCGCGCTGTGGGTGCTGCTGCGGGATGTGAGCGAAGAAGCTGCGGTACAGGAACGGTTGGTGCATCAGCACAATGCGTTGTCACTTGCACATCGAGAGCTGGCGGCGGCGCGGGATGCGGCTCTGTCTGCTGATAAGGCGAAGACTCGGTTTCTAGCCAATGTCAGCCACGAGTTGCGGACTCCCTTGAATGTTGTGATCGGCGGGGCGTCAATCCTGCGAAAGCCACGTGACACACCGTTGTCCCCGGATGACGTTGTGCAGTTTTCAACCGACATTCACGACAGCGGTGTCTTGCTGCTGCAACTAGTTGATGACCTGATAGATCTATCCCGGGCTGAAACGGGCAACTTGATTATTCATGAAGAATGGTGCCAACCCGCTGCGATTATTGATGAGATGGTTCGATTGGCGCGGGGTTTGCCGGAAGCCAAGGGGCTGGAAATCGTCTTTAGACCAGACGAGCAACAGCCAGAGCTTTACGCCGATCCTCGGCGGGTCAAGCAGGTCTTGCTAAATTTGTTGTCGAATGCGGTCAAAGTGTGCGGTGTAGGGTCGCGGATTGAGGTAGAAACCTCGCTTGCCGATGATGGTGATCTGGTTGTGATCGTGCGCGATGATGGACCGGGAATGAGTAAGGCTGATCTTGTCATCGCGCTTGAACCGTTCGGCCAGCCGAACGCAGAAACTCGCGCGCGTGGGACCGGGTTAGGCCTCTCAATCGTCCGGAGGCTTGCAGAGCTTCATCAGGCCAAGTTTGAGATCATTACCGAAAAGGGTACCGGTTTGACGGCAATCACCCGTTTCCCGGCGTCTCGCATATCAGGAGGCTGATATAAAGTTTATGGTCTACGCTCAATCTGGAGATTGATTTCCGCACCCAGATAATATTATTCTGAGACTCATTTTGAGAAGTGGGTGCTAGAGTGGGCGACGAAAGCGTTGATTTTGACGGTCTGAAAGGGGCGCGCGTTCTGCTGGTTGAGGACACGCCGGCGTTGGCGCGAACGTATCTCGGATTCATGCGCGATGAGTCTTACACGGTGGAGCACGTCGAATCCGGCGGTGATGCGAAAAAAAAATTAATCGAAAATTCCATTGATCTTGTCCTGTTGGATTTGCGCTTGCCTGACATCTCAGGTCAGGAAGTTCTGGGCTGGATGCGCGATCAGGGTATAATGATCCCGGTGATTGTGATTACGGCGCAAGGATCGGTTGGGGTCGCAGTCGATGCCATGCGTGCGGGTGCCGCAGACTTTTTGATGAAGCCATTTGCCGAAGATCGTCTGCTGGTCTCGATCCGCAACCATCTGGATCAAAGTCGCTTTTTGAAGGCAGCTGAATCTGAGATGGTTGCCACGGCGCTGGTGCCTGATCCCGTGCCGAAATCGGCGAAACCAAAGGAACCCTCTTCCCCAGTTTTTGAGGAAACTGATGAGGGTTTTTCGGGGTTTATCGGTTCGAGCGTACCGATGCGGGCTGTTTATCGGCTGATCAACAGCGCTGCGAAGTCCAACGCGACGGTTTTCATCACGGGTGAGAGTGGGACGGGTAAAGAGGTCTGTTCACAAGCGATCCATGATAACAGTCAGCGGTCAAAGAAGAAATTTGTCGCCATCAATTGTGCCGCGATCCCCGGTGAACTGATGGAAAGTGAGATTTTCGGCCATATCAAAGGGGCCTTTACCGGGGCGACGTCCGACAAGATGGGGGCGGCGAAGCTGGCGCATGGTGGTACGCTGTTTCTTGATGAGATCTGTGAGATGTCACCGCATCTTCAAACAAAATTGCTGCGGTTTATTCAGACTGGAACCTTCAATCCGGTGGGACAACCGACCCCGGAAACGGTCGATGTTCGTTTTATTTGCGCGACCAATCGCGACCCTTTGGAAGAGGTGGCGGCGGGTCGTTTCCGCGAAGACCTTTACTATAGGTTGCACGTCGTTCCGATTCATCTGCCGCCGCTCAGGGCGCGCGGGGATGACATGCTGTTAATCGGACAGCGTTTGCTTGAACAGTATGCTACCGAGGAAGGCAAGAATTTTGCTGGTTTCTCCGAGGATGCGAAAGAGGCGATTCGCGCCTACCAGTGGCCTGGAAATGTACGTCAGCTGCAAAATATTCTCCGGAATGGGGTGGTTTTGGGGGATGGACCCGAACTGACTGCAGCCATGTTGCGCGCACCCGTGGGATTGGCAGGTGCGAGCAGTGGTGATACGCCGCCGCCGCGAGCAGCCTCTGGTGGTGTGCGGGTATCCGAAGGGGGTGCTGCCGCGCCAAATCCTCGTGATCTTAATGCGTTAGCAGAGGCGATCAGGCCGATGCACGAGGTGGAACGAGAAGCGATCGAACGTGCCGTTGGCCTTTGTGCTGGTGATGTCAGGAAAGCAGCAGTATTTCTTAACCTTTCGCCGGCAACCATCTACCGCAAGCAGAAACAATGGCGGGCCGAAGCGACTTAGTCGGCGAGAAACCAATCCTTCAGTTTTTAACCATAGCTTCTGAACCATCTTTCGGATTCGGAGTTGTGGAATATGTCCGTCGCTGCACAATTTGAGGCCAAGGCCTCTGATGACCTCTCTAGTCCTTTCTATTTTAACCCATCGCATTGGCGGGCGATGGATGGTGTTGTTGAAGGGGTAAAAGCGCGGGAAGGCATCATGGTGATGACCGGTCCGACCGGGTCCGGCAAAACTATGTTGATGCGGGCGATCTCCGACAGTCTCGGCGAGGGTGTCACGCCGCTGTTTTTGCAATATGCCAGCCTCAATTTCCGAGAGTTTGTCAACTTTTTGCATAATTCTCTGGATGTCGGCGATGAAGTTTTGGATGCGTCCAATAAGGCCGTCGCGCTCCGCAAGTTTTTGTATGCTCAAGCCGAGCGTGGAGAGACAGCCGTTGTTTTCATCGACGAAGCTCAAAATGTTGAGCCTGACGTTCTACGGATGCTGCCCAAGCTCGCATGTTTCGATCAACTCGAAGATGGAACAAACGTCGGCTTGCAATTCATGCTGACCGGTGGGTCCGAACTTAGTGAATTGTTGAAAGATGATGATTTTGAAGAAATCCGTGAAGCGATTGCACGGCGGTATGATCTGCGGTTCTTCACCCGCGAAGAGTTGAAATACTTTCTTGAAAAACGTCTCGCTCCGCTTGCGCGGCTGACACCGGAGCCGATTACGGATGACGCCATCGACACCGTTGGGAAGTTTACCGGCGGCAGCCCGAGGCTGATGGGAATGATCTGTTCTCATGCGATGTTGTTTGCGGCTGAAAACCCCGGTCGCTCGATTGATGAAGCGATGATCGAGGAAGCTGCAGAGGCTCTTATGATTGAGCCTGTCGAGAATCCGTTTGCCCACGAAAGTGACGACGACGCGGAGTTCTCAGGCCCGTTTTCGAGTGCAGAAATTCGAGGGGGAGTAACGTCGAAAGAACCGGATTTGGATCATCATTTCGGCATCGAATCTGCTGCTGAGGAGGCAAGCATGACACCAATGGACGCACCTATCGCGCCAAGCGTTGATGACTCCTACGATGACGAGTCATTGTTCGACAGAACAACCGCGCGTGCTGAAGAGGTTGAAGACGAGCAGCACTCACTTTCCAGCGTGATGGAACAGATGAGTATTGGTCTCGATGCGGATTCCGATCACGAAGACTGGGATGACGATGAGTTCGACGAAACCGAAATCTCTGTTGGATCGGTTGGCGTTGGCGCTGGTGCTGGGGCCATCGGCGCGGCGGCTATTGGAGCCAGTGGGTCGATGATGGGGCGTATAAAGTCCGTTCTCTCGCGCTCGAAGAAGTCAGATGTTGTCGGTACGATGGAAGATATGGCCGATGCTGGCGGCGATCTGCTCGACTCAGGCGCTGGAGCGGTGAAAGGGTCCATCGGTTCGGCAGCGGTGGCTGGTGGGTCGGTTCTCCGCAGCGCCAAATCCGCGTTGTCTCGTGACAAGGGTGGCGATGCGGTTGAGGCAGTAGGCGGCGCCGTTGAGCCAGATTTTGAAACTGCTGGCGATATGATGGAATTTAGCACCGGTGCCCTTAAGGATGGCGTTGGCAAAATCGGCGCTAAAGGTGGTTCAGCGATCAGTGGCCTGACATCTGTCCTCTCGCGAGGCCAGTCCTCCGACAAAACGCAAATTATGGGTGCTGGGCGCAAAGGGCGCAATACGCAACGCACGGCGGCACCGACCGAAAAGCGCGCGATGAAAACTTATGTTCCTGGTCGGCGGAAACAACAGCTCAAATATGCTGGCGGCGCTGCTGCGTTCTGCGCGCTTGCCTTTGGTGCCTATATGATCCGCGCTGATGTCAGTAAGGCGGTTGCGCGAGCAACGGATAGCGTTAAGTCGACGGCGTCAAGCGCGTATGATCAGGTCGCATCGGTTGGCACGGGAGCGGTTGGATCATTGACGGCTGGTTCCTCTGATCCGTTGGTCGTTGACACACCGAATTATGGCAGTTCGGTTGATGTGGCTGGGCTGAACACCGGAACAATAAACCAAAATATTGATACTGCTGCGGGCAATACTATTTCAGCTATCTCGCCTGCGCCTGAAACGGCGGCGCCGAAAGTTGCTGGCGGTTGGGGTGCGCGGGTGAAAGTAGACAAAACGGCGTTGACACTACCCGACATCAAATTCCCCGAGGCACCAAAGCTTCCAGAATCCGGTGTTGGGCTGGCACGCGGCGCGCTTGATCTTGTCGAGTCGGCTCTTGATAAAGGCCAGCAGATCTTGCCCGACGATATGAAGGGTGCGCTTGACGTCGCCAAAAGTGACGTTCAGAGCTTGCGAACCGCAGCAACCGTAAACGGTGCTACCACCGAGGAACAGGTTGCCAAGATCGCTCAACTGATCTCCGATGGGGACGATTTCTTCGCCAGGCAACTCTACATCGCTCCACGTGGTGGCAACGCGTATGACGCCTATCGTGCAGCGCTGGATATTGACCCAGACAATGTGGCGGCGACTAAAGGTCTTGAGAAATTGCGCGCATTCTATTCGAAAAAGGCAGATGCTGCCCGTGCAAACCGGCAATGGGACCGTGCAAACCGGCACTATGGGACCGCCCTTGCTATTAGCCAGCGCAAGTCCGTTCGGTGACGCATCTTGGCGGTCGCGCTAAGGTGAGAATTTATAGGGGCGCCAAGATTTGGTGCCCCTGTTTTCTTTGGAAACGAAGAAGAAACGCGCTAGGATCAGTTATGGTATCGGATGCGGTGGCGCTATCGATCAAATAGGCGCTACCGGGAAGACCGGTTTCTTCTATCCGACTGCGTATTGCCGGTGATCTTGGAGGATGGAGCATGAAACAGCGTGAGAGGCTTGCCTATTGGGGCTTTGCCACTTGTGCGCTGCTTGGCTTGCTCTGGTTGTTCGGTGGCATCCTTGCTCCATTCTTTTTAGGGGTGGCCATCGCTTATATCGCTGATCCATTGGCAAAATGGTTAGAGGCGAAGGGACTTTCCCGTGTCGGCGGCACACTGCTGATTAATGCGATTGCCTTCGCCGTCGTGTTTGTATCTTTAATGCTGCTGGTTCCAGTATTGTTTGATCAGACCCAAAGATTTTTATCGGACGCACCCGGTTATGTGGACGCCTTACTTAAACGTCTTCATCTCGGCTTCCCGGATATATTTCCTGATCCTGCTGATGGCGGTGGTGTCGGCGTGTCCGAGAGTGCCAAGCGTTGGAGCCTGTCTGCGTTAAAGCGGATTGTGTCTGGCGGGTTGGCTTTTGTCGATTTTCTTGGAGTGGTCCTCATCGCGCCAATTGTGGCGTTTTATCTTTTGTTGGATTGGGATCGATTAATTGCAACGATCGATTCCTATTTGCCTCGTCAGTCTGCGGATACGGTTCGAGATCTGGCGCGTCAGATTGATAAAGTTTTATCCGGATTTTTGCGCGGTCAGCTTTCGGTGTGCCTTATCCTCGGTGCATCCTACGCTCTCGCGCTTTCGCTGATCGGGTTGAAATACGGTTTGTTGGTCGGCATCGTGTCCGGCATTATCAGTTTTATCCCGTTTGTAGGTTCCATTGTCGGTCTGATACTTTCAGTTGGGCTTGCTTTGGCGCAGTCTTGGGGTGAATGGGGGATTGTTGCCTTGGTTGTCGCGGTCTTCATTGGCGGGCAGTTGGTTGAGGGGAACTTCTTGACCCCTTATCTGGTTGGCGGACAAGTGGGGTTGCATCCTGTTTGGTTGATCTTTGCTCTCTCTGCTTTCGGAACACTGTTTGGTTTTGCTGGTCTGCTGATTGCCGTTCCGGCAGCTGCCGCCATTGGCGTTTTGGTCCGTTGGGGATTGCAACTGTATCAGCAAAGCGGGTTCTATACTGGCAAAGCAGATGAAGGATGACGGATACTGCGCAAAAGCCGAGGCAGATACCGCTCGATTTATTATGGCCGCGCCACGACAATGCCACGCGTGCTGATTTTATCGTGTCTGAAAGCAATCAAAAAGCGGTTGGATTTCTTGATAATGGCACCGAATGGCCGGACGGTCGGCTTGCGCTCGTTGGTCCAGAAGGGTGCGGTAAGACACATCTTGCAATGGCGTGGTCACAACAGGTCGAAGCTCATTTCGTTGACGGGGAACTGGCACCGCGGGATTGGACCAAGTCTGGCCATGTTGTTTTTGAAGATTGTGACCGCCGCCTTGCAACACCAGAGATTGAAGCGGCTCTGTTTCACTTGCTTAATATCTTAAGAGAGGAAGGCGGAAAGATCCTACTGACAGCGAGAACGCCGCCCGCTCGCTGGAAAGTGACATTGCCTGATTTAGCTTCTCGCTTGTCTGCAATCACGGTGGCCGAGATACAATCGCCAGATGATGAGCTGTTGGAGCGACTTGTCGTCAAACTTTTTTCGGATCGAGAGATTGTCGTAAACGATCGGCTTGCTACCTATATCGCAAAGAGAACGGAGAGAAGTTCGGCGGCAATTGAAATGGTCGTCGCAACACTGGATGCGAAGAGTTTAGAATTAGGCCAGCCGGTCAGCGCCAAGATGGCGAAGGAAGTCTTTGGATGGTGACGACGTTTGAAACGACGGAGTTTGAAGCCCCGGCGAACTCGCCGGGCAAGCGTGTTCACGCCGATTTTTTGAACACCAAACCTCTACCCGTACCAGCCGATGCACCTGCCGTTTCGATGACTGATACCGCGCGTTTTCTTAATCGCGAACTCTCATGGCTGTCGTTCAATCAACGGGTTGTGGAGGAATCGGATAATCCGCGTCATCCCTTGCTAGAACGTCTGCGGTTCGTTGCGATCTCCGGTTCGAACCTTGACGAGTTTTACACGGTGCGGGTCGCCGGTCTGCGTGAGTTGGCAAGTGCCGGTGTGACCAAGCCAAGTGTGGACGGTTTGACCCCCGCACAACAATTGCGTGCGATTGATCGCGATTGCCGCAAATTGATGGATGCCGAGCAAGAAAGCTGGGCGGCGTTGCGCCCGGCATTGGCGGCGGAAGGAATTTCTCTCGTTGATCCGGTCATGTTGACCGCGGAAGATCGCACTTGGCTTGACGAAGAGTTCATGTCGGGCGTTTTTCCGGTTCTTTCGCCATTGGCGATTGATCCCGCACATCCGTTTCCGTTTGTTCCGTCGAAATCGTTGGCGATGGCATTGCATTTGCGCCGAAGCGGTCATGACGAAGAACTCTCTGCGCTCACGATTATCCCATCTATGATTGATCGTTTTACCCGCCTCCCCGAACCCGAAGGGTCGGCGGCGGTTCGGTTCGTCGCGCTAGAGGACATGATCAGCCTATTTCTTGATCGGATTTTTCCCGGTTACGAAGTCGTTGGTAAAGGTTTGTTCCGTGTCTTGAGGGATTCGGATATTGAGATTGAGGAAGAAGCCGAAGATTTGGTACGCGAATTTGAAACCGCGCTGAAACGCCGCCGTCGGGGAGAGGTCATTCGCCTTAAAGTCAGTGCGGATACCCCGCCTGCGTTGCGGGAATGGATTGGGCGAGAGTTAGGGGTTGGACCGGACGATATTGTCGATGTTACCGGCATTGTTGGCGTTGCTGATCTGGATCAGTTGATCGTGGATGACAAACCACATTTGCGATGGAAGCCTTACACGCCGCGTCAACCTGAGCGCTTGAAAGATTTTGATGGCGATATCTTTGCAGCCATTCGTAGCAAAGACTTCTTGCTGCATCATCCTTATGAGACGTTTGATGCGGTTGTGCAATTTTTGCGACAAGCGGCACGTGACCCCGATGTTCTGGCGATCAAGCAAACTCTCTATCGCACATCGTCGCAAAGTCCGATTGTGGCGGCGCTGTGTGAAGCGGCGGAACTGGGTAAACAAGTTACTGCAGTTGTCGAGTTGAAAGCGCGCTTTGATGAGGCTGCGAATATTGTGCAGGCTCGTCAGTTGGAACGTGCTGGCGCTCAGGTCGTGTATGGTTTTATCGACTGGAAGACTCACGCGAAAATGTCGTCCGTAGTTCGTCGCGAGAGCGGCAAGTTGGTCACATACACACACTTTGGGACGGGGAATTACCACCCGATCACCGCGAAGCTGTATACTGATCTCAGTTACTTCACGGATGATCCAACACTCGCGCGGGATGCGGGCCGGATCTTTAACTTTGTCACAGGATATGCCGAACCGCGCGATTTAGAAAAAGTCGGGGTGTCGCCGCTGACGTTGAAATCGCGATTGCTTGAGCATCTCGAAGAAGAGGTTGCTCATGCGCGGGCTGGGCGTCCGGCGCAGGTTTGGGTGAAGGTCAATTCGCTCATTGAGGAAGACATCGTCGATGCGCTCTATCGAGCGTCGCAAGAAGGGGTAAAAATTGATCTGGTCGTGCGCGGAATTTGCGGCTTGCGACCAGGAGTGCCGGGCTTGTCAGAAAACATCCGCGTAAAAAGTGTGATCGGGCGTTTTCTGGAACACTCACGCATCGTGTGCTTTGGGGCGGGTGGTGGCCTGCCGGGGGACGATGCCAAAGTCTATATTTCTTCGGCGGATTGGATGGGGCGGAACCTCAATCGACGAGTGGAGACTTTGTGCCCTGTCGAAAATAAAACTGTGCGCCGACAGATTCTCAATCAGGTGATGGCAGCGAATCTGCGCGATGAAGCAAATTCGTGGATCTTGCAGCCGGATGGCTCATACTTTCACGGCAGTGCCCTCTTGTTGGGCAAAGATGATGAAGCGTTTGACTGCCACGAATTCTTTATGCGTTACCCCAGCCTGTCCGGTCGTGGACGAGCGGGGACTGGCGACGTGCCCAATCTGATCGAGCCGCGCGAACCTTAGATGGTCACGAAATCGTTTCGTTCATTATGCAATCTTTGAGGAGGACAGGTATGTCTCACGGGTTTAAGTTGGCTTTTCTTGCGCTTTCACTATCGCTTGGCGCGAGCGGTGCGATGGCAACAGATGATCCAGCGATGATCTGTGATATCTCCGCTGGTTCCCCGCAGGATTTAGATTTACCCGAAGGTGTGACAGGCATTGCTTTTGATGCACTTAATCCAACAGATGATGTCGAGGCGGCGTGTTTGGCGGCGTCAGAACTTGATCCAGCAGAACGGCGCTTTTTTACCCATCTGGGGCGAATTTATGCGAAGCGAGGCGAAACATTCAAAGCCATCGACGCATACCGAAAAGCGCATGGTCGGGGCAGCGCAGTTGCCGCGAACAATCTCGGTGCAATGTATATTGCCGGCGATGGCGTCAAAGTCAGCGAGGTGCAAGCAACTCGTTTGATCCGGCAAGCGGCACATCGGGGCCTGCCCTTTGCAATGGGGACAATGGCCGTGCGGGCGCGCGAGGGGCTTGGTATGGCAGCGAGCCAAGCACTGTCGCTCTATTGGTATGAGCGGGCACATGAAGCTGGAGATGCCATCGCGACAAATGACCTCGGTGTGATCTACCAAAATGGCTTTGGTGTACGTGAGGATGACGAGCGTGCGCTGGCATTGTTTTCCAAGGCGCTTGAACGTGATCCCAATGCGGGCGTCGCTGCGTACAACATCGCGCGAGCCTATGAGCGGGGCGAAGGTGTCGAGACAGATTTAAACTGGGCGCGTGGGTATTATGTGCTGGCATTCGAAGGTGGATTTATCGATGCGGCGAGCGATCTGGGACGCCTGCATTTTGAAGGTCTTGGTACGGTCGTCGACCAAAACCTTGCGATTTATTGGATCCGGCGAGGGGTTGAGGGAGGCTCTCTCATGGCCACGGTTGATCTAGCGGATGCGTATCTGACAGGGGCAGGGGTGGAGCAGGATGCTGAAGAGGCACGGTCTCTCTACAATGCTGTACTGGATCTAGACCCTGATGAAAGTTGGAGCGCATATATTGATCAGCGGTTACATACCGTTTCAGAATTAGAGGTGCTTGGCACCTCAGATAATAATTGAATGAAAGTATTCCTATGACTTCTAGCAGTCCGTTCCTGAGTACCGTTGAACCGGTCTGTCCCGATGACCTGATGCAGCGCGCCTTAAAATTCGCGCCACCGCGTATAGCGATTGCCCGAGCCGGCGCGCCCGCGCCGATGGAGGCCGCACAAGATGCGGTTCAGGCTGGCGTAATGATCCCGGTTTTTGTCGGAGAACGTGACAGGATTGAGCGCGAGGCTGCTGTGCTCGACTGGGATATTTCCGGCTTCGATTTGATCGAGGCCGAAGGGGAAGATGGCTCGGCGATGGTTGCTGCCTCTGCCGTGCGCGAGGGCAAAGCCGATGTACTGATGAAAGGTCATTTGCACACAGACAGCTTTATGAAAGCGGCGATCAACCGCGAGCATGGTCTGCGAACCGACAAGCGTTTCGTACATATTTTCCATATGAGCGTGCCGCAGGGCTGTAAGCCGTTGTTGATCTCTGACGCCGCAGTGAATGTCGCACCTAGCTTGTCGACCCGTCAGGATGCGATACAACTGGTCGCCGACCTTTCGCAACGGTTGGGAACTGAGCGCCCGCGTATTGCGATCTTGTCGGCGACAGAGTCCGCTATCGAATCGGTGCCATCGAGCATCGAGGGACGTGACCTCGCGGCTTGGGCAATTGAGCATGTGCCAGAGGCAGATGTGCGCGGCCCCCTAGCGATGGACTTGATCTTATCCCGCGAGGCGGCGGCAACGAAAGGTATGGCGGATGACCCTGTTGTGGGGCAGGCCGATGCTGTCATCGTCCCGGATATTGTCGCTGGAAACACCTTATTCAAAACGTTGGTCTATGTCGGCGGTGCCTGTGCGGCGGGTGTTGTTATGGGCGGCTCGGCACCAATTCTGCTAACGAGTCGCGCCGACCCGCCTGCGGCGCGTCTGGCTTCGGCGGCTCTGTCACAGATTTTGTGCGCCAAGCCGAAGGCCTGATGAGGGCAGGTGGCCCTTGCAACGCGGCAGCTGCGGTCATCGTGGCTATCCAAGGATGGTTTTGAAGCGGTGTACGGTGGTTAATCAATTGCCAACGCTTCAAATTTAGCGTCTCCCGAACTCTTGGAGAGAAGGAGCGCGGTATGCATGGAGCAGGCGGGACGCCGGGCGGAGGAATGACGTTTTGGCTTGGCGTCACTATGATGATCGGCGGGTTTTACCTGCTACTCAATTCTATCGTGATCCGCGCAAGCTGGGGGTTCGGCCACAGCCTTTATTCCTTTGGTGGTTTTGGCATTACCAGCGGCATGATTATGATCCCGTTTCTGATCGGCGTTGGGTTTGTATTTTATGACAGCCGAAATAAACTGGGATGGGTGCTGGCCATAGGTTCGCTGCTGGCGCTGATCTTTGGGGTGATTGCGTCCGTGAATTTCAGCTTCCGCCATATGTCAGTCTTCGACCTGGCCGTCATTCTGGTACTGGCGTTTGGTGGGATCGGATTAACGTTGAAATCGCTTAGCCCACTGCATTCACGGTCTGACTGAGTTACGCGAACGCTTTCAAGCGTTCTGCCAGACCCCGAATAATTTCTGCATCGGCATTGGCGAAAGCAAGGCGCAAATGCCGGTCTTGCCCTTGACCAAAAAAGCCGCCGGGCAGGCATGACACCCCCACCTGCTCGGCCAACCCTTGCGCAACGTCTTCGGAGCTTCGTTCTTCGAATGGATGTTTTACATATGCAAAGTAGGCCCCGATCGCGCTGATCTCCCAATCTGGAACCTCAGCCATCGTTTCGCGCATGGCGGTCGCACGGTTTTCGATTTCGGCGCGGTTGGCCGCGCGCCATTCCGTCAGCGGTTCGATGGCGCGAGCGACCGCGATTTGTGCTGCGCGGGGCGGACAGATTTGTAGATTGTCCATGACTTTGGCAATGCCGTCGATCACTGGCTTTCCGGCAAGCACGGCACCCAGGCGATGGCCGGGGATGCAGAAGGACTTCGAGAAGCTATAAAGCTGGACCAGCGTATCCTGCCAATCCTCGCGGATTAGCAGGCCGTGATGATCTTCGGAAAAATCGCGGTAGGTCTCATCAAGGATCAACCACACTTCGGCGTCGCGGCATGCCGTAAAAATTTCATAGAGCAGTCCCGGAGGATAGACCGAGCCGGTGGGATTATTGGGGCTGACAATCGCAAAGGCTTTTGCACCGGGAAGCGCGGCACGTACTGAGTCAATATCAGGCAAAAATCCGTTGTTTGGATCGACGTCGACGGTGCGCGTACCGATGCCGAGCATCGTCAGAGTGCTCTCATGATTGAAATAGCAGGGATTGGCCATCAACACGGTTTCACCCGCGCCGATCAATGTCATCGCTGTCGCAACAAAGGCTTGATTGCAGCCAGAGGTGATATGTGTCTGTGCCGCACTAACGTGGGTGTCGTACAGCGCCGAGACATGCGCGGCGTAGGCTTCGCGGAGGACTTCCTCGCCCTCAATGTTTCCATAACCGGTCGTGTTCGGATCGCTTGCAATTTCGCCCAACCAGCGAAGCATTTCAGGAGGCGGCGGGTATCCGGGAACGGCCTGAGATAAATCAAGCAAGGGACCGTGACGGCCGTCATAAGCGTTTGCCCAAGTCTGAACCAACGGAATGGCAGGCATCGACAGGGCATCAATGACAGGGTTCAGATGGGGCATCGCGGGCCTCGTTCAAAACAGTGGGCGCGCGAGACGCCGGTTATCTATTTTCGCCTGAAACAGCGATGGGGACAACCAGCGATTTTGTATGGATGAAAGTTCCTAGAGGAACTCTGCATCTGTATCAAACAGATCATCATCGTCGAAAAGACCATCGCCAAAAAACGCTGTCAATACCTCGGCATCTTCGACTTGCTGCGCGAGTTGTGCGTCGGTTAGAGGCGGCGCGGCTTGCTGATCGGGCAGACCCGCAAACACGGCAATCGCGAGACAAGCGGCCAATGCGCCCGCTGAACGCCATCCCATATCCCCAAACAGCCGTTTCCTCAGGCTGGGTTTTTCAGGTTTTGCCTGCGATGTGCTTTCGGCAATCGGCGCAGCGGCGCTGATTTCGGCGGCATCACCGAGGATGCGAGCCATCAGAGCGTCAGAGGGTGCGGGCACTTCCCACGCGTCAAGGGCTTCATCCAACGCGCGCTCGCGGTCGAGAACCGCTTGAGCCTCAGGAGATGTATCCGCCAAGACCATTGCAGCGGCCTGATCTTCGTTGGGCCATAGAGCAATGGCAGCACCATGTGCGCTGGCCAACTCATCGAAACGTTCAAAGGTCATCGTGCTCATCATCATTCCTCCATCAGGAGTGCGCGCTTATCTGCCAGCGCGCTGCGTAGGGCGCGGCGTCCACGGGACAGTAGGGATTCGACTGCCTCTACACTGACGCCCAAAATTTCAGCCGTTTCCGGGTTACTTTTTTCTTCATAGTGACTCAGTTGGATCGCGGCGCGTTGGCGCTCCGGTAAATCCATGATGGCGTCCTTGAGGATCGCCATTTTATCGTTCATTTCCAACCCGTCCTGAGCGCTGGCGCGATCATCCATTGGCTCTGGTGCGTCTTCAAGCGGTTTGGTGCGGCGCTTTCGCAGCCGATCATAACAAAGGTTCACCGCGACTTTGTGCAGCCACGTCGAAAACTTGGCCTCTCCGGGACGCCAGTCCGCCGCCGTTTTCCATGCGCGCAGCATAGCTTCCTGCGCGACGTCTTCGGCCTCGGTCGGATTATTGAGCATCCGCGTCGCGACCGCCAAAACACGCCCGGTATGGCGTTCCGCCAGCAAACGGGCTGCGGATTGATCCCCTGTTGCGAAGCGGACCAATAGCGCATCGTCGTCTTCACCACTCGGGACCGCAGCAATCATACCATTTTGTACCCTCGACAGGGGTCTCTTGACACTTGCCGATGCCAATCGCCCTTGAAATATGCCATTGATCGCGGCGGTCATCTTATCGCAGCGACCGGGCTTCGTCCGGTGAGATTACGCCATCACGATTCCGATCAGTCCGGTCAAACATACGCATCACACGGGCGTCAAGGTCTTGCAGGCTCATTGGACCACGTCGTTGTCTACTCCGCACGCGGTTCTGAACTTCTTCAAGCGTGATGGCACCGTTGCCATCTGCGTCGATGCGAGCAAAACGATCCCGCACACGTTGTTGTAGCGCGGTTTCCATTTCTGGCAGCGTAACGACTCCGTCGCCATTGGCATCCATCGCCGCGAAACGCGCCGTTCGTTTGCTTAGGCGTCGCTCCATCCGCGAGACGGTTCCATCGCCATCGGTATCCATCCGCGAAAACCGTTGTGCGATGCCTTGGCGGGCCTCGTCGCGGGAAATTTGTCCGTCGCCATTGCCGTCGAGGCTGAGCAGCATACGCTCAATCTGACCACCCGCACGGGCGGCAGGGGTTAGCGGGCTCGCATTCACGGCGCTCGCAGCAGTAACACCAGCGAGGGCGGCTAACGCGATCAGGTGTGAAAGGGTCCGTTTCATAGTCCTGCTTTCTTCAGTGAGCGACAGGTTCTCAATGTTTTGTCAAAAGGTTGGTCAATTGCGCGACCACTGCATCTCTAACGGGGCATGTAGATGATTCCGTCGCAGAATCCGCCAAATTCGAGAAAATGAAGCCTTAAAAGTCGTCACAATGGGCTGACATGGGTTCGAAACTCTGGTTTTAAGCGGGCTTCGAGCTGACGTTACCCTGAGAATTATTCGCGGTTGAATGTGAACGATGACAGAACAAGCGCCTGCGTTCGACAAAAATCGCCCGGTCTGGCCCGCGCTGTCCTTGGGTATTCGCCGTAAATGCCCGCGATGCGGTGAAGGTAAGATGTTTAACGGCTATCTGTCGGTTCGAGACGCGTGTTCGTCCTGTGGCCAGGAATTTCATCATCATCGTGCCGATGATATGCACCCTTGGATCACGATCATGATTACCGGGCATCTGATCGCGCCCTTGATGCTCTATGGTACGATGAACTGGACGCTGCCTGATTGGGTTCACATGCTCATGTGGCCGGGACTGACGGGATTGCTTGCGCTTCTCATCCTACCTTTTGCCAAAGGGTTTGTCATCGCACTGCAATGGGCGTGGCGGATGCACGGCTTTGGGGGAAAGGTTTAAGTATCTTGGCGAAGTGGTTGTTCAAATCGGAACCTGAGGCGTTCTCATGGGACGATCTGGTCGCGAAGGGTGAGGCTGGGGAGGAATGGGATGGCGTTCGAAATTATCAGGCCCGCAACAATATGCGGGCGATGGGTGTCGGAGACCGAGAGTTCCTTTATCACTCGGTTGATGAAAAGCGGATCGTTGGAATTGTTGAAGTCTACGCTGAAGCGCATCCGGATTCGACCACCGATGATGCGCGTTGGGAATGTGTGGATGTAAAGGCGGTCTGTGCGATGAGGACGCCGGTGACGCTCGCCGAGGTGAAGGCGCACCCTGATTTGCAAGCGATGGCGTTGGTTAAACAGGCGCGCTTATCGGTCGTGCCGATGTCCGACACGGAATGGAAGATCCTGTGCGGGATGATGGTGTCGACGTCTAGTTTGTTTCCATCAATCGGTATCCGTAATCGAGTTCCTCGCGGTCGAGCACATCAGCATGGCGGTGCGCCCATGCCCCGCTCACATCCATTCCAACGTTAACGCGGCCAGTACCAGATACCGCCCAACCTTGGCAATCGTGACCAAGAGCAAAAAGCTCCAGAACGGTTCGCGCAGTACGCCAGCCGCGACGGTGATAGGATCTCCGATGATGGGAACCCAACTGAGCAACAGCGAATACCGACCAAAGCGGCTGTACCATTTGCGGGCGCGGGCGAGAGTGTCTGCTTTGGTGGGGAACCAACGCTTCGTGATGAACCGATCAGAGAGCCGTCCCAAACCGTAATTAATCACCGAGCCGAGGACATTGCCAGCGCTGGCAGCGGCGAGGAGGCCGAGGGTCGAATACTTTTCTGACAACAGTAGTGTCACCAACACCAGTTCGGATTGCGCCGGAAGGATGGTTGCGGCGATCAGGGCAGAAAGAAAAAGGCTGGCGTAGGCGGTGAGGGCAGTCACGCCAGAGTGGACGTTGATACTAGTTCCTGCCTTCGCCCGAGTATCCTTATTTTCATAGGTTTACATCAGCCCCAGCGCTTTAAAACTCGCGTCCATTTCTCGCGCGATGATGACGTGGTCGTGGACGGTGACGCCTAACGGTTTGGCGACCTCGACAATCTGCTTAGTCATCTCGATATCTGCGCGGGAGGGGGTCGGGTCGCCGCTGGGGTGGTTATGCGCGAGGATGATGGCGCTGGCGTTGAGTTCCAGCGCCCGTTTCATAATCTCGCGTGGATAGACCGGGACATGATCGACGGTGCCAGTGCCTTGGGCTTCATCAGCAATCAACACGTTCTTGCGGTCAAGAAAGAGGATGCGGAATTCTTCGCGTTCCAGCCGTGCCATCTTTGACTTGCAGTAACCCATCAGCGCGGACCAGCTCGACAGAACGGTTTTGTCTTTGATTTGCGAGCGGGCAAGGCGTTGGGCGGCGGTCTCGATGACTTTTAGTTGCGCGATAATCGCGTCTTTGACATCGGGGACTTCGCGCAGACGGGCGGGTTCGGCAGATATGACCCCTTCGAAATCACCGAACTTGGCGATCAGGGCTTTAGCAATACCCTTGGTGTCCTTGCGCGGAATGGCATTGAATAAGATCAATTCGAGCAGTTCATAATCTGGCAGCGCGTCTCCGCCGCCCTTGAGAAATCGCTCTCGCAGGCGTTGGCGGTGCCCTGCTTTTGGAGAGGGGGCCGTCATCCGCTTTAGGCCGCGCCGTCTGGGTGGAAGAGACCCGCTGGGGAGAGGGTGAAAATCTCGCATCCGTCTTTCGTCACGCCGAGAGTATGCTCGAACTGAGCCGACAGCAGGCCGTCTTTCGTGACCGCCGTCCAGCCGTCGTTTTTGACTTTGGTGTGGCGCTTACCGAGGTTTACCATCGGCTCGACGGTAAAAAACATGCCTGCCCGCATTTTGGCCTGTTGGAGATTGAAATGCTGCTCACCGCGGCTAGCGACGTAGTGTAAGATATTGGGCGGTTCGTGGAATTCGAGTCCGAGGCCGTGGCCGCAGAACTCGCGAACGACGCTACATTTTTGGCCTTCGGCATAGGTCTGCATGGCCTTGGACATCTCGGCGAAGGTCGTGCCTTCCTTGATGACGGCGAGGCCGCGCATCAGGGTTTCGTGGGTGACGTCAATCAAGCGTTTGGCGAATTTCTTCGGTTCTCCAGCGGTGTACATCCGCGACGTGTCGCCGTGCCAGCCGTCGAGAATGCAGGTCACATCGATATTGAGAATATCGCGTTCTTTCAGCACTCGTTTTCCGGGGATGCCGTGGCAGACAACCTCGTTGATCGAGATACAGCAGGATTTGGGGAAACCCTTATAGTCCAACGGGGCAGGAACCGCACCGTGATCAACGATAAAGTCGTGAATCAGCGTATTCAGCGCGTCGGTGGCGACGCCGGGCTGCACATGTTCGGTGATCATATCGAGGGTTTCTGCGGCCAGTCGCCCAGCCTTACGCATCCCCTCGAAGTCTTCTTCGGTGTGGATCTTTATCCCCTCCGGGGTCCGCTCGACACTGTCACGCATAGGTTTTGTCTTCTCCATATCAGCGCAATGTTGGGTATTGGCCGGAATGGATCAACCCTGCAAGCGTTTTACTTCGGCTTGCAACAAGCTGATTTGTTCGTGCAGGTCTCGGATGCCGGGGGCAATTTGCGCCTCGGAATAGCGCGGGGTGATGTGGGCGGGGCAATTCCATTCAAATGCGGCAATGGTGAAAATAAGTGCGCGTTCGACCTTGGCGCGATAGTTTGGCAGCGTGAGTTTCTCTGCAAGGTCAGTATCTTCAGTCAGATCAACTCGCTTGACTGTCGCCAGCGCTTTCAGGCGGTGTTTGTTGGCGTAATCCATGAAAAACAGGGATGCCCGGTCGTCTGATTTCAGGTTTCCGACGCTGATGTACTGCCGGTTTCCTCGAAAATCACTCATGCCAAGGGTGTGATCATCCAGCACTTTCACAAATCCGGGTGGTCCGCCTCGGTGCTGCAAATACGGCCAGCCGGTCTCGCCGACTGTAGCCATGTAAAAGCTGTCGCGCGCGCCGATGAAGGCGGCTTCGGCTTCGGTGATCGGGTCGGGAACCTCTGGTGCGCCGTCGCAGCGCGCGTAAAGGTCACGACTGCCATGCGCGACTTGTTCGGCTTTGACGTTCGGGGTGAAGGCGAGCTGATGATAACGAGCGGACATGGCGAGTTCCAATGATCGGAGATTATTGAGGGCTGCCGGTGCCGGCACGGCGTGCCCAGACGCGCAAATCATAGATGGTCTTGGCGGTGGCCAGCACGGCTAAAATACACAGCATCGTTTTTGTGATGGTTTCCATCGTTCCTTCGATCAACAGTGCATGAACAACGCTGCATGCAACTGTCACTACGATCAATGCCGTATGACCAAGACGCCAAGTTCTTAGACGGAGGCGGCGCCGAAATATGGCCAGTAGGGCGGAGGCAAACACCGCCCACATCGCGATCACCCCCCAAGCCGAAAATGGGGTTGGCGAGACAAAGAGAAGTGCGTCGATGATGTCTGGCGCGCTGGTCAGCCACAGGCCGACCACATGGACGATAACGGCTAAGACCAACGCGCTTCCAATAAGGCGATGAACTCTTCGGCCGTGCGGTTTAGGCAGACCCGGCAAATATCCGCCCGCTAGCAAAGGCTGGATCAGCAACAGTGTCATGGCGATCACGCCGGCAAATCCCGCCGCGATATAAGCAGGTCGACGCCAAGCGAGCAGGGGGCTGTCCGCTGCCAAGAAAACTGGCACGATCACAGCGATGGCGAGAGCGCCCCAAATCAGGATGGCATGGGCGCGCTTCACGGTCCGTCAAGCCGGTTGCAGGACAAAATCCACATGCAGGCTCGTGTCTTTCGAACTTGGCATGACGGGACGCAGGAAAACGGTCTCGAAATCACCGCTGTCATAGGCGAGGTGGCCATGCGGTTGTCCAAAGGCGGGCACGATTTGCGGCATCTCAAGCCGAAAGTTTCCATTGACATCAGTCAGGGTTGCGCCGTGGCTCTGCGGGTCGCTTTCATAGCCTTCAGTAGTATGCGCCCAGATCTGAATACGCTGATCGGGCAATGGCTCTCCATCGCCCGCGCGTTTGACGGTACCCGTCATCCAAAAGCCGCCGCCGCCGATCCGTTCTACAATCGGGGCGCCGGGGCGGTAGTTGTTGGACCCGCCGCGCATGGTTGGCGTGGGAGCTAGACCTTTTGCCTGTGCTGGGACCAGAAGACCAGAAGCTCCGGTCGCCAGTGCCGCGCCACAGGTTGCAACGAGCGCGCGGCGGGTCATCAGGAACTTTGTCATGAGCATCTTCCTTTCGTTGGCAGCATCAGGCTTCTTTGAGATAGTGCAGGTAACAGTGAACGCCAGTTGATCTTTTGGTGAAGTTGGGTTGTGCATCGTCACTGCTTCGTGACGATTTCACCGAGGGAATGCGACAGTGTGATGGCGGGCGCTTCACTGTCCGGTGAGGTGAAATCGCAAGCGTAACACAGCGCCTCCACCCCTGCCGCGCGGGCGCGTTCGAACGCTTGAGCATAGCCTGGGTCAATATCGGCGGCGGGGCGAAATCGCGTACACCCTGTCATTTGTACGACAAATAGCACTATAGCGCGATGTCCTTCAGAGCACATTGCAGCCAGATCATCCATGTGTTTTGCACCACGTTTGGTGACACAATCGGGAAACTCGGCGAGACGAGGTTCGCGCATAAGGTGGACATTCTTGACCTCAAGGTAACAATCAGCGCGGCCTTTGGCGGTTAGCAGAAAGTCAACGCGGCTGTTCTCGCGGTATTTTACCTCTGGTTTGACGTAATACCCCGTCAGTTCTGGAATTGCTTCAGCGGCGAGGGCTTCGGCGACCAGCTTGTTGGGCCGATTGGTGTTGATGCCCGCAAGGATGCCGCCCTCAACTTCCACCACTTCCCACGAATGGGCTAATTTGCGTTTGGGATCATCCGAGCGCGATACCCAAACCGTCACGCCGGGGTCTTTTAACCCCATCATAGAGCCGGGATTGGCGCAATGGGCGGTGATCTCTTCGCCGGTGTCGAGGCGAATATCGGCGAGAAAACGTTTGTATCGCTGGATCAATGTACCGCGCAGCAAGGGCGTGGGGAGCAACATTTCAATTCTGACCTCGAACGTGACATACGGAACCTTGGTATAAGGAAGAGGCCGAGAATGAAAACGGTGACGGCGGCAATTCTTGTGATCGGCGATGAAGTCCTATCCGGTCGAACGCGGGATGCGAATACGCAAGTGCTTGCGAAAGCGCTGGGTGCGGTGGGTGTGCAACTGCACGAGGCGCGCGCAATTGCCGATGATGAAGACACGATTGTTGCGGCGCTGAAAGAGATGCGGGGGCGGTTCGACTATGTCTTTACCTCGGGGGGGATTGGCCCGACCCATGACGACATCACCGCCGAAGCTGTCGGCAAAGCCTTTGGCGAGCGGGTGACAATCCGCGATGATGCGCGGGCGTTGCTGGAAGATCACTACGGGGATCGCATCAACGAAGGTCGTTTACGAATGGCGCGGGTTCCCGATGGCGCGAGCCTGATCGCCAATCCAGTGAGTATCGCGCCGGGGTTTCGGATCGAGAATGTTTTCGTCATGGCCGGTGTGCCGCGCATTTTTGCCGTCATGCTCGACGCGGTCCTGCCATCGCTGGAGGGTGGCGGGGTTGTCGGCGAGGTTAGCATTCCTTGCTCAGTGCCAGAAGGCGAGTTGAGCGGTCCCTTGGGTGCCGTCGCAGAAAAGCACCCCGCGGTGTCCATCGGATCTTATCCGCGTATGCAGCCAGAAGGCGGTTTTGCGGTGACTTTGGTCGCACGTTCGGTGGATGCCGACGCACTGGCAGCGGCGGAAGTTGATTTGCTCGCAATGTTGTCGCAGATCGCATGAGCAAGGCGCAGAGATACGACTGAGGCGTCGCGCCTTCCGGTTACTTCCCGCCGCCGAGACCGTCGAGAGTTTTTCGCATTTGCTCCATCTGTGCACGAAGCTCTTGCAACTCGCTTTCGGTGGAAGGATTCACTGGTTCGGGCTTTGGCTCCGGTTCGGCATCTGGCGTTGTGCCAAAGGGCACGGAGGCACCGGCACCGAAAGGCTGGAACATCTTCATCGCGTCCTGAAAGAATTCCGCGTTCTTTTGCGTCATGGCTTTCATGGCATTCACCGCCGCTTCGCCGCCAAAAGCACGTCCGATTTCTTCTTGTTGTTTGGCGAAGGTCTCCAGACTCATTTCCAGATAGCTGGGGACGAAGGTCTCCATGCCATTCCCGTAAAAGCCGATCAGTTGGCGTAGGAAGTTAATGGGCAGTAGGTTTTCGCCCTTAGCTTCTTCTTCGAAGATAATTTGGGTCAGGACGGAGCGGGTGATGTCTTCGCCGGATTTGGCGTCAAAGACCAAAAATTCTTCGCCGTCTTTGACCATCTGCGCCAGCGTATCGAGCGTCACATAGCTGCTGGTGACGGTGTTATAGAGCCGACGATTCGCATATTTCTTGATCGTGATGGGTTCGGGTTTATCGCCCTTGGCATTGTTCCCGCCGCCCGCTGCCGTTTTGGCCGTGTTCGCCATTCGATCCTCCCGCCATGCTGCATTGCGTTCAGCATTCGGCTCATTATTTCCAGCAAGTGTTGCACCTGCGTTGCCGCAGCACAACATGAAAACCCGCTTTGCGGGTGGTTCCGCGTGTTTCATGCACAGTTTGCGCTGAGAAAGCTGTAGAAAGAACCAATGGCTAAGGCTGAGGAATTTCCGGAATCGGCGCGCACTGCACCGGCGTTTCGTCGGGACGGGGCCTATTCGCTCATGGTCTATCTACACGCCAAAACCCTCAAAGATTCCGGATTGATGGATGCCGCGCCCGATTTGCAGGTTGCGGTAACCGCTCTTGGCGACGCGCACAAAACTCTACAGGGCATGGCGCGGTATCGCAGTCATCCGTTTCGCCGCGCGGCCCCAGCTTTGCCTGCGGTATGGCGCTTTGGAGCTGTTCGGCTGTTGGATTTTGGCGGCGATGGGCCTCCGATTTTGACGATTCCCTCGCTGGTCAATGGCTCTGAGATAATGGATTTGACCCCGCGCCAATCGCCGCTGCGTTGGTTGGCCGGACAAGGGTTTCGGGTGTTTCAGGTCGATTGGGGAGTGCCTGGACCGGCAGAAAAGCGATTTGATCTCGGCGATTACCTAGATCAACGCCTGATCCCAGCGCTGGATGTCGTCATGCGACTGACGGGCGGACCGGTGCATTTGATCGGGTATTGTATGGGGGGTCCGTTAATGTTGGCGCTGGCGCAGCGAGAGCCGGAGCGTGTCTCGAAAATTGTCACGCTCGGTGCGCCGTGGGATTTTTCCACCTTTCCTGAACATCAGACGATGCGCGACCGGCGTGCCGAGATTGGTAATCTGCTGGGTAGTTTGGAGATGATGTTCGGCGAAATCCCGCAGCAAATGACTCAATCCTTCTTTGCTTTGCGGGATATGACTTCAGGAGTGGCAAAATTTCGACGTTTTGCGGCACTTGATCCGCAAAGTGACGCCGCCAAGCGCTTTGTAGCTGTCGAAGATTGGCTGAATAACGGCGTGCCGCTTTCAGTGCCCGTGGGCCGGGAGTGCTTTTTGGATTGGGTCGTGGATGATGTTTTACGCCATCGCGGATGGCAACCGGGGGGCATCATCTTTGATCCAAAGGAGGTCCGGCAACCCGCGTTAGTGGTGTCGGCTCAACGAGATACGGTTGTCCGCCATGTCGCCTCCGAGCCGTTGGCTGAGGCTTTGCCCTCCGCGCGCCTGTTGAAAGCTGAAGTTGGACATATCGGAATGGTGGTTGGAAATCGGGCGATTCAGGCGGTTTGGCAGCCTTTGGCAGATTTTTTGACGGAATAAATTTATTGGTTTGGAGCAATTTTTCACATCTGCTTGCCCCGCCGCTGACTTTGGCTACATTCGCGCCGAAAGTATTGCAGCGCACCTGAAGCGCAGCACCACAAGGAGAATTTCTATGTCGGACAAATCCGCCACACCTATCTTGGTCGCGGGAGCGGTCGGAACCGTTGTCTTACTCGCAATTGCGTGGATGTTTGCTGCATCTGCCGGCCGTCAGGCGGTCGTTGATGCCGAAGCCTATGCCGCTGAGAAAGCTGCGATTTCTGCGAGTGCTTCGGCGGAAGTAGAAGCAAAGGCGGTCGCTAACGCAGAGGCCGCAGAAGCTGAGGCGAAGGCGGTTGCCGAAGCTGAGGCCGCAGAAGCAGAGGCAAAAGCGGCTGCCGAAGCAGAGGCCGCAGAAGCAGAGGCGAAAAAGGCTGCTGAGGCAGCCGAAGCAGAATCTAAAAGAGTCGCTGAGGCAAAAGCCGCGGCGGAAGCTGAGGCCGCTGAAGCGGAAGAGGTAGCAGAAGCCGAGACCGCCGCCGCGACGACTGCGGCTGCGCCGACCACAGCTGCGCTTGCGACTGTCGCAGGCGATATCAAAGCTGGTAAAAAAGTGTTCCGCAAATGCAGAGCATGTCACAAGATTGGCGATGACGGGAAGCACTCGGTTGGCCCGAACCTCACTGGCGTCGTGGGTCGTGAGATTGGATCCGCCGAAGGCTTCAGTTATTCCGATGTGTTCAAGGCGGCGATGGATGAAGGTGCAACCTGGACTCCGGACAATTTGGCCAAGTTCCTCACCAAACCAAAGGAATTTATGCCGGGTACTAAAATGAGCTTCCCTGGCCTGCGTAAAGACGAGGATCGTGCCAACGTCATCGCGTTTCTGTCTCAGGGCGAGTGATTGAAAATGAAGATCGGCGTATTGCAAACGGGATCTGTTGCTGAAGAGATCATTGATCGGCATGGTCCTTACGTGACGATGTTCGAGCGCATGTTGCAGCGCGCCGATCCGACTTTCTCAGCGGTGCTTTGGGATGTGAATGTGAAGGGGGAAATCCCGACATCCCCCGGCGAGGCCGATGGCTGGATCATCACAGGCTCTCGGCACGGGGTTTACGAAGATCACGATTGGATTGAACCGCTCAAAGCGTTTTTGCGAGACGCTCATGCTGCGCGGGTGCCGCTGGTCGGAGTTTGCTTCGGGCATCAAATCCTCGCCGAAGCATTGGGCGGTAAGGTGGTGAAATCAGATCGAGGCTGGGGATGCGGCATCCACGAGTACGGCATTGATCAACGTGCCCCTTGGATGGACGAAGATATGGAAACGATCCGTATCCATGCCATGCATCAGGATCAGGTCGTCGAAGTGCCCAGTGGTACCATCGTGCTGGCACGTTCAGAGTTTTGCCCATACGCCGCACTTGCCTATGGCGATACGGCGATGTCGATCCAGCCGCACCCAGAATTCGATGCGTCTTTCCAGCGGGATATTATCGGCCTAAGGCGTGGCTCAGCTATCCCTGAACCCGTCGCTGATACGGCGTTGGAAAATATTGATGCTCCGACCGATTCCGAGATGTTCGGTCGTTGGATTACGAATTTCTTCCGCCACGCCACAGCGCAACAATCTGCTGCGTGAATTGAGGCGCAATGTCTTGCGCCTCAACCCAAACAAAACGCCCGCAGCGGAGCTACGGGCGCGATATACGGGTCAGATTGTTGTCACAGCGATCACGAAGCTAACCGCCGGATTTCGTCTTTGAGTTTTAGTTTTTTTCGTTTGAGGGAGTAGATTTCTAGGTGGTCAGTGGCTGGGTGCCGTTCGACTGCTTCAATCTCAGTCTCAAGGGTACGATGTTTCCGTTGGAGTTCCTCGACATGTGACGTCAGGCTCATCATCATCCTCCTTAGTTGTGAGGGCTATAGGACAGCACAATTTCCTCGCGTTGTCATGTAATAAACAGTTAGGATTCATGAGAAATTCGTCCCGTTTTGTAACAATCATCACGTTGAATTTATGAACACTTCAAGTAAGCCCCGGATAATCGTCGGTATTAGCGGTGCGTCGGGCGTGGTGTACGGCGTGCGAATGCTCGCAATATTGCGTGAAATCGGGGTAGAAACTCACCTGATTGTTTCGCAGGCAGGTCGACTAACCGCCCATTACGAGATGGGGTTAGACGTAAAGGCGCTGAATGCAATGGCTGATTTCAGTTATGGCGCGGGAGATATCGCCGCCGCAATCAGCTCCGGCTCGTTTCGGACACTAGGTATGATTGTCGCGCCGTGCTCAATGCGGAGCCTGTCGGAGATTGCCAGCGGTGTCACGACCGGCTTGCTAACCCGCGCTGCAGATGTTGTTTTGAAAGAGCGGCGGCGTCTGGTGCTGATGGTGCGGGAGACACCGTTGCACACTGGGCATTTGCGGTCGATGACGGCGGCCAGCGAAATGGGCGCGATTATCTATCCGCCCGTTCCAGCGTTTTATTCTGAGCCGGAAACTGTCGATGATATTGTGAATCAGACGGTTGGTCGGGCGCTCGACCTGTTTGACCTCAGTGCACCGGAAACCAAACGTTGGGGTGAAGATTTGGAAAAGGGTCGGCGGTAACGTCCGCGCTGCGTTCTGAACTGGATCGAAGACGAGTTCATTACGATTGGGCAAAGCGATTACAACGCGACTTAGAAGTGATCTTACTCTGCGCCTTCGACTGTGATTTTCAGGCCTGCGTACCATTTAGCGGCAGCCTTGATTTCGGCGTTATCCAGGTCTTGGGCAATCACTGACATCACTTCATTTTCGCGCTTGCCGGAGCGGAAAGCTTTGAGCTGGCTTTCGAGGTATTGCCGTGAGGAACCCGCGATGTTTGGCGCTGTTGGGATTTTGGCAATTCCATCATAGCCGTGACAGGTCGCGCAAGACCGGACGACCTCGCGCGGATTAACTGGACCCAATGCCGCTTTGACGGTCTTTGAGGTGTCTGACGGCTGATCGGCTTTGGTCTCTTCGTCTGTTGCTTTTGGCGGGGCCGTTGGTGGAGAAGCATAGATGATAAAATGCGCGTTTGGATTTGGCGGCGGCGTAACCTCGGTACGGAAAGGGGCGGGTGGCGGCGATAGATGGACAACAAGCGCTGGGACGGTTGCGAGTTCGGCCTGCACCTCTCCTGTTGTATCGACAATACCCGTAGTGTCGAGCATCTGTTCGATTGTCTCGCCTGCGAGAGTTGGCGGACCGGCCTCTGTCGAGGTTACGGTCCCACCCCCTGCCAACGCGCCGGTGGTGTAAATTCCAAACGCGATCAGCGCGGAAAGGGCTATACGCATAAACAGTGCCTCCAACTAAAAAGACTCTCCCGCCATTGAACGGGAGAGGACGTCATTCGTGTCTTAGCGGGAATATGAGATCCGATAGATGGCACCAGTTAGATCGTCGGATACCAAAATCGAACCATCGCGAAGCTGTGCAATGTCAACGGGCCGGCCAAGATATTCGCCGGTGTCTTCATCAAGCCAGCCTTCGGCAAATGGCTCCATCGTTGCTGTGCCGTCTTCGGCGATCGAGGTGAACATCACCCGTGCGCCGACGGGCTCTGTCCGGTTCCATGAGCCGTGCTGAGCGGAGAAAATTCCGTTCTTATATTTACTTGGGAATTGCTTGCCCGTGTAGAACGTCATGCCAAGGTCAGCCGCGTGCGCGATCGTTTCAACGACCGGGTGTACGACATCGACTGGGACTTCCTCGCCTTTATACTCGTTCGTGCGAGTTGTGCCGCCCCCAAACCACGGGTGGCCAAAGTGCTGTCCGGCCTCGGTCTGGCGGTTCAACTCTCCGGCCGGTTTATCGTCGCCCATACCGTCGACCTGATTGTCCGTCCACCACAGCTCGCCAGTTTCCGGATGGAAGTCCTGGCCAACTGAGTTCCGCACACCGTAGGTAAAGACTTCGCGGTTCTTGCCGTCACGGTCCATGCGGATAATGCCGCCGATGCCGGTTTCATTATAGAGGTCGAGTTTTTCCTCCGGGGCCACATTGAAGGGCTGTCCGAGAGAAATGTAGAGCTTGTCGTCGGGGCCGATGTCGCACACCCGCGCGGTGTGGTTGTAGCTTTCCTCATCCTCAGGGATCAGCTCGCCTTGAGCGACAACGTTAAACGCCGCAACATCCGGCCCCTCGTAGAAGAACTCGGCAGCGGGAAAGAGCAGAACGCGATTTTGCTCGACGATATAGAGAAAGCCGTCTTTGGAGAAGCACACACCGTTCGGGATCGTAAAGTCGATGGATGGTGCAAAGCGCTTCACGTCATCGGCGATACGGTCTTTATCCCGGTCGGTCATGACGTAGACTTCGTTCTTGCGGGTGCCGACAAAGGCGGCAACACCTTGCGGCCCGACGGCGATATGACGTGCGTCGGGAACCAGTGCGTAAAGATCAATCTCAAAGCCCGCAGGCATTTTGATATTTTTGAGAATTTCACGTATCGCGTCGGCGCGTTTTCCCGTTTGCGGAATCGGCTCCATCATCGGAGTGCCGGTCGCTTTGAAAGAACTTAATTTTTCGAGATTGCCTTGCGATAGTGCAGGTGTCGCTGCTGCCAGTCCCAGACCGAGCGCAGCCAGCATCATATGCCGGATCATAATATCCTCCATTTGCCGGGGTCTTGTGCCCCATTTTGGAACGATGCAGGCTGAATTTATGAACGTCAAGCGTCGTTAAGGTTGCGAGATACAAGCATAAATTTCTTTTACGCCGTACGTTTGAGTATCGGTTGTTGTTGGTTGCAATTGCGATGGGGAATGGAAATTGCTATATTCGACCGGTCGGCAGCGGGCGAAATCTTCGTTTTGCGCCGTATCAATGGAGTTGAAAACTGACATTCCATCGTGAAAGCGGCGTCGTCTCAGCGCCGTCAGGCCTAAATGCCGGTTCTGTCGGCAATGTGCCTTATAACGACGAAGCGGGTCGGCAATATTCCGACAGTCTTCTCAGATTGGCCTTGGCATCTTTGGAAGATGATCAGGCTATCGACATTGTGACAATTGATCTCAGCGGAAAGTCTGCCATCGCCGATCATATGATCGTCGCGAGCGGGCGTTCGACACGCCATGTCGGCTCGATTGTCGATAAACTGGTCGAAAAGCTGAAGCGCGACGGAGACGTTATTCCGCGCCTTGAAGGGGCCGACCAAGGCGATTGGGCCTTGATTGATGCCGGGGATATTATCGTGCACGTCTTCCGCCCTGAAGTCCGCGAGTTCTATAACCTAGAGCGCATGTGGCTACCTGAGGGAGAAGACGCGACACCCGCGCCGATGCCATCCTGAGTGAAGCTGGTTGTTGCAGCGGTCGGGCGGATTAAACCCGGCCCGGAAGCCTCGCTGATTGCGGACTATGTGAAGCGCTTTGATGGTGCCGGACGATCAATTGGTCTCGGCCCGCTGTCCATTGAAGAAGTGGATGCACGCGGCAAAGGCCAGAGTGAGGAAAGCGCATTGCTCGCCGCGCGTATCGCGGTAGATGATCGCGTTGTCATCTTGGACGAGCGTGGCAAGTCTTTGCCAAGCGAGAGTTTCTCAAAACTTGTCTGTGATTGGCGCGATGATGGGGTGCGTTGCGCGCGCTTTTTGATTGGTGGGGCCGATGGTCACACCAGAGACCTTCGCAAGCGGGCTGATTTAATGATTTCCTTCGGGAGTGCGACTTGGCCGCACATGATGGTGCGGGCGATGCTGACCGAACAGCTTTATCGTGCGGTGGCCATCGCGACGGGGCATCCCTATCATCGAGGCGGTTAACGCACCAAGGCTGGACGAGAGTCCATTCCGCTTGTAAGTATGGTGTAAATAAAAAGAACTGAGCAGATTGATGGCGAGCAGCCAAACCGACAGCAGTACAGTGTCATGCCCCGTGGCTCTGATTATTCTTGATGGATTAGGTCTTCGCGCCGAGCGTGACGGCAATGCTGTGGCGCAGGCGA
>CAZJWF010000007.1:35846-40203 GCA_964549375.1 uncultured Neomegalonema sp.
CTTGATGGATTAGGTCTTCGCGCCGAGCGTGACGGCAATGCTGTGGCGCAGGCGAAAACGCCGACGCTGGATTGGTTGAGCGCAAATTGTCCTCAAGCGACACTCAAGACCTGTGGTCCTGACGTTGGGTTGCCGGAAGGTCAGATGGGCAATTCGGAAGTGGGCCATATGAACCTCGGTGCGGGGCGCGTGGTTTGGATGGATTTGCCCAAGATCAATAACGCGATTGCCGATGGTTCTTTCGATAAGAACGCGCGGTTGCAGGACCATATCGACGCGTTGAAAGCGAGCGGCGGGACGTCTCATATTATGGGGCTGTGCTCTCCGGGTGGGGTTCATGCTCATACCGATCATCTGGCGGCGGCGGCGCGTGTGATTGCTGGAGCGGGTGTCCCTGTCATGCTGCATCTCTTTACCGATGGTCGCGACGTACCGCCGAAAAGCGCGTTGGATGACCTCGCTGCATTGCGCGCGAGGCTTGGCGATACGGCTGCGACGATTGCAACTGTTTCCGGGCGTTTTTTTGCGATGGACCGCGATACTCGCTGGGAACGTGTCGCGCAGGCTCATGCTGTGATGACCGACGCGAAAGGGTCGAACGCTGAAACCGCTGAGATGGCGGTTGAACAAGCTTATGTGCGCGGTGAAACCGACGAATTTGTCCAGCCCACCGTGATTGATACTTACGCCGGTATGCGGGATGGCGACGGCGTCCTAATGGTGAATTTTCGGTCGGACCGGGCGCGCGAAATTCTGGATGCGCTTGGCGCAGAGCCGTTTGCGGGTTTTGACCGTCGCAGCATCGCATTTGCCTCGGTCGCCGGGATGGTTGAATATTCCGACAGTCACGATGCGTGGATGTCGACACTTTATCCAAAAGAGCCGATACAAAAGACGCTGGGCGAAGTGGTTGAGGCTGCGGGACTATCGCAATTGCGGTTGGCTGAAACAGAGAAGTATCCGCACGTTACTTTCTTCTTCAATGGTGGAGCCGAAACGCCCTTGCGCGGTGAGAGTCGGCACATGGAGCCGAGTCCCAAAGTTAAAACCTATGACCTGCAGCCGGAAATGTCGGCGCGCGGGGTCACGGATACTTTGGTGGACGGGATCAAATCGGGTGCTCATGATCTCTATGTGGTAAACTTCGCAAACCCGGATATGGTGGGACATACCGGGGATTTGAGCGCCGCAATTGCGGCGGTTGAGGCGGTTGATGCTTGTCTTGGTGAAGCGGTCGAGGCGATGAAGGCGGTAGGCGGTGCGATGCTTGTGACAGCGGATCACGGGAATTGTGAGATGATGATCGACCCGGAAACGGGTGGGCCGCACACCGCACACACGCTGAATGAAGTCCCCGTTTGGTTGCTTGGTCGCCCTGATGGATTGGCGGGTGGCGGACGTCTTTCTGATGTTGCCCCGACTCTGCTGGCCTTACTTGGTGCGGACCAACCCGCCGAGATGACAGGCCGGTCGTTGCTGGAGGCGGGGGCATGAGAGCCTTGACGTTCGGTTTTGCAGCGATCTTGGTTGCGAGTACTGCGGTGGCTCAACAGGGCGGGTTTGGGTCGCCGATCAGTGATGATGAACGGGCCGCGATCCTCGCGATTGGTGCAGATGAGCGAAATGCTGCTGCTGAAGATTTCGAGAGCAAAGGCGAGGAAGCGATTGAAGCCGCCGATCGAGACGAAGCGCGCATCAAGGAAATCGCAAAGGAAATTGCGCGGTTTGAAGCTTCAATCAGCGATTCGCGGGAGCGGCTGGTTACATTGGCGCGAAACGAGGCGGATGCGTCGGATGATTTGCACAGTCGCCGTCGCCGTCATGCAGCGACTTTCACCGCGATTGTCGCTCTGTCCAAGGCACAAGGACCGGGGATCGTGGCGCATCACGGGGATGCGACGGTTGCCGCGCGCAGTGCCACCGTGCTGGAGGGGTTGCGCCTAGCTCTTGCTCACGAAGCCAAAGATACGCATCGTCGCACAAGCGAAATTCAGGATTTGCGGACCCGTACCGAAGCTGCTCGGATGGACGCGAAGTCGGCAATAGCCTCGTTACGTGAACGCGAGCGCGAATTGTGGAAGCTGGTCGGGAAACGGCGCGAAGAGGGCAAAGACCACCTCGACCGTGCGAAATCTCTGAGGCAAGAGGCATACCAGCTCGAATCGCAGGCCGAAGCGCTTGATGTTGCGATTTTGCGCGCCCCGCCCCCACCGCCCAAACCGACCCGAAGGGCCGAAGTCACACCCGCAAAGGCAGTAGCGGTGGTGCCGCGTCAGCCAACCATTGCCGAGGCGCTGGGCAATCTTGCCCCACCCGTGTTAGGCGAAATTGCGGCCCGCTATGATGGTGGTGCGGGTGGAAATGCCGCACGAGGCCTTGTTTTTGAAGCGAAACCGTACTCACGCGTCTACGCGCCCTGGCACGGAGTCATCAGTTATGCCGGACCTGTGAAAAGCTTTGGCCTTGTTACGGTCATAGACATCGGCGAAGGACATCAAGTTGTTTTGGCGGGGTTGGCGTCAAACGAGCGCAATAAGGGTGATGCGGTGATGCGCGGCGAGCCAATTGGACATTTAGGCGGTCCGATAACGGATAGTGAAGAATTTCTGTTAGAACAATCGGCACTGCCTGCCGACGCTCTCACATCGCTATACTTCCAGATGCGACGCGATGGCGACCCCATAGACCCCGGCCCGTGGCTGGAATAGCTGACAGGTCACACTAAGTTCGAGTTCAGAAAGGCGAGAGCACATGAATAAAACACTTAAAGGCATCATGTTGGGGGCCGTCGCCGGTGTCGCCCTGACCTCAGCGTTTGGTACCCCGAAGATCGGGACAGCCACCGCCGCGACCTCTACTTATGAGCATCTAGAGTTGCTCGGTGACATTTTTGAGCGGACTCGTTCAGCTTATGTAGAAGAGGTTGACGAGAAAGAACTGATCGAATCAGCGATTAACGGCATGTTGACGTCGCTTGACCCGCATTCCAGCTATATTCCGCCAAAAGACTTTGGCGATTTCCAAGCAGATACGAAAGGCGAGTTCGGCGGCCTTGGCATCGAAGTGACGATGGAAGAGGGCTTTGTCAAAGTCGTCTCGCCGATTGATGACACCCCCGCGGCAAAGGCTGGTCTCGAAGCTGGCGATTTCATCACTCATATTGATGGTGAATCGGTTCTCGGCCTGACCATCGGTGATGCCGTTGATCGGATGCGTGGACTTGTCGGAACCGAGATTGAGCTGACGATTGCCCGCGAAGATGCTGAAGAGCCATTCGATGTAACGATCACTCGCGATACAATCAAAATCAAAGCGGTCAGATATCGCGTAGAGGGTGATATTGGGTATCTGCGGATTTCCAAATTCTCTGAAAAAACGTTTGATGATCTGGCGGCGGGTATGGCCTCGATCAAAGAAGAACTCGGCGCCAATGGCGTTGCCGGATATGTCGTTGATCTGCGGAACAACCCTGGTGGCCTGCTGACGCAAGCCGTGGCCGTGTCGGATGCTTTCCTCGACAAAGGTGAGATTGTCTCTACCCGTGGCCGGGATCAGCAGAATGCGGATCGGTATAACGCGCAGGTCGGTGATCTGGCCGATGGCAAGCCGGTTGTTGTGCTGGTGAATGGTGGTTCAGCATCGGCGTCTGAAATCGTCGCTGGTGCCCTGCAAGACCACCGTCGCGGGATTGTTGTTGGCGAGAAAACCTTCGGTAAAGGCTCGGTTCAAACGATCATGCCGCTGTCGTCCAAAGGAGCGATCCGTTTGACGACGGCACGCTATTACACACCATCAGGCCGCTCAATTCAGGCGCTGGGTGTTGAGCCGGACATCGTGGTCGAGCAGGTCGATCTGAACAAGAGTGAAGACGGTGAAAAGCGTCAGCGCTATTCCGAATCGCAAATTCGCGGCAGCCTGAAAAATGACTCGCTGACCGACGAGGAAAAAGCGATCCGCAAAAAAGAAGAGGAAGCGCACGCCGCTACCGAAAAACTGCGCGGCGAGGATTATCAATTGGCCTATGCCATTGATCTCCTTCACGGACTTTCCGTTTACGCAGGCTTCTCGGAGCAATAAGCCAAACTCTGCGTCCTTTCTCTGAACGGGAAAGGGCGCAAATCACGCTAAAATCAACAAGGATTCACGGTTTACTAAGTTGGTTAGGGTCTTCTGTCGGGGCTGTTAACCTTATTTGACCGGGCGATTCCTTGACGACAGACCCTATCAATCTTGAGATCAAAACGCGCCGTTTCACATTGCTGGACGGCGTCGTGTTGGCGTTGGCGATATGTGCGCTTGCCGCACCTTTTGCTGCGCGATTAAAGGTTCAAGCTCATGCTGCGGCGCCTCAGATTGC
>CAZJWF010000007.1:40303-56255 GCA_964549375.1 uncultured Neomegalonema sp.
TGAAAAACCCGTGCCGATGAAAAAGGCCGCGCCGATCGCGCCAAAGGTCAAGCGTGAGGTTGCAGTGCTTTTCTCTCCTCTGACCCTCGATACGGCGATCGAGGCGGATAGCTCTGATGAGCCGCCCGCGCAGGGGGTGAAAACCGTCCAAGTCCCCGCACCGGCAGAGGAAGAAGAGATCACTAAGATCAGAGTGATCATGACGGCCCCGCCGACGATGACGCCAGTTCCGGTGAATCGCCCGTTTCATGCTGTCAACAGGCCGATAACAACGGTGCCGCTTGCAGAGCCAAACCTTCAGGTGCCAATTGATGTTACGCCGCCTTTGCCGGGTGTGATTGAAGAAGCGCCATTGCCGCCATTGGAGATCGCGGCGCTGCCGGTTCCAACCCGGCCAGTGGAGCAGGTGCCGTTGTCGATTTCTCAGCCGGCTGTGATCGCACCTATTGCTACAGCGCCATTGGTGGTGACAGAGCCGCCGGTGCTGGAAACCACAGCATTGGCAGCACCAACGGCGCCGAGCCGCATTCAAATTCCACCCGTTCCCGTGAAGACGCGGTCGCCGAGTATTCCTGTCGCTCCAGTACAGGATGTTGCACCTGTTGTTGTGCCTGTGTCGGTCGAGGAGCCAACCGTGACGCCTGTTGCTTTGGTGACCACAGTACCCGAACCCGCGCGCCCCGTCCCGCGCCTGACCAACGGACCTAGGATCGCATTGGTGATTGCGGCGGCAGGTTTGAACGAGAATGTTACTCGATTTGCGATTGATGCCTTGCCTGCCGGGATCACGCTGGCCTTTGCACCGGTCAAAGCCGAAGCTGGTGCTTTGGCCCGCATGGCGAAGCAAGACGGGCATACGATTCTTGTCGAGATTCCGCTGGAGCCGGTGAATAAATCACGTGACCCCGGCCCTATGACGCTACGCGTGGCGGATAGTTCACAGCAAAACATTGAACGCCTGGATCGGGCACTGGCACAAATACCCGTAGCTGACGGGGCGTCCAGTTATTTGGGTGCACGGTTTAACGCGGATGAACGCGCCGTTGGCCCTGTCGTAAATGCGCTCGCTGCCCGAAACCTCGTATTGTTTGAGAACGAGCCGACGGCGCGAAGCGTGTTTCGAAACTTGTCGGCGCGCGCTGGGCTTCGATATGCGCGCGGGATCGTCAAGTTTGATAAAGATCGCAAAACGTCGAGCATGAAGGCCGCACTCGATGCGCTGGAGAGACAAGCGCGAGAGCAAGGCAGTGCAATAGGCGTGGGTACGGCGCTGCGCAGCACAATCTCTACGGTTGCGCTTTGGGCAAAAGAGGCCGAAAAACGCGGCGTGCGGCTGGTGCCTATCACACAAGTTGCGCGGTAGACTTCTTTTTTCCGAGCGGGGCCGAGATGTTGCAAGCCGAAATAGATCGTTTGCCCTACCGTCCCTGTGCGGGAGTTGTGCTGATCAACCGTGAAGGTCTGGTTTTCGGAGGCCAACGGATTGATAACCCCGGCGATGCTTGGCAAATGCCGCAAGGCGGGTTGGATTTCGGCGAACTGCCAGAAGAAGCCGCGTTGCGAGAGCTGACGGAAGAAACCGGTATCCCCCGCGAAAAAGTGACCGTGCTTGCACAAACCCGTGATTGGATCAGCTATGAGTTGCCGGACGAATTGTTGGGCAAGCTTTGGAAAGGCAAGTATCGCGGTCAAGAACAGATGTGGTTCGCGATGAGGTTTCTCGGTGAGGAGTCAGACGTCGATATTGCAACGAAAACCCCGGAATTCAGCCAATGGCGCTGGATGACCCCTGATGCACTGATCGCCTCGATCGTCCCGTTCAAGCGACATGTGTACGAGGCGGTTTTTGCCGATTTGGGTGAATGGATCTGCCCTGCATAGTGAGAGCCGCGCTAGGTTGTTACCAGATGATCACTCAAATTTTAAGCATTTGAGAACCATAACTGTGAACTTTTGATGTTAGATTTCGTCTTCACCTTGAAGGCGTTCACCTGCTGACAGATGAAGGAGCGACAAGCCATGAAAAAGCAAAAGCGGCGCGCGAAAAGCTATGACACGGCGGCTTCGAAATCCGCTCCTGCAAAAACGGCGGAGCCGACGACGCGCCGCGACACGCTTCGCAAAATTCGCAACGGCGGGATTGCACTCGCGGTTTTGGGCGGCGGCGGTTGGTTCGCGGTTCAGGATGTGCAAGCGACCATTCAGGAACATGACTTAACCCGCATTGGAAACGGTGTTCCAACCGTGGTTCAAATTCATGATCCGAATTGTTCGTTATGTCTCGCACTTCAGAAAGAAACGCGCGCGGCCATCAAAGAATTCGATGACGGGGAGATACAATTCCTCGTTGCGAATATCCGCGATGCGCGGGGAAAGAAATTGGCCACAGAACATGGTGTCGGCCATGTCACTCTGCTGTTGTTCGATGGCAAGGGAAAACGGCGTGAGATTATGCGTGGTTCGAATGACAGAGCCGTGTTGGAGCCAGCATTTCGGCAATTCGTGACGCAAGTCCGCTAGGTGCAGATCCACTAACTGAAGGGTCAGAATGCACCTGATCGAATAGCTGGTAAATCCCGAATGCAGGACAGGAGTAACGGCCCCAATGGAACGGGGCCGTCATCGTCTAAACTTCCTCACATATTTGAAAGACCGCTGATCGGCAGCAGGCGCTCTATGCGTTTGGGGGTCTACAAGTCGGCCCTCAGCGCGCTACTTTGGCGTCCGTACGTTGATCGAATGGGAGGCCGAAGATGTGTGGTCGCTTTGCACTGCCCGGTGATGTGCGCGAGGTCGTCGATAGCTTTAGCGCGCGCCCTCGTGATCTGGATCAATGGCCATCGCTGTTGCAGGCGCGTTACAACATTTGCCCAACGCAACCAGTTGCCGCCGTGCGCCTTGGCGAAGACGGGCGTGAGATGGTGGGGATGCGTTGGGGGTTTTTGCCTGCTTGGTACAAGACAGCAAGCGATGGCCCCTTGCTGATCAATGCGCGCTCAGAGACAATCGCCAAAAAGCCTGCCTTCCGCGACGCCGCCCGTCAGCGCCGTTGCTTGATCCCAACCAGTGGATTTTACGAGTGGCGAGGGCCGGACAAACCGAAGACGCCTTATTTTATTGCGCCCGCCGCCGGGGGTGTCTTTGCTTTTGCCGGAGTATGGCAGGCGTGGCGTCAGCCGGATGGGCAGCTCATTGAGACTTGTGCGATTGTGACCTGCCCCGCCAATGAAATGTTATCGCCGATTCATCACCGCATGCCGGTGGTGATTGCACCGGAGAATTACGGTTTGTGGTTGGGCGAAGAGGGCAAAGGCGCAGCACTGTTGATGCAGCCAACCAGTAATGACTTTTTCGCGTTCTATGAAGTTGGTGATGCCGTCGGCAGCAATCGCGCCGACGGACCAGAATTGATCGAACGGGTCTCCGCAGAGCGAGGCCCAACGCGACCGGACTAAAACGTTATTGTCGTCCCGCCGCGTTGAACCCGCCAGGATGTAACCGGCCGGTTAAACATTTTTGTCGATACCGCGCTAGCGCGTTTGAAGAAACGGCTTCTGAGACTGCCAACCAGCGAATCCATCATGGCTTGCTGAGGTGGGAAGTTCCAATTTTTCGGTGTTGCGACCCAATCTTGATTCCGGCAGCCAGAGGCGAAGCGTGGCGCAAAGATCCGAGCGCTTTGCGGGTACTCGCCCAGCACCGCTTTACCGAGAACGATAATCGCGCTCGGCGTGCCAGTGACTTTCCAAACCGTCGGATCGGAAGACTCAATAACCAGCACTTTGTCTTTGCCGTTCACTTTTTTGATGTGGGCACGTGCCATACCGGGATTCTCTTCGGTCGCCGGACGATCCAGCGGCGGAAAGCTCGTGGCCATGTAAATCTCTGTCCCGCCAAGAATCTGGCGGCGCATACACGTTTCGGCATGGGTGTCGTCGCGCGTCGCCTTTGCTAAATGATGCTCAAAAAGCGTGTGATCAGTTCCCGTCGGCATGGTCGATTGCGGTACAACGGGTTTAACCGACGCAGCGGTGCGCGAAGCCATTGCATCTCCACTGAAAACGAAGGCGTAGACAGCAAAAACCCCGGTGCAGGCAACACCGATCAGGCCTCTGAGAACTTCTGGCTTCCGTTTTTTCATCATCAACCTCGATTACTTCGTTAACATGTGCATCCCCTAGCAATGCACACGCCAAGTAAGGGAGATTAATCCGTCTACGGCTCTTTATCTTTGAAATGAATACGTTTTCTGCCGATTGCGCCGCAGCGAAAGGTGGGTTAGTAGGGATTAAAACAAGCAGGAGACCGGTTAATGGCAACTCCGCTACGGGCAGGCGTTCTTATTGCGCCTTTTTTGGCGTTGTTTCTCGTGTTTATCGCGGGATGGGTCGGTTTTGGCCCGAGTTTGCAGGCTTTTGCCGAAGAATCCCTCGCGTGGCTTATGCAAACGCTCGGCTGGCTCTTCACTGGGGTCGGCCTGATTTCGGTGGTCGCGTTGGCCTTGCTTTACGGTGTGTTGAGCGACGTTCGTATCGGGGGAACCGATGCGAGGCGCGGGCATGGCGGGTTTAGTGCTGTCGCGATTGGCGTGGCCGCGAGTACATCACTTGGCTTGCTGTTTTGGGCCACAGCGGAACCGCTCTATCACGCTCACCAACCGCCATCGTCGCTGCGTGTCCCAAGGTTAACCGAAGAGGCGGCGATCTTTGCCCGCTACGCGGCGGTGTTTCATTGGGCGATCATTGCCAATGCGATGAATGCACTCTGTATGGTGGTCTTTGGGCTAACGATCCACAATCTCGGTTGCAGTCAGACATTGGATGGCGTCGTGTTTCGGGCTGATGCTACGCGGACAGCAGGCAGCGCGCTGGATGGTTTTTTAATCTTCTTCGCCAGCCTGATGGCGGCAGGCGCTTTAGCGAGTTGTACGCTGGCTTTGTCTGGGGAGATGAGCCGGTTTGGATCATTAGACCCCAATCCAGCGGCTTTGTTCGCGTTGGCGCTGGCACTTATCTTTGTGATCTTCGTTGCAGGCGCGAGGCCGATCCGCACGGTTTACGCGATTTTGGCGCGGAGTGGTCTGGTGCTTATGCTCGGAATGATGGCTGTCACGACGGTTTTGGGACCGACGGGCGATATTTTAGGCGGCGGGCTGAGTGCGATTTGGCAAATGATTTTATCGATGCCTTCAATGATGACTTTCACCGGATTGTCGAGCGGTGACCCGTGGCCTCAGACATGGACCATGACGCATTGGGGCAACGCGATGATGCTCGCGCCGTTGACGGGTTTGTTTCTCAGCCGAGCCGCGAAGGGCTTTTCCGTCAGTGATGCCGTCATCTATTTTTCTGTCGTACCGGCGCTCGTGACGATGCTTTGGGTCTTAGTGTTTGGTGGGTTGGCCTTGTCAGTGGATGCAGCTTCCAGCGGGTCGATTTGGGCGGCAATTGTGCGGGGCGGTCCTGATGATGCGGCTTACACCGCGCTCTGGAGTTTGCCCGGAGGGGAATCCCTGATGGTCGCGTTCGTTATTCTGATCGCTCTGGCCTTCACGACCTATGCGGCGGCTTTGCTTCATGCTGTGATGCGGATTTGTGCACCGGGCGCCGAAGCGGCGGAAACCGTAGGGCAGGCGAGAGCCTCGGTGGCGGTCATCTGGTGCGCTGGAATTGGGTTCGCGGGCTGGGGCTTGGCCTCCTATGGCGTGAATGGCGTGGTCGAGACGCTCGGTCGGATTGGTAGCTTGCCTGCGTTGTTGGTGACGGTGGGTTTTCTAATCGCAGCCTTGCGGTTGTTGGTTCGCCCCGGCAGTCTCAATGTTGCAAAAAAACCTGATCCCGTGCAGATCGAGTTGGATTTAGGCGATGTGATCGCTGATGGGATAGACGAGATAGAAAGCGAAGAGGCTCTGACGCCTCGCCGCCGCAAACGAAGGAAAAGCGCATGAGTGACGAAACCCTGTTTATTGGCGGCGGCGGCCCCGACTATGGCACCCCGCAGGAGTTGCTGTTGCGCTTCGGCAATCGGCACGGCCTGATCGCGGGGGCGACGGGCACGGGGAAAACGGTCTCGCTGCAAATTTTAGCCGAAGGGTTTTCAAAGGCGGGCGTGCCGGTCTTCATGGCCGATGTGAAAGGCGACCTTGCGGGGTTGGCGATGGCCGGAACCCACGAGCATAAATTACATGATAAGCTGATTGAACGGGCGACGACCATCGGCTTTGATGATTTTGGCTATGAAGATTTCCCCGTCGTTTTTTGGGATTTGTTTGGCAAACAAGGCCACCCTGTTCGGGCTACAGTGTCTGAGATGGGGCCACTGTTGCTCGCGCGGCTTCTTGGGTTGAACGAAACCCAAGAAGGTGTGTTGAACATCGCTTTTGCGCTGGCCGATGATCAGGGCATGATGCTGCTGGACCTCAAAGATCTGCGCGCGATGCTCAATCATGTCGGCGAGAACGCCTCGGAACTATCGACGACCTATGGCTATGTCACCAAAGCAAGTGTTGGGGCAATTCAGCGGCGGCTTTTGGTGCTGGAACAACAAGGCGGAAAGAAATTCTTTGGAGAGCCTGCGCTTGAACTCAAAGATATGATCACGACCAATAATCGCGGCGAAGGACAGGTCAATATTCTCGCCGCCGATAAGCTCGTGAACTCGCCAAACCTCTATGCCACGTTCCTGTTGTGGCTTTTGTCTGAACTGTTCGAGGAGTTGCCAGAGGTTGGTGATCCTGACAAACCAGTCTTTGTCTTCTTTTTTGATGAAGCACATTTGCTGTTCGAAGACGCGCCGAAAGCGCTGATCGAAAAGGTCGAGATGGTTGCACGTTTGATCCGCTCGAAGGGTGTAGGTGTTTACTTCATCACACAAAACCCGGCAGATGTGCCCGATGATATTCTGGGGCAACTCGGAAATCGGGTGCAGCATGCGTTGCGGGCATACACTCCGCGAGACCAGAAGGCATTGAAGGCGGCGGCAAATACCTTCCGCCCCAACCCCAGTTTTAAAGCTGTGGAGGCGATTCCTGATCTGGGAGTTGGTGAGGCGTTGGTCTCTACACTGCAGGGAAAAGGTGCGCCGTCGATGGTTGAGCGGACGTTGGTGCGGCCCCCATCCTCTCGTTTGGGGCCACTTAAGGCGGCAGAACGCAAAGCTGTGATGCAAGATTCTCCGATCTTTGGGATCTATGAGGATTCTGTGGATCGCAAATCGGCCTTTGAAATGCTAAATCAACGCGCCGAGGCGAAGGCCGCTGAAGAGGGTTTGTTCGAAGAACAAAAAGGCCGTGCGAAGGGTCGCGGGCGCCGGAAGGCTGGCGGCGAGTATCGCGGGGATGAACTGGCTCCGATGTGGCAGACAGACGGGCAGTTCAATTCAGGTCGTCGTTATACTGCAAACACGCCCAAGCCGCGCCGAACTAAGGCCGCCCCGCAACAGCGCCGTAGCAATCGTCAATCGGTTGGCGAGGCTATCGTGAAGTCTTTCGCCAGATCTATGAGTTCGCAAATCGGTCGCCGGGTTGCTCGAGGCGTTTTGGGCGGTTTGTTCAGCGGTCGGTGACTTATTAACTATTCGACCGTATAGAGTTGTTCGGCTCGCCAAAAACAGTCTGGACGTCCTAGAGACCCTTGGCTATAAGGCGCGTCTTACTCTGATCCGGAGTAGCTCAGTGGTAGAGCGAGTGACTGTTAATCACCAGGTCGGGGGTTCGAATCCCTCCTCCGGAGCCAATTAAAAAATCGCCTTGCGTAGAGATTGCGTGGGGCGTTTTCTTTGGTCCGACACGATGCGAATTTTACGAAACTGCGGGTGCGCGTATCCGGTTTACGGTAACGGCGCTAAATTGGTTTTTGGAATTATTGCAGCGTGTGTCTGGCGATGGCTAAACGAAAACGTCCCTCTCCGCACCCCAGGTGAACAAGGTCGGAGAGGGACGGTGGCCGCTATGATAGTCCGCGTGTGCCTTGTCACTGATCTTCGTCAGTCTGATCGTGCACACTCAGCGCGTTGTGGTTTTCTGATGCGATATTTGAGTCCCTCGATCGCCAGAAAAGCGCTAAAGCGGAATGCCTCATATCTGCGGTCTTGTTATTCTTGTCGTCCAAGTATTACGCGGCGTCGGCGAAGCTTTCTTTGGTTAGCGATTTCGTCAATTCGAACAAACGACGGCGCTGTTCTTCAGGCCAGCGGTAGTAGCAGTTCAACAGCTCAATTGCTTCTTTGCCTTGGAACAGATCGGCAGGTACGGCGTTCTCGTCGGTGCTTGTCGCAGGCTCCTCTGTTTGACCATCGGTCTCAATCGCCTCGAAGAAGTAGGAGACTGGCACGCTAAGGGCTTGAGAGATTTCGAAGAGACGGCTAGCGGAAACGCGATTGGCGCCAGTCTCGTACTTCTGGATTTGCTGAAACTTGATCCCAACGGCATCGGCGAGTTGTTTCTGAGTCATGTCCGTCATCCAACGGCGACGACGGATCTTCTGGCCAACGTGAATATCTACATAATGTGACATGGGACGTACCCTTTACTTGATGTTGTAGGCGTCTCCCTCGGACGCTTACGTTAAGGGTAGCAACGGTGGTGCCATATGGGGATAAATCACCTTCTCGCTCCCCCATGAGGCGAAAAATCATTATATATCTGAAACATATCGGATGTTTTTGTTACCAAATCAGGCAATAAGCGGGTCTTATCACTCTGCTTTTCGGCGATATGCCTCGCAAAATGAGACTAGAGTTGCAATTTTGGAGGTGGCGTGGAGGGATATTTATCCCAAAAATAGCGTCAAAACCCCGATTTAACGGGCTTTCACGCGCATTATCCCGGAAATCAAGCGACAATATCTAAGGTACGGGCAATAGAGCAGGTTCAGGCTCGATCATTCAGCGCCAACCAAACCCGTCCATTTGGAGGCGCACCGTCCGGCACCCGTAACGGGGTGCAGGACTATTTGAGAGCATGCGAGGAGTGGGAGCGCCATCTCTGGCCAGCGCTCCACGTCAAAAGGTCAAGCCGCCAGTCGATAGCCACCTTGTTCGGTCACCAGCAGGCGCGCAGCTGCGGGATCAGGTTCGATTTTTTGGCGCAGGCGATAGATATGCGTTTCGAGAGTGTGGGTCGTCACTCCTGCGTTGTATCCCCAAACCTCATGCAATAGAACATCGCGCCCGACGACTGTACCGCCCGCGCGGTAGAGAAATTTGAGAATGTTGCATTCTTTCTCGGTCAAGCGAACTTTCTTGTTCGCCTCGTCGGTTAACAGCTTCATGGACGGCTGGAACGTGTACGGCCCGATCGAGAATACGGCGTCTTCGGATTGCTCGTGTTGGCGCAGTTGGGCGCGGATACGGGCGAGCAGGACCGCGAACTTGAACGGCTTGGTGACATAGTCATTCGCCCCGGAATCCAGCCCAAGGATGGTGTCGGCATCCGAATCTTGCCCGGTCAGCATCAGAATCGGTGTCTTGATCCCTTGCTTTCGCATCAACCGGCAAACTTCGCGCCCGTCCATGTCTGGCATCGCGACATCGAGAATAATAAGGTCGTGATGAGCGTTCTTCGCCTTCTCCATCCCTTCGGCACCGTTTGCACCCTCAAAGACGTCGAATTCTTCGGTGAGAACCAGCTGATCAGCGAGCGCCTCACGCAGATCGTCGTCATCATCAACCAGTAAAATCTTCTTCAGCGTTGACATCGTTTTGATTCCTCGTGCCTTGTTCACCTCTAAAATTTGATGGGCAGCGGCGTTCTGCAAGTTTATGTCGTTCGTCTCACGCAACTGTCAGTCATTGGGCGGGTATGTTTCAAGAATTAACCATAGCGACGTTACCATGAGCGGTTTTCAAGTGACCGCGACCGATCATTTGGAGCGGGCCGTCGCCGAATTGCGTCGCGGTGCGGTGATCATCATTGATGGGATTCTCGTGGCGAGCGCCGAGGCGCTCTCGCCAGATCACTTCGCGTCGATGAAAGCCACAGGACCAGTTAGTCTGGTGCTGACGGATCGCCGGGCCTCGGTGCTAAAGATCCGGGCGTATGACGGCGATGTTGCGCGGATCAGGTTGCCACAAGATGCACCCATATCTTTGGTACAAGCGCTCGCCGATCCGTCTGAAGATTTATCGACACCGATGAAAGGCCCATTCGACGCCGTGCGTGATGGCGATGCAGAGTTGGCAAAAACGGTCGTTGCGCTGTGTAAACGTGCGGGACTTTTACCTGCGGCGCTGCTCTGCGAGGGGGCGGCACTGGGCCTTCAGACATTTGATCGCGCGACACTGGAAGAAGCGATGAAGACGCAGCACTTCTCGTTGGATCGCTTTGCCGATGCTGAAGTGCCTTTGGCGCTGGCGACGGATGCACGGCTCTATGGGTTTAGGCCCAGTGACGGCGGGCCAGACCATTTTGCAGTTGTTGTTGGCGATCCTTCGCGTGCGGAGCCGGTATTGGTGCGCGCGCACTCTGAATGTTTTACCGGCGATCTGCTGGGGTCGCTGAAATGCGATTGTGGGCCACAGCTCCGAACGGCATTGGCGCAAATCTCTGCGAACGGGTCGGGTGTATTGCTTTATCTCGCCCAAGAAGGGCGCGGCATTGGGATGGCCAATAAACTGCGTGCGTATTCGTTGCAGGATGAAGGCTTTGATACTGTCGACGCAAACCACCGTCTCGGTTTCGAAGATGACGAACGCGATTTTCGGGTGGCGGCGCTGATGCTGAAATCCCTTGGGTTCTCGGCGGTGCGTGTGATGACAAACAATCCTCGGAAACTCAACGCGTTCGAGACGCATGGTTTTGAGGTTGTGGGGCGAGAGCCGTTGGCCGTGGGCCAAACATCGCAGAATGCAGCCTACCTCGCGACGAAAGCGCGCCGGAGCGGACATTTGCTGTGAGCTTTCACGATCTGATTGTTGACTGTCGCGGCATTGTCCAATTCATGGGACACGAGATATCCTGCGCGATTGGCAAAGGCGGTATTGTGGCCGACAAGCGCGAGGGTGACGGGGGCACGCCGATTGGAGTGTGGCGGATGGAAAGCGTCCACTATCGCGCTGATCGCGTTGTACGTCCCAAGACGGCGTTGCCTGTCGCGCCAATCAGTGCGCGTGACGGATGGTGCGATGACCCGGCTGAGTCCGCCTATAACGAACCGATCCGTTTACCGGCTTCATGCTCGCATGAACGTATGCGCCGTGGGGATACGCTATATGATATTGTGGTGGTTCTCGATCATAACAGGCACCCGGCAGTGCCGGGGCAGGGTAGTGCGATTTTTGTTCATTGCTGGCGTGCACCGCGTTTTCCAACAGCGGGGTGCCTCGCTTTCACGCCTCACGACTTGAGATGGATTCTTGAAAAGTGGGACATGCGCCGGAGTAAAGTCCGAGTTCGTTAACGCCGCGCGCCGGGGGCTGTCATTGCAATTCGCATGAGAGCTCGCTCGATCAATGCGCGTTCGGGGGGCGACGACCCGCTGCGCAAAGTCTCCTCTAAATTCGCAAGTTGAGCGAATGCGTCTTCGACACCGGCACGGGGCCACGCGCGAAGCTGTGCCGCAAAGCTGTCGCGGGACTTCCAAAAAACAGGTGGGCGGAGTTTCCCCATTGCTGTTTGTGCGTCCATTCCATCGGCCATAAGTGCTTGGGCGCGGTGCAGGCGGGCCATGTGCATTGTGAGGACCCGAACCAGACCGGGCAGGCTTGCCGCTTGTGCTTCGAACCGATCAAAGAGTCCGGGCAGCTCGCGCGGGCGGCCTTGTGTGACAGCTTGGATGCCGGCGTCGAAATCGGCTTCGGCGGCGGGCGGCGCACATGCGATTACATCATCTGCCGAAATGGAGTCATTCTCTATGGCGGCAAGGGCAAGGACTTCTGCAAACCGCATTGCTTCGCCATGCCCAACACCCTGCAGAACATCGCCAAGGGCTCGCGCGGCATCCGCATCCGGCGGCGGTGCGCCCAAATTTCGCAGTGTCGCGGTGACTTCCCCTTCGAGCGCGGAACCTTCTGCTGGGTAGAAGGGCAGCGCCATCGCACGGTCGTCGCCCTCGATCAATTTTCGTAGCTTTGATCCGCCAGACAGCGTCTCCGCTGTGATGATCAAGGTCGCCCCGTCGATCATTTGGTCGATTGCACCCTTGATTGCAGATGTTAGCGCGTCGGTCGCCCCGGTCAGCACGATCACGCGGTCGCCGCCGCCAAAGCTGATCGCATTGCATTCATCGCTCAGGGACGCGGGGTCTTTTTTGACTGCGTCTGCCGAAATGCGTGCGAGCCGAAACGGATCATCGTCTGCGCCGAGCAGCGTCTTGACCAGAGCCTCACGTCGGTCGGCGGTGAGCGTCGGATCAGGGCCGTAGAGCAGCACAGCGACGTGATGGGTGTCAGGTTTCGCAATGAAACCGTTGCTGCGACTGGCGGACAGCTTGGCCATTGTCTACGCGAGCCAAGCCGGATCATATGCCGCCGCAAGACGCCGGGAGATTTTGTCCGCGACGTCTTCAGCCGCGCGTGCTTGAACCTCACGCTCTGACACAAGGGTCGCGAATTGCGACGCGGCGGCGTTGAAGGCGGCAATCGACCGCGCTTCACTTTTGAACAGGGTGGCAGGTTCTCCAGCTCGGCGTAGCGCGTAATCGACATTCAAAGTCAGATTGAAGCGTGTGATCTCATCGTCGTCTTCGATCAACAGACCGTCTCGGGTCACGATCGCTTCCACGGTCAGGGTCAGCGGCGCAGAAGCGCTTGCCGGACGTAGATTCTCGATCAAGGCTTCGCGCAGCCGAAAAGGTAACTCGCCCCGTCCGGCGACAATGAGAATTTTGCCAAGCAAAGTCCCCGGACCGCTGCCTGTGCCGCCCCCATAAAGTGGGCGAAAGCCACACCCCGCCATTCCAGCGAGGGAAAGCAGCACCGCTCGGCGGTCAAACAACGACATTGACGATCCGTCCCGGTACCACGATGATTTTTTTCGGCGTTGCACCATCGAGGAACTTAATGACTTCTGGATCAGCCAACGCCATTGCCTCGACACTGGCCTTGTCCGCGTCTGCCGCGACATCAATCTGGGCGCGGCGCTTGCCGTTCACTTGAATGGGCAACGTCACCAGATCATCGACCGTCAAGGCTTCATCGGCAACGGGCCAAGCCGTATCTGCCAAGATCTCTGTCTGGCCCAATGCCGCCCAGCACTCTTCAGCCAAATGCGGTGTCATTGGTGCCATCAGCTTTGCGAGCGTTTCCAAGCCTTCGCGTAGCGCCCAATCGCACGCCGCGCCTGTGCCCTTAAAGCTGGCCACTGCATTCGTCAGCTCATAGAGGCGCGCGACCGCCTTGTTGAACCGGAAGCCTTCGATATCGTCTGTGGCCGACTTGATGGTCTTGTGCGTGACTTTACGCAGCTCGGTCGCTGGATCATCGAATTCGGGAGCCGCCGTGCCGGGCGCGGGCAGGCGATCCAAGGATTCCTCGGTTACACGCCAGACCCGCTGAATGTGACGTGCTGCGCCCTCGACACCCGCTTCGGTCCATTCGACATCCCGTTCAGGGGGCGAATCCGACAACATGAACCACCGCGCGCAATCGGCACCATATCCAGCGATGATTGCTTCGGGGTCCACGGTATTGCGCTTGGATTTCGACATCTTGATGATTGCGCCAGTCTTCACCGGCTCGCCATCGGCTTTTAGTTTGTAAGACCCTTCGCTAACCCTTTCGACCTCGTCGGGAGTGAAGAAAATATCGCGTTCGATGCCATCGGGGGACGTTTCAACCCGCGAATAGGTCTCATGTGTGACCATACCTTGGGTGAACAGTGCCTTGAACGGTTCGACGCTCGATTCCGATAGATGCCCGGTCTTGGCCATCGCGCGCGCAAAGAAGCGCGAATAGAGAAGGTGCAGAATCGCATGCTCAATACCGCCGATATATTGATCGACGGGTAGCCAGCGATCCACCATCGCCCGATCCGTCGGAGTATCTGCACGCGGCGAGCAAAACCGCGCGAAATACCACGAGGAATCAACGAACGTATCCATCGTGTCGGTTTCGCGCTGGGCAGGCTTGCCGCATTGAGGGCAATCGACGGCCTTCCACCTTTCGTGACGTTCCAGGGGATTACCCGGCTGATCGAAGGTCACATCGTCCGGCAGCTTGACGGGCAGGTTCTCTTTCTTCTCTGGGACGACACCGCACTCAGCGCAATGAACCACGGGAATTGGGCATCCCCAATAGCGCTGGCGAGAGATTCCCCAATCGCGCAGCCGATAGTTCGTTTTCTTCTCGCCTTTGCCCTGCGCCGCAATCTTGTCGGCAACCAGTTCCTTGGCGGCCTCGATCTCCATGCCGTTTAGGAAGTCGGAATTGATGATCGTTCCCGGCCCGACATAGGCTTCGTATTCAACTTTAAATGTGGCCTCGCCGTCTGGCGCGACGACGGGCAGCACCTTCAGGCCATACTTACGCGCGAAATCCAGGTCGCGCTGGTCATGTGCAGCACACCCAAAAATCGCACCCGTGCCGTAGTCCATCAAAATGAAGTTCGCGACGTAGACGGGGAAGAACTCGTCCGTGAACGGGTGGCGTACTTGCAATCCCGTATCGAAGCCTTTCTTTTCGGCCTTCTCCAGTGCTTCTTCGCTGGTTCCTATTGCCTTGCATTCGGCGCGGAACGCTTTCAAGCCGTCAACCTTGTCCTCCAACGCGATGGCGAGAGGGTGGTCAGGCGAAACCGCAGCGAAACCCATGCCGTAGAGCGTGTCAGGGCGAGTCGTATAGACTTCGAGTTCCCGGTACGCCGGCAATAGGTCGTTTTCAGCAACATCGAACCGCATTTGCAGGCCGTGCGACTTGCCGATCCAGTTTCGTTGCATGGTCCGGACTTTATCCGGCCACTCTTCGAGGGTATCAATGGCGGACAGCAACTCATCTGCAACATCAGTGATGCGAAAAAACCATTGCGTGAGGTCGCGCTTCTCAACAACCGCACCAGACCGCCATCCTTTTCCGTCGATAACTTGCTCGTTGGCGAGCACCGTCATGTCGACTGGATCCCAGTTAACAGTCGCGTTTTTACGGGTCAGCAAGCCAGCATCCAGAAAGTCGATGAACATCGCTTGTTGCTGGGCGTAATATTCGGGATCACAGGTCGCGAATTCTCGCTCCCAATCCAATGATAAGCCCATGAGCTTAAGCTGTGCGCGCATGGCCGCGATGTTTTCATAAGTCCAGGTGCCGGGATGGGTTTTCCGCTCCATCGCTGCATTCTCGGCGGGCATCCCGAACGCGTCCCACCCCATCGGATGCAAAACATCAAAACCCTGAGCCCGTTTCACACGCGCTACAACATCGCCCATCGCATAGTTGCGAACGTGACCCATGTGAATCCGCCCGGACGGGTAAGGAAACATCTCAAGGACGTAATATTTAGGTTTGCTGGGATCATCCGTGGCCGCAAAGCTATTCTGGTCTTCCCAGACGCCGCGCCACTTCGGTTCCGTCACACTTGCATCGTATCGCGCCATTCGCGCCGCACTCCAGATTTCGTCCTGATTTGGTGACGTTCTGACAGCGCGCGCGCGTGAGTTCAATGGTGGTTTGTGATTACAGAATTGTTCCGCTTGTGTCCTGAATGCGAAGCTCGCGGGCGCGGAGCAAGATGCTGTCTTTCAATTTTGACGCCGTTTGGGGGCTAACTGGTGCTGTAATCCACGCCCCCGCCGGGTTCAAGGTCTCGCGGAACACAGATACGTCCAGTGCTCTGGCCGTAAGTTCTGTGCCCTGAACGCTCGCGGTAACGCGCACGCGCTCGTTTTGTGCATTTGCCGCTGCGCCCCAGTCTGTCGCGATGACGCCGGAGAACGGATCGGTTGACGCGAGCGGAAGGCTGGCACCCAAGACATTGATCGACGCGCGCCACAGGTACTTATTCACCGGCAGAGCGTTCGCGGCGTTC
>CAZJWF010000008.1:0-53355 GCA_964549375.1 uncultured Neomegalonema sp.
GACTCCCCATCTGCAGCAATCCGCAATACTCTCCGGCACCGAATCGAATGGGGAGAATTTCGTATGTTTCGCACTTTGCTGCTCGGGCTGGCGATGGCCCTTGGTCTGACCACTGCTCAGGCCGCTGATGATCCGTTGAAAGTTGGATTCATCTATGTCGGTCCCATCGGGGATCACGGCTGGAGCTATCAACACCATGAGGGCCTGAAAGCAGTTGAAGCTGCTTATGGTGACAAGGTCAAAACCACCTTCGTCGAGAGCGTCTCTGAAGGACCAGACGCTGAACGCGTCATTCGACAGCTTGCCGCGTCAGGCCACGGCCTGATCTTCACAACATCGTTTGGTTTCATGGACCCAACGGTCAAAGTGGCGAAACAATTCCCGAAAGTAAAATTCGAGCATGCAACCGGCTACAAGCGCGCAGACAACGTTGCAACCTATAGTGCGCGTTTTTACGAGGGCCGCTATATTGCCGGGCAAATCGCGGGCAAAATGTCCAAGAAAGGAAAAGCGGGCTATGTCGCTTCTTTCCCAATTCCCGAAGTCATTCGCGGCGTAAATGCGTTTCTGTTGGGGATGCAAAGCGTCAATCCCGATGCCGAAATCTCGGTCGTTTGGGTAAATTCGTGGTTTGACCCCGGCAAAGAAGCCGACGCGACCAAGGCTCTGATTGCCCAAGGCGCGGACATTATCACACAGCACACAGATTCTCCCGCGCCGATGCAAACCGCCGCCAATGCGGGCATCCCCGCTTTTGGCCAAGCATCCGACATGCATGAGTTCGGCAAGACTGCCCAACTCACGTCAATTATCGACAACTGGGCACCCTACTACGTAGCGCGCGTCGGTGCCGTGCTGGACGGATCTTGGGAAAGCCAAGACACTTGGGACGGCATCCAGCCGGGCATGGTGCAAATGTCACCGTACTCGAATATGGATTACGAGATCGCCAAAGCTGCTAAAGAAACCGAAGACCTGATCCGTCTGAGTCGCCTTCATCCCTTCGCTGGTCCGATCGTGGATCGTGACGGCAAAGAACGGGTCGCCGAAGGCGAAACAGCCGATGACGGCATGATGGCAACGATGGATTTCTTCATCAAAGGCGTTATCGGCGATTTGCCTAAATAGCTGTCGCACGGCGAAAGGGCGCACAACCTGCCGTGCCTCGCCTCTCGCAGTCGCGGCTTAAAGCAAAAGATGGTTTGCCCCGCAAACCATCGAAACCCTACTCGCATCACCATACGGCCCGGCCTTCGCGCCGGGCTTTTCTCTTTCGAGTTTGGTCAAAAGTTACTCGCCAATCGCTGAGCAAGCGCGATGCCGATATTCGGATAGGCTGCCCTGATTTTTCGGGCGCTCAGACCAGACAGGCTCTTATGCCGCCGTCGCAGCGCTGCTGTCCGCCGTTGAAAATCCGGCTGCGCCCGTTCCAACTCGACAATCGTCCAATACGCATCTTGGTAATTCTCTGCGCTGATGTAACCGGGACCAATCTCAATCCCTGAACTGCGAACGAAATCGAGCGAGTTATAGGTTGCGATGCCTTCCTCCAACACACTAGAGGCCACGCCCGGGCCGATGGGGGACAGCACATGGACAACTTCATGGGCAAGTTGGAACAACGCCTGTTTTTCGTTCACCGCCGCGCTGGTCGTCAACTGGATCACAATGTCCTGCCGCCCTCCGCCATGCCCCGCATAGAAAATCTGCGGTGCGTTCACGCGGGCGAAATCGACCCCCAATAACGTCCAGTTCAAATCGCGGCGACCATAACGCTTTTCAGCGAAATCAAGGGCGACACCAAAACGCGTCGCCAGCGTCCAAGTAAAAGCGCACCCGCTGCCGCTGCCGCAAGGTTCGGCCAATGCCAAAGATGGGCTGATATGCACAAGCCCTGCGTCGGCATTTGCATTTTCCGCCACTGCCAAACTTAATCCTGCAACCATGATCAAGCGCTTCCACAGCTTCATAAACGTCCTCCGGCATGTGCGGTCATGATTAACATATCTTGAATCTTGCCCCACTCTAGCGCTGGGCATGGTCGGATTATGACGGGTCAAAGGCGTGACGCCCGCCCCCTCTCGAGCTATGTGTTTGCGGGAAACGGAGACTCGCCCATGACCGCCTACACATCCTTGCGTGACTTTATCGACCGGCTTGAGAAAGACGGTGATCTGGTGCGAATAACCGAAGAGGTCTCCACCGACCGCGAGATGACCGAAATTCACAAACGGGTTTTGCACAAAGGCGGTCCTGCCCTTCTTTTTGAGAATGTCGTTCACGAGGATGGCCGCAAGGCTGAGATGCCCGTGCTCTGCAACCTCTTCGGCACGGTTGAGCGGGTCGCACGGGGCGTAACCCTCGACGGGAAAGAGCGCCGCACGGGGCAAGAATTGCGCGAAGTCGGCGAATTGCTTGCGTTCTTGCGCCAACCCGAACCACCGCGCGGCATCAAGGAAGCGCTTGGTCTACTGCCCCTCGCCAAAACCGTTCTGACGATGAAACCCAAAGGTTTCGGCGGCATGATCGGCAAAAAAGCCCCTTGCCAAGAAGTCGTGCTAACCGGCGATGACATCGACCTCGACCGCCTGCCGATTCAAACCTGCTGGCCAGACGAGGCTGGGCCATTGGTGACGTGGCCTCTGGTTGTCACCAAGGGGCCATCAGGTAAGCGCGAGGACGATTACAATCTCGGCATCTACCGGATGCAGAAACTCGGCAAAAACAAACTGATCATGCGCTGGCTAAAACATCGTGGCGGCGCGCAGCATCATCGGCGGTGGAAAGGCGAAAAGCCCGAACCGCTGCCCGCCGCTGCTGTGCTGGGCGCGGATCCCGGAACGATCCTCGCCGCCGTGACGCCGGTGCCCGATAATCTGAGTGAATACCACTTCGCGGGGCTTTTGCGCGGCAAGCCCGCAGAGCTTGCAGATTGTGTCAGTCAGCCCATCAAAGTCCCTGCCACCGCTGAAATTGTCTTGGAGGGCACGGTCAGCCTTGATGAATACGCCGATGAAGGACCATTCGGCGACCACACTGGCTATTACAATTCGGTCGAGCAATTCCCGGTCTTCACCGTCACCGCGATTACGATGCGGGAAAAACCGATCTACCTCAGCACCTACACGGGCCGCCCGCCGGACGAACCCGCGATCCTCGGCGAAGCGTTGAACGAGGTGTTCATCCCGCTCCTCCAAGCGCAGTTCCCGGAGATCGTCGATTTCTGGTTGCCCCCCGAAGGATGCAGCTATCGCATCGCCGTCATCTCAATGAAAAAAGCCTATCCCGGACACGCCAAGCGCGTGATGATGGGTGCGTGGTCTTACCTGCGCCAGTTCATGTACACCAAATTCGTCATCGTCGTGGATGAAGGCATCGACTGCCGCTCTTGGGATGATGTGTGGTGGGCCGTCACGACCCGGATGGACCCGGCCCGCGACTGCACAATTATTGAAAACACACCCATAGACTATCTGGATTTCGCCTCTCCCGTGTCCGGTTTGGGGTCCAAAATCGGGTTTGACGCCACCGATAAGTGGGAAGGCGAAACCAACCGAGAATGGGGCCAGGTTCTCGATATGGACGAAGAGACCGTCGCCAAAGTGGACGCGAAGTGGGATAAGTTGGGATTATAGAGCGATTTAGGCTTCTGCGTTACACCGCCAAAAAGAAGCCTGAAATGTGCGCCAAGCTGAACCTGACGGTAGATAAAGATATTGCCGACGAGGTCCGCAGCTTGAGTATCAATATGTCCCGCATCGCCTAAAACGCGATCACCATTGCTGCCCAGATCGAACGAGAAGCCCCCTACTCGCCAAATTTCGACGGTTTTGATGGATTAGGCGAACCGTCTACAGGAGCCTGCCAAAACCCTTGTCAAACAGGGCTGCAATGGCGCCGTGATCCGCGAACGGAGCATTGGTTTGCGGGCCCATCATTTCCAGCCCCATTGACGCGAGCTTCACGCGCGGGCCACCGAACGCCTCATTCGCTGCCCCCATTGCATTCGCGTCGCGTCCGGACTTCGGCGGCGCAATCGACGGATTGGTCGGCTGGGTCGGCGGTGCGATAGATGTGCGAAATTCAGGGGTGATGCGCGCTGCTGGTGCTGAAATCAAAGGTGCAGAAGAGGCCGAAACGCCTAATCCCGACACAGACCCTGCCGCGCTTTCGCCTGGAAAAGAAAATCCGAGGCCATCAAACGCACTGCCAAACCCCAAATCTGAGGCAGCCGAGGCCAAAGAGGTCGCGTTTGAAATCACCGGAGACATCTCCAAAAAGTTGTTTGATGTATCATTATGCTACAGAGCACTGAGCGTAAAGCCCCAAGCCATTCGCAAAAATGGCCCACAGGTGGTATGATCGCATGATCCTCACCCTTTCGTTGATCTTTGCAGAAAATTCGAGAGAGAACGCGCCCGTAACCTCTCGCCCACGCCGTCACTTTGAGTTTTTACGATAAATCAGTGATCGCGCAGCCACTATCGCAGTATTTGAGAACCCATGACCCAAATCACAACGATTGAAGCTCTTGAAGCGCTCTATGGCACGCCACCCCAAGCATCACTTGATAAGGAAATACCTTATCTGACTGCCGAATACCGTGCCTTTATCGAGGCATCTCCGTTCATGGTGATGGCAACGGTTGGCGAGGACGGGACAGATTGTTCGCCGCGCGGTGACCCCGCCGGTTTCGCCCGCATTCAGGACGACCGCACGCTGCTGATCCCGGACCGGCGCGGCAATAACCGACTCGACACGCTCCGCAATCTGATAGCGGACCCGCGCTGTTCATTGCTGTTCCTCGTCCCCGGTGCCGGAGAGACCATTCGGGTCAATGGCCGTGCCGAGATCATCGCCGATCCCAGCCTATGCGAGCAATTTGAAATGCAGGGCAAATCCCCCGCCACCGTCCTCAGGGTCCATATCGACAGCGTGTATTTTCAATGCCAAAAAGCCCTCGCCCGCTCTCAGATATGGGACAGTGAAACACAAATAGAGCGCAAATCGCTGCCGAGCGCAGGTGATATGGTCAAGGCCATCAAAGCCGATTTTGACGCCGCGACATACGACGCCAATTATCCAGAGCGGATGAAGAAAACGATTTACTGACCGCTATGCGGTCTCAATTTCCTTCAAGCCAATCTCTGCATTTCCGATCTGATCGCTGCGCGGTGTCACCCCGCCCTCTAGCCAGCGCTTACCCATCATATAGGCGCGTGGATCGTTCATCGCTTCCACGCAAATCAGCTTGTTATTGGAATAGAGCCAGTTCGACCCCGAGCGCGGCTTATCCCCAGAACGCCATACTGACTGAGCGTAGCCTTGTGGCAATCCAGCCGACTGGAACTTCACGTCGAACTGATCCGACCAGAACCACGGCATTGAGGCGTAAGCTTCAGGGGCATCGAGCATCGCGGCGGCACAGGCTTTCGCCTGATCCAGAGCGTTCTGAACCGACTCGAGTCGCAGGGTGCCATAAGGGGGGTGCGGATGCTCCGCCACGTCTCCGGCGGCAAAAATGTCCGGATCTGCGGTCCGACAACACTCGTCAACAACAATGCCGTCTTCCGTGGCTAACCCCGCATCCGAGGCGAGGCGCTGGTTCGGCAAGACACCAATTCCAGCAACGACGATATCAGCGGGAATTTCAATTCGATTAGTGTGTTCGACATGATCAACGACCACGCGTTCAACCTCGACCCGCTCCACTTTTCCCGTGCCTTCAATCGAACGGATGGTTTGATTCAAGCGCACATGAACTCCCTCTTCTTCATGGAGTTTTTGCATAAACGCCGCAGTTTCTGCACTGGCGACGCGGGACAACAAGCGCGGCGAGCGGTGCAGGATTGTGACCTCCAATCCCTTTTTTCGCAGCACAGCCGCCGCCTCCAGACCAATATAACCGCCACCGACAACAACTGCCGATTTCGCCGCTGGAATAGCAGGCTCCAACCCGTCAATATCGTCAATCCCACGCACGTAATGCACGCCAGCAAGCTGCGCGCCGGGACAGTCGAGCCGTCGCACCCGCGCACCCGTCAACAGCGCGAGGCGATCATAGTGGATGATTTCTCCATCCACAGTCACCGTTTGAGCATCCCTGTCAATCGCTGTCACCGGCGCGCCCAAGCGCAACTCGATCTTATGTTCGTCGTAAAAAATCTGAGGCTTTACGAACAAGCGCTCGCGGGCAAAATCACCGAGTAGATACGCCTTTGACAGCGGCGGGCGCTGATAAGGCAACCAGGTTTCCTCGCCGATCAAAACGATGCGCCCGTCAAATCCACCGCGGCGGAGGCTCTCGCAAAGCTGCGCGGAGGCATGACCCGCGCCGACGATAACGAATGTTCGCGAATCTTCTGACATGAATCCCCTCGCCTTTATCGAAATTCTGGCTATGTCATGCACGAGCATAGATCAACAAGGGGACCGACATGACCGAGATCAAAGTGGGCGATACGCTACCAGAGACCACATTCACGATGATGACGGATGATGGCCCCGCTCCTCGCACCACCGCAGAAATCTTCGGCGGAAAAACGGTCGCGCTGTTTGCCGTTCCCGGTGCCTTCACGCCGACATGCCACAACAGTCACTTGCCCGGCTTTCTTGCTCAGGCTGATGCGCTGCGGGAAAAGGGCGTTGATGCGATTGCCTGTCTGTCCGTCAACGATGTTTTCGTGATGGATGCGTGGGGCAAAGCAACCACCGCCACTCCGGACATCCAGATGCTCGCCGATGGCAGCGGAGATTTCACAGCGGCAATGGGCATGGAGCTTGACCTAACCGAACGTGGGTTGGGCGTGCGATCAAAGCGCTATGCGGTGCTGGTCAAGGATGGAACAGTAGCAACCCTGCTGATCGAAGATGCGCCGGGCGAAGCCGTGAAAAGCTCAGCCGACGCCCTCCTCGCCGCAATGTAGTGGGTTTTGGGGATCGTTGGAAATAGGCTGTTCTGCGGTATCGAAACACTTATCGCAGAACGACAACCGCATTTCCGAACTTAGTTTTTGCCCAGACACGCTGCGGGCGCCAGCGGTCGGGAGCAATTTGGGTGAGTTCCGCGTCAAAGGCGTAGGCCCGGCGACCCGGCGCCATGTATTTTGCCTTAAAGCCCGCGAGACGCTCATACCGACCAGTGCAACGCGTGAATTTGTCAGACTTTGTGGCAGACGGCTCCAGCGTGATGCGATGCAGCTTCCGTCCGTCAAAGACCGTCATATCCAACTCACATGCGGCGGTGCGCGGCGCAGAAAGCAGCGCCACGGCGCTCGCGGGATCAACGGCTTGCTTGACCTCATCCAGTGTCGAAATATCGTAAGAGCGTTGACGGAACTTTGGGCTGGCTTTGACTTCAACGGGATTTCCGCTCGCATCAAACAGCATTTCGGTATTGCGTTCTTTTTTGCCGTCCCGAACCCAATATTGGAACTTCGCGGGAACCGGCGCACCGGAAGAAACCGATCCGCTCGACGTTGCCCGCGCATTCGTATCAAGCGCCCACCGCAAGAGCGTCGCGACATCAAAGCGCGCCTCGGTCGCATAGCGCGCATCATCCATAGCGATCTTCAAATCGAGCGTGCCAAGAGGCAACCCACCAATATACGCATTATACGTCAGCGATTCCGTGACGGGTTCAGCCTTAGCCGCGGCGGGGCCGAATGCGATCAGGGCGGCAAGAAACAGATGTTTTTTCATGACGTTTTTATGCATCTTCAAAATGGGCAAGCGAATGGCAAAATCAGGTCAAATGATCAATTTTCTTCGCTAATTCGACATCCAGAGCACTCAACCCCCCGCAGCTATGCGTTGTTAGAGTCACGTGAACCCGGTTGTAGACGTTCGACCATTCCGGGTGGTGGTTCATTTTTTCGGCCAGCAGCGCAACTTTACTCATCCATCCAAATGCGTCGATGAAGGTCTTGAACCGGTAGGATTTCTCAATCGCTTCACGGTCCTGCACGACCTGCCACCCCGCTGCCTTCACAGCGGTCAGCGCCTCTTCGCGCTCGGTGCCTGCCAACATTTCAACCTTCACCGAAAACCTCCTCAAATGCTTCGCGCAAGGCCATATCAAGTTCAGGCATTGTCGCCGTCACGCCCAGTTCGACAAGGCTCGTCACACCATGTTCGGCGATGCCGCACGGGACGATACCGTCGTAATGGCTCAGGTCTGGCTCAACGTTGATCGACAGGCCGTGCAACGTCACCCATCGCCGCACCCGGACGCCCAGTGCTGCGATCTTATCCTCGCGCGCAGGCGCTCCAATATCGGTACGGCGCACCCAGACACCGGGCCGCCCCTCTCGCCGCTCTCCGCGAACATTAAAGACCGCAAGGGTGCGAATAATCCATTCCTCTAACGCATGAACATAGCGGCGAACATCTGGCCCACGCGCTTTCAGATCGAGCATGGCATAGGCAATGCGCTGACCGGGACCGTGATAGGTGTACTCCCCGCCCCGCCCCGCAATATGCACAGGGAACCGCGCGTTCAGCAGGTCAGCGGCATCTGCGCTGGTTCCGGCGGTATAAAGCGGAGGATGCTCTAGCAGCCAAACGCATTCCGGCGCAGCCTCATCCCGGATCGACGCGGCACGCGCCTCCATGAACGACAGAGCATCATCATAGCTGACAAGTGCATCATCGACTCGCCATTCAAGACGTCGAATGTGTGAGGGCGTTTCCATCATCGGACCTTAAGTGAAACGCTGGCCTCAAATCAAAAGTTAGATCTCATGCGAGCGACTGCGCGTCCGCATCGGGCCGACTCTCATCTACGCTCAACTCGCCATCAACCGTGCGTAACCCGGTAAACTGAAGCCGTGCGAGCCGCGCATAAAGGCCGCCCTCCGCCACCAGAGTATCGTGCGTTCCTTCGGCGACGATTTTCCCATCCTCCAGAACGATGATCCGGTCCGCCTTTTTCACCGTCGCAAGACGGTGCGCGATGACCAATGTCGTGCGATCTTTGGCCAACCGTTCGAAGGCTTGTTGCACATCGCGCTCGCTTTCAGCATCCAATGCCGACGTTGCCTCGTCCAGCAACAGTACAGGGGCGTCGCGCAGGATTGCGCGTGCAATGGCGATCCGTTGTTTCTGTCCACCCGACAACATCACCCCGCGCTCACCGACTTCGGTGGCATAGCCTTCAGGCAGAGCCTCGATAAAGCCGCTCGCTGCCGCTGCCTCCGCAGCCCGTTTTGCCGTGTCCTCCGTTGCCTCTGGTCGTCCGAACAGAATGTTGTCCATGACACTGGCGGCGAAGATTGCAGGTTCTTGTGGGACAATAGCCAAACGCGACCGAATTGCTTTCGGATCAGCATCGGCCAACCCCACGCCGTCCAAATGGATGGTTCCGTGAGACGGGTCATAAAACCGTTGCAATAGATGGAAAATCGTCGTTTTACCCGCACCCGACGGACCAACCAAGGCGACAGTTTCGCCGGGTTCAATCCGCAGATTAACGTCATCCAGCGCCTTTTCATCGGGACGGCTTGGAAAGCTGAAGGACACATTGCGAAATGCGATCTGTCCACGCGGCTCTGGCAAAGCCAATGGATTGGCCGGGGCTTCGATATCTGTCTCGGTATCAAGAATTTCGACCAAGCGCTCTGTCGCGCCAGCCGCTTGCTGTAGCTGTGTCCACATCTCGGATAAGGCCGCAAAAGCACCCGCCACAATCACCGCATAGAGGATAAATTGCCCCAGTTCTCCGGCGGTCATACGTCCGTTGATCACATCGGATGCGCCAATCCACATGACACCGACAATGCCTGTGAACAGAAGGAATATGACGATCGCCGTTAACCGCGAACGTGCAGAGATTCGTTTTTGCGAGGCTGCAAACGCACCTTCGGCAGCCGCGCCAAACCGATCCCGCGAGCCATCCTCTTGAGTAAAGCTCTGGACATCACGCACAGAACTGAGCGTCTCCCCCGCAATCGCAGAGGTTTCGGCAATCTTATCCTGCGCGATTTTCGAAAATCCACGGACCCGGCGCCCCATCAAGATGATTGGAACAACGATGATGGGAACGATCAGCAGCACTAACCCGGTCAGCTTTCCACTCGTCAAAAGCAACATGACGACGCCGCCGATCAGCAGCAGAATATTCCGCAACCCGATCGAGACTGTGCTGGCCACCAGCGTTTGAACCAAAGTCGTATCCGTGTTGATCCGCGAAAGCGTTTCGCCCGTCCGAATTTTCTCGAAGAAACGCGGACTCATACCGATGGCGTGATTGTAAACATCGCGCCGAATATCGGTAACTATCCGCTCGCCAAGGCGCGTGACGAAATAATATCGCAGCGACGTGGCAATCGCGAGCAAACCAGCAACCGCGATCATCGCGAGGAAATACTGATCAATGTATTGAGCTTTATCCTGATCAAAGCCCAGATCAATCACCCGGCGCAGAGCAACAGGCATCAACAACGTGAAAAAAGCCGCCGACATCAGCGCCAGTCCCGCAGCAAAGGCCTGCCAGCGATAAGGCGCGAAGAACGGCAGAAGCCGCTTCAACAGAGCAGGTTTTCCCTTTTTCCGGTCGCCTACTTTTGCCACATCATGTTCCCCGTTTACTCAGCACACTTCGTAACAAAGTGGACGGGCCTTCACAACGGGACTTCACGCGCCCGTGACACTCAATGTGAGAAAGTTGATACACGCTTGTACGCGTCAATAGACACAAAAGTATGTGCGTTACTCGCCGCGTCCAAGTTTGACGACGTATTCTGCAAGCCAAGGGTCATTGTATCCCAACTTATACGCCCTCGCCAGATCGGGATTTCCCTCTTTGGGTCGCCCATCATCCACCATCAGTTTACCCCGGCGGAACCAAGCAAACGAATACCCATCGTCAATCTGTATCGCGCGCGAGTAATTCTCATAAGCGCGGTTCAGTTCGCCAATTTTCTCAAATGCCTGTGCGCGAAAGGCGAAGGCTTCCGCATCTTGTGGATTTAACTGGATCACCTGACCAAAATCCGACGCCGCCTGCTGCGCGCGGTCGAGACGCATGGCAGCCAAGCCCCGGTTATAAAGCGCCGTCGTATTCTGAGGATCAATCGACAAAGCCTGCGTAAAGCTTTGCGCCGCATCGGAGTAACGGGTCAATTGCATCAGCGCCCCGCCGCGCCCAATCATCGATTGTACGTCCTGCGGGTCCAACTTAAGCGCACGTTCATATTCCAAAACCGCCCGCTGTCCTTCTCCCATGCGGATTAGAGCGTTGGCGCGGTTGGCATAAATAGCGGAAAGCGAAGCATCTCTTTCCTCAGCAAAGCCGTAATCACGAATAGCCAGCGAATACTGAGCACGATCAAAGAAGGCCGTGCCACGGTTCAGAAACGCTCTTGCTTCTTGTCCTGCAGTCAACCGACCGCTTTTGATGGCAACAGTGCAATGCACAATCAAGTCGTCAATCGAGGCATCGCGCGCCTCGCACCGGCTAATATTAGTGGCGACCTGTGCGTTAGCACTGCCCATCCCACTCAGCAAAGCAGCGCTGACAACGGCAAAAGCAACGAGTTTACGCATAGCAAGGCTCCACGTTCACAATTGAACTTTTAACTTTCATTAAGCTATCACCGAGACATCTTTGTGGCGAACAAAGCGCCTTTCTTTTTCGTTTCCTGATCGGACCGTTGCAAAATGCCCGCGCCCTCTAAAATCGAAGGCGAGCCTTTCGGCCCGCCGACGGTTGCCCAAAACATCCGCGGTGCCCAATGGATCATCGCCTCTTGCATCGGAGCGACGGGGATGAGCGTTGCGGTGCGATACCTCTCGGTTGAAATGCACACGGTTCAGATCGCCTTCCTCCGCTGTGTTCTTGGGCTATGGGTCCTCATCCCGCTTCTCATCAAACGACCCACAGCGGGCGAACAGCGTTTGCGGTTTAGCAGACCGTGGCTGCACCTGTTACGCGGCGGTTTATTTGTCATCGCCTTGAACACCGGATTTTATGCGCTCAGTGTTCTACCACTCGCCACGGCCACCACACTTTTCTTCATGGCTCCGGTGTTCGCAACGCTGCTTGCAGCGGTCTTTCAGCAAGAACGTTTTGGGCCTCGGCGAGCCGCTGCCATCGCTGCCGCCTTTATTGGCGTTTTGATCGTCTTGCGCCCCGGTTTTGGAGTATTTTCTTGGGCGATGATATCCGCTGTTTTAAGCGCACTTTGTTTCTCAGTCGCATTGTTGATCTCTCGACCTTTGTCTCAGGCCGATGGCGCGACCAGCATTCTGGTATCCTCCAGCATCATCTCCAGTATCGTGATGGCTGTGCCGGTCATTTGGTTTTGGACGCCCGTCGGTTTTGAGCTTTGGGGCCTGATTGCGTTGCTTGTCTTCGCTTCATCGCTTCGGATGTTCGCTGATATTCGCGCATATACTGCGGCGGATGCCGGTTTTCTGGCCCCGTTCGCTTTTTTGCGACTTCTCTTTATCACGGTGGCAGGATGGATTTTCTTTCAGGAGGGGTTGGATGCGCCAACCGCATTAGGGGCGGCAGTGATCGTCGGATCGACTGTTTTCATCGCATGGCGTGAAGCCGTGTTACGCAAACGCGGCGCAACGTCGTGAAGCCTTAGCAGCACGTTGACAAATTTAACCAATCATCACGCTGACAGTTACCATTCGTAAACCATACGAGCGGTATGCCGTTAACACCTAAATAAACGGAGTTTTGCGATGAAAATGCCCGCCCTCCTTGTGGCTGCTGTTGCGCTGAGCGCTTGCGCCACCACCACTAGCACACCTACCAGCACCTCTTCGGCTGCCGGCCAATCGGCAGAAACCCCGCTGAAGCCGTCCGAGTCGCTCGACATTGCCCAAGCACCTGCTGCTGAAGCTCAAAAAGCTGCTCCGGCCCAGAAGATTGAACCGGCAAAGGCCGTCGTGAGAACCCAAAACGCTGCCCGCTCCGGCGATGCGGTCTGTAACCTTGGCGCGCTTGACGAAACCCACAATTTCATCATCTGCGAAGACGGTGCGTTGCGTAAAGCCGGTGTGGTCGAAGCACTGTCAGCGCCGCATGATCCAGATTTGAAAATCGAAGATGTAGCCAAAAAATATGAGGTGCCTCCTCAGATTTTCAGCGGCATTCAATCGGCGACCTATGGCACGCTGATCAACGGCAACCGCCAAGCACCACGCAAGAACGGCAAGCATAAGGCTCAAACCGGCCTCGTCCAAATTCAAGGCAAGGTTTACGAGGTTTATCAACTGAGTGCCAATGGCAAGACAGGCACGATCTTTGTTGAACAAAGAACCGGCAGCTAAGCCCTTCGCTCTGGCTCGTCAGGTATAGGCGAGCCAGAGCAATACAGCCCCCAACACCAACCGATAGATGACAAACGGTGTCATCGTTGCGCTTGCAATCCAGCGCATAAACAGCTTGATGGCGATCAAGGCGGCAATGAACGACAAGACTGCCGCGATCAATGAATCAATGCCGAGCTGAACATTTCCGCTTTCTATAATATCTTTGGTGCCCAGTGTTCCCGCCGCAATGATCGTTGGTATCGCCAGCAGCATTGAAAATCGTGCAGCCGACGTGCGGTCCAATCCCAAGAACCGCCCCGCCGTCATGGTAATGCCGGAGCGAGAAGTGCCAGGGATCAGAGCAACCGCCTGTGCTAAGCCAACAAAGAGCGTATCTTTTAACGTAATCTCTTTCAGCTCTCGTGTCTGCGGAGTGAACTTGTCGGCGATGTAAAGCAACACGCCAAAGACCAGCGTCGTCCAACCGATAATGGCCAGCGCACGGGTCGGATCGCGCATCCAGTCCATCACATCCAGCTTGCTGAAGATCAGCCCGACGATCACAACCGGAATGGTTCCGACGATCAAGAACAGCGCGAGACGCGCATCCCAACGTTCGGTCCGGCCTCGCAGTAAGTGAAAGAATCCGAAAAATGCTTCGGCAACTTCCCGGCGAAAAGCCAAAAGGACGGCGAACAATGTTCCGACATGGACGGCCATATCAATCATCGGCCCCTGATCAGGTTGACCCGTGACCATTGGCGCAAGGATTAAGTGCGCGCTGGAGCTGATCGGCAAAAACTCGGTGATGCCCTGCACTAAAGCGACAAGGATCAGGTGAAAAAGACTCATCCAGCTTTGATCCTATCAAACATGCTATTCAATCCTTCTTCGCGCCGCGTGCGCTTTAACCGTTCAGCGGCGAGCACAGATCCGAGCTGCGACGCACAAACGTCCAAATCCGTATTGATCAAAACGTAATCGTATTCTGGCCAATGCAGCATCTCGGCAATGGATTTATCCATCCGATTGCGGATCGTGGCGTCATCATCCAATCCGCGATTACGAAGCCGCGCCTCAAGTTCTTCGACCGATGGCGGCAGGATAAAGACGCTGACCACATCGTCTTTCATGGAATCGCGGATTTGCTGTGCACCCTGCCAATCCACATCAAACAGAACATCGCGGCCCTCGCCCAATACCTTTTCGACCGGCGCGCGGGGACTGCCATAATAGTTATCAAAGACGGTGGCGTGCTCCAGCATCTCGCCCTCAACCACCATTTTGGAGAACTCATCTTTGCTAACGAAATGATAATCGACGCCATCCACTTCGCCTGCGCGTGGTTGGCGTGTGGTCGCCGAGACAGACAACGTGACTTGAGGATCCGCTTCCATCAGGCGTTTGGCCAGTGTTGTTTTACCAGCGCCCGACGGTGATGACAGAATAAACAGCATCCCGCGGCGACGGACGTACTCGATAGACTCAACGGCATCAAGGATGGGTTTCATTGCGTCACTCGCGTTTTCAAGGCCGGATAAAGCTGGTGAGATTGTCGCGAGGTTGACCAGAGGGCAAAAGCCATCGCGCCCGAACTATCACTCAACATTCGCCGCCTGCTCCTTGATCTGATCCACAACCATTTTCAAATCCAACCCGATCCGTGTCAGGGCATCCGTAGAGCTTTTGGAGCATAGTGTATTAGCTTCGCGGTTAAATTCTTGCGTCAAAAAATCCAAACGCCGCCCAATAGGTTCTTCCATTGCCAATAATTCACGCGCAGCAGCCACATGTGCATGCAGGCGGTCAATCTCTTCTCGCACATCTGCTTTGGATGCGAGCAGCGCGGCCTCTTGTTCCATCCGCTCTTGCGAAAGCGACGTATCCGACAGCAACGTGGTTAGCTGAGTCTTAAGCCTCTCGCGTAGCGCGATAACTGCTTGATCAGCACACGCTTCAGCGTCCCGCGTGAGCGATTCAATCTGGGTCACTTGTTCCGAAATTATCCGTCCCAAACGCGCTCCCTCAGCGCGACGTTCCGCAACGAGAGCTTCAATCGCCGCCTCAAATCCACGCTGCAATTCAGGCCCGATTGAAGCAGGGTCATCCCCCTCGGCCTCATCGCCAGACAAAACCACACCGGGCAACGACAGTACGACCTCCGCGCGGGTATCCGCCACAGGTACTCCCGCAGTTTCCAGGCGGTCACGCACAGCGGCGATGTTCGACACGGCTTTGGTCAGAGCGGCTTCATCAAGGGCAATTTGACCGGTGGTTCTTTGGAACGACAGGGTCAAGGAAATCGCTACTGAACCGCGCTTTAGCACGTTCTGCGCGCCTGATCGTAGTTTGGGTTCCAGTGCCTCGTATCCGGGTGGCAAGCGGAACCGCAAATCCAACCCCCGTGCATTCACGCTTTTGACGTCCCAGCGCCAGGTGGAATCACCCGTTTGCCCGCTGTTTGAGGCAAAGCCCGTCATGCTACTAATCGGCACATTTCTATCCTTTTGTGGCTGTACGAGCACGTTTACGCGAACAAGGCATTGAAAACCAGCAGTGTACGGATGAACAACTGGCACATGCATTGCGATCCTTCGTTTCATCATTTCAACGGACGGCGACTCGTTCTATCGTGAGATTCGTTCGGTTGAACTTTGTTAATGGTGAAACGTTCCTTTTGTGTATATTGTCGCAAAGACAAGCAAACTAAGGGGATTCCAGGGATGGGACTGGCAGAATGAAACACGCGAAGACACGCGCCCTTTACGACTATTGGAATTCGATTCGCGAAGGCCGCCTCGCGCCGTTTCGTTCCGAAATCGAGCCGCGTGAAATTGCGCCACTTCTGGACAGTACTTTTATCCTCGAAGTTCAAAGCCGTGACAGCGTTCGTTTTCGTCTTGCAGGCACGCGTCTTTGCGAAAGTTTTGGAATGGAGCTTCGCGGGATGAGCGCGCTGGCCCTGTGGCATGGTGAGTGCCGCGCCAAAGTGCGTGATGTGATGCACCGCGTCGTAACCGAACCTTGTATTGGCCACGTTGCCTGCACGGTCGAGAACCGGGGCGGTTTCCACTATCAGGCCGAGTTCCTCTATCTGCCATTGCGTTCTGACATGGGCGAGATGACCCGCATTCTAGGTTGCGGATATTACACTGGTGAAAATCGCGCATTTTCAAAGCTATACGACCCCATCCATCACTGGGTCGACAAAGTTCGCTTGTTCGAGTTGACGGGTGACAGCTTTGAAGGCGTCGGAACCGCACCGATCTTTGGCCGCCGGGCCCATGATCGTCGCGGCGAACCATCCGTCCCACATTCGCTTGAACCATTCGCAGCCAGCCAGATTCTCGCCGGGGGGCGGCCCGAGCTTAAAGCGATCAATGGCGGATTGCTTGGAGCAACCGAGCAAATCATCGAGACGCAAGAACCTATTGAACGCAGCCGTGGGCACTTGCGTCTTGTCAAATCGGATGTTGGATAAGACTGCCAGCCTGACCATTCCTTTCTCGAAGCGCGCAGCCGACCGGGTCCACGAGAGCCAGTCGGACGATGTCGTACGAGTTTTTGCAGACCGTCTTCCAGCCAATGTGTTTCGGACAATCGACGTCCTCGGCCCAATCGGTCCCGCGCATCTCGGGTGCTGGCGATACATGGGTATGCGTTGCGTTAAGCCGCAATTTGCATCCCGTCCGCTTAAACAAAGTCCACGTCGCGAACAGCCAACCATCAAATATAGGTTGAACACAGGTTATAAATATCTGTTTTTAAGTGAATAAATCGTGCGGTGACTTGAAAAATCGCACCAAAACAACCAATTTCCCACCAGTCGTTATCGACCCAACACATAGTTCACGAGGGTTCTTTCATGTATTTCGATATGACCTACATGCTTTTGGTGGTGCTTCCGGGCATGGTTTTATCCGGTGGGGCTTCGTGGTTGGTCAAACGGACCTTCAAGAAATACGAGAGCTACGGGACGCAAGGTGGGTTGACTGGGGCCGAGGCCGCGAACCTGATGCTGCAACGCGCTGGGGTCACGAATTGCCGGATTGAACCCATCGGCGGACGAATGAGCGATCACTACGATCCGCGCGACCGGACGCTGCGATTGTCAGAGCCAGTCTATAATGAACGATCCATCTCCGCGATTGGAGTCGCCTGCCACGAGGCCGGTCATGCGCTACAACACGCGCAAGGCTACAAATGGCTGCAAATGCGCTCGTCGATGGTGCCCATCACTAATATTGCCAGCAAGATGTCGATGCCTGTTTTGATGGTCGGCATGATGATGCTGTCATTGGCACCAGTTCTGGGCCAATGGGTCGTACTTGCGGGCGTCGCACTCTTTGCCGCCGCCGTGGTATTCTCGGTCATCACGCTACCCGTCGAATGGGATGCCAGCGCGCGCGCAAAAACGGCAATGGTCAATGCAGGGTTTGTCAACGCGGAAGAAGCGAGCGGCGCGAACAAAGTCCTCAACGCCGCCTTCCTAACCTATCTAGCCTCTGCCATCGCGTCGATCATGACACTGCTTTACTATCTGCACCGTTCAGGATTGCTGCGTCAGATGCTTGGAAACCGGCGGTAGGGCGCGTTGCATTTATTCAGCGCAAGCGTTGTCCCTTTCGACAAAGGAAGGACCACGGAGTGCAATGAAGCGGGTGTTCAGGCAGTCTCCGCCATCCCTGCCAGTATCTCACCCAAATCACCATAACCGGTAAAGCGGCGCTCATACTTTAGGCCAAGACGCTCGGCGGCTTCCTCTGCCTTGGCATCAAGCGTGGGGTCTTCGGTTTGCGCCAGATAGACAACGCGCGTGTAGTTCGCGAACAGGATGTCGCGCATCTCAGGCGCTTGATCGAGGCCAAAACCCCGCCAGATCAGCGCATCAAATTGCTTGGCGAAAAAATCGGTTAGGTACAGCGTGCCGAGTTCTTCTTCATGGCGCGCATCAAACCGATCGACACCATCAAAAAACGCATAGCAATGCGGCCCTGCAATACGCTCGGCGCCCTCTTCCGCGCAAACCGTATCCAGCGCACCGCCCGTGCCGCAATCCGCATAGAGCACAAAGATCGAGCTAAAACCCCTCGCCTTCGCGTCCCGAACCTTAACCCGAACGGCTTCGGCGATGTGTTGCGGCGCATTGTGGAGTTTGGCGGGCAAACATTCGAGTACCGCACGATCCCAACCATTCGCAGCATTCACCGCGAGAATTTCGCGCGCCAGAGCACCACACGCGATCAGCATCACTTGCCCCGGTTCCGCCGCTGCGCGCGGCGCATCTAACCCGTCTTCCATGAGGCGGGTTTCGAGGGCTGCTGCAAAGTCGGGTTGAGTGCTCGACCCTGCCCCGGTTCTTTGCCGCTTGCCCCGTCGCATAGCCTATGCTGTCTGGTTATGCTTGCGGTGTTCCATGAACTCTTTGGCCGTTTCAACAGCCACCGCCGCATCTCGGCAATAAGCATCGGCACCAATCGCCTTGCCGAACTCTTCATTCAACGGTGCACCGCCGACCAGCACAACATAGTTCTCGCGGATGCCCTTCGCGGTCATCTCGTCGATCACCACTTTCATATACGGCATCGTCGTGGTCAGCAGGGCGGACATGCCCAGAATATCGGCATCTTCTTTTTCGATAGCTTCAAGGTAGTTCTCGACCGGATTATTGATACCCAGATCAACGACGTCAAAGCCCGCACCCTCCATCATCATACCAACAAGGTTCTTGCCAATATCGTGGATGTCACCCTTGACGGTGCCGATGACCATTTTGCCTTGTTTTGGTGCGCCGGTCTCGGCCAGCAAAGGCCGCAAGATGTGCATCCCCGCCTTCATCGCATTTGCAGCGAGCAAGACTTCAGGGACAAACAAAATACCGTCGCGGAAGTCGATCCCGACAATCCGCATCCCTTCAACGAGGGCCTTCGTCAAAACGTCATAAGGCGTCCAGCCGCGTTCCAGCAGGATGTTGACGCCCTCAGTGATCTCGTCTTTCAAACCATCGTAGAGGTCGTCATGCATCTGCAAGACAAGCTCTTCGTCATTCAATTCGCTGAGGATGATGTCTTCTTCTTCGTCGGCCATTTAACGCACTCCAATTCACGCCGGCAAAGCCGGGCCGATTGCGACTTTTGCCCGCATCGGCTCAATTATGTGAACCGGACGCGACAATCGAGATTCTTATTCCGACGGAAGCCTTAAAACGCAAGCAATTGAATGTTTGCGCCGCTATTTGTTAACAGATGTTTACCTGAAGTCTCGGAGTGCGCCGGATGGCCTTAAATAAAGACAGTCTGACATTCGAATTTTTCCGTCCGATCTTCACGCTATTGGTCATTATCTGGATTGTTCAGGTTATCAATTTCATCCTACAATACAATTTGAATCAATGGTTTGGCCTAGAACCGCGCGACTTTGGCGGCTTGATTGGCATCCCGGCGTCGCCGTTTTTACACGCTGGTTTTGGACACATCATCGCCAATACGGTTCCACTGGTTGTGTTAGGCGGGATGGCGGCGATGGCCTCGCCGAAACGGTTTATGGATTCGACAATTATTATCGTGCTGCTGGGCGGCTTACTCGTCTGGCTGCTGGCGCGCGGCGGCAACCGCGTGCATGTCGGGGCCAGCGGTCTGGTATTTGGCTACCTCGGATATGTCGTCGCGCTTGGAATTTTTGAGCGCAGCTTCCGAGCTATTGCGATGGCGGTATTTGCAGGGCTACTCTATGGCGGACTGATCTGGGGGGTGGTGCCGGATCACCGGGTATCTTGGGAGTCGCATCTTTTCGGCGCGATGGCCGGGGCCGCCGCCGCTTGGATTCTCACCCGAGACAAAGGCGCGACCCCGCATGTGAGATAAACTTACGCACGGCGACGTCCACGCCGCGCGCGCTGTGGTGCATCCGACTGATCACCTGTGCCGTCATTAGCCGATGAGAATGGACCAACCTGCGAGGCAATCACTTCCAACGCGGGACGTTCCCGCGGCGTATGTGCTTCCATAGCCGCTTTCATCGCGCGCAGATGCTCCGGCTTGGTGCCGCAGCACCCGCCAACAATCCGTGCTCCGGCATCCAGCGCAAGACAGGCATAAAGCCCCATCAGTTCCGGGGTGCCGTCGTATTCAATAAGTCCATCGACATATTTCGGAATGCCCGCATTCGATTTCGCAATGACAACAGCGTCGTCTGTGCTGGCTTCGCTGAGACCCAAGACGGTCCGAAGCAAATCCGGCGCACCCGTTCCACAGTTTGCACCGAATGCAATCGGGGCCAAGGGCAATCCGCCCTGCAATTCTGCATACTCCGTCGAGGTAATGCCCATCATGGTGCGGCCAGCCGTATCAAAACTCAACGTTGCACATAGCGGCGCATCAAGGTTTTTGCATGCCTGTGCGATGGCGGAAACTTCCTCTTCGGAAGAAATCGTCTCCGCCCAGATTACGTCTGCGCCGCCCGCCATCAAACCTTTGATCTGTTCTTCGAAAGCAGCAACGGCATCGGACATCGACAAGGTTCCGACGGGCTCAAAAATCTCTCCGGTCGGGCCAACGGAACCCGCCACGACAACTGGCTGAGGTACTCCATCCGCAACTTCGCGGGCCAATTCCGCCGCGCGTTTATTCAGTTCAAACGCTTTATCCTGATGATTGTGCAGCTTTAGACGATAGCGCGTGCCACCAAAGCTATTTGTTAAAATCACGTCCGACCCTGCATCGACAAATCCCTGATGCAGCGCCCGGATACGGTCAGGATGATCGAAGTTCCACAACTCTGGCGGCTCGCCCGATTCCAATCCCATCGCGAACAAATTCGTTCCTGTCGCGCCGTCAGCCATCAACCAAGGGCGCGTTTTCAGCAGATCAGAAAGGGCATTAGACATGATGTCAATCTCAATTCATGATGATATAAAGATTATGTTATATTATTTTATAGATTTTGACAAGCAGCGAGTTTCACGACACGCGACGTCACCCAATTGCATGATTTCCAAGGCAAAGCCGCCTGAGTGGGTCTGATGTGGGAGAAAGTCACGAAAAATGGCGTCCGGTGCCTCGACGGCGCGTGAACGATGTCGAGGCTTAGCGTGTCATTCGACGGATGATGGCAGAGGCTTTGAGTCGGTACTGACCCAAGTCTCGTTACTAGCATTGATCAACGCTTTCCGCTGATCAGGATCATCCGGGATTACGCCAAGCCATACCTCCGCCATCTCGTCTTCAGACTTCCAACCCCATTTGATTGGGCGCGGCGGATGATGCGGATTGTCGAAATTGTCCTCGGAATTATCCCAGACGAACCACGCATCCAGACGAGATCCGGCTGGGACATGCAGCGGTTTACGGAGGGCGTATATATTCTGCCATCGTAAATCCCAGTCCTCGATCCCATAGACAGGTTCAATCCGCCCGTCCGGGTAGGTAATCGTCATGCGTGCCTTTGACCCGATGTAGTGCATATGCGGCATGACATCGACGAGGCGAAATCCGACAGGCACATCCATCGAGATATGGCGGGTGTACGCGCTCTCCCCCGCCGGAATATCCAAGTCCTGTGACCCAATTAACAAGCCGTCGATATATTCCTTGACGGGTTTATCAGCGAAGTAGAATCCAATCTCACTCTGATCGACATGCGGCTTGCCGTTCAGTTTGTAATGTATCTCGATAACGATATCGCCCTGACCGGGCAGCCACAGCCCGACATCTTCCGGCATGGTGTAGGGTTCCGCTCCCGGCGCCCAGCCGCCAATCCCGAACGCATTTGCATCGGCGTTGTCATAAGACATGAACTCGCCGGTACCAAACACGCTGAAGCCGGGTTCATCATCTTTGGCGTCTTCCGCACGAGCGCGGCCATCATAATCTGCGAAGAAATTCGCGTGATGCACCACCTCAACAGCGCCGGGACGAAAATCGATGGCTTTGATCACGCGATCTTCGCTCAGAGTCGAAGGTATGACAAAGTAGCGATACACATCCTCGCCGCTGGCAGGCACGTTGAAAGGTTCGACCAGCTTGAGCACGAGGTCAGGTTTCCCCAATCGCCAGCCGGGATCGGGCAGCTTCACGGCAGGAGCGCGGTCCTCTACCTTCCCTTCGGCATCTTCGCTGGCTGTCCAGGCGGCGAACAGATCGATCTGAGTCTGCGAGAGATACCGTTCATCGCGGAACCTTCCAAACTCAGGTCTCGGACGCCACGGCGGCATCAACCCCTCGCCGGTGACGTATTCCAGCATCCCCGAACGCTCCATCGCTTTTTCGTAATTCTGCAGCGAGAAAGGCGCAATGCCGCCATCCTGATGGCATTCCGTACAATTTGCGGAGAGGATCGGCTCGATATCACGAGCAAAGGTCACAGCCCGGTCGAGCGCAGGTTTTTTCCAGCCTTCGAAATAACATCCTATGGACGCGGTCGCACCGGGTTTCATTGTGAGGTCATGAACGCGGGCAAAGACATCGAGCAGATCATGGTTGCGGATCACACGGCGCAGTTTGCCTATACCAGCGAACCGGTCGTCGATACGACCGCGATAGACCATCCGATCTCGTTCGTTAATCACGAACGCTTCCCCAAAGGTCACTGGGTCCAAACGCGCGGCCAGATCGCCGGAAGGATCAAACAGGATTGGAAGCTTCAGACTGTACGCGTCGCGTAACTCCCTTGCATCGTGCCATGTACGGTGCGGGCTGGACATGACAGCATAAAAATCGACGCCATGTTTGCGAGCCTCGGCAGCGAAGTCATTCAACTCGCCAAGATATCTCGCGGAAACCGGACACTCGCCATCTACGAAGACAATGGCGACAGGTCCCGCACCATTCTCATCACCGAGACGGCGAATATTGCCATCGACATCGAGAAAACGCGCGCCAATAATTTGCGCGGCTCCCTGTTTCAGCGCACCGACTTCACCCATGACGACATGGCGTTTATGGGTGTTGTCATCGACGCGGCCTGCATCATTCCCTGCCGCGAGGCCAAACTCGGCGGTAAGAATACTCGCAACGGCTAAAAAGATGGCCTTTTTCATTCAAACCAGCCTCGCACCACCATCAAAGAAGTCATTCATCAGGCGACGTTAAAGCGCTCTAATCGCTCCGGTGCGACCGTGCCACTGACGACACGTTCCAACTCTCGCAGAATATCCGGCTCTGGATGGCCCTCGGCAGTTGCACGAGCAACAATCGGCGACAGATCAGTTCGGGTAACTTTCGCCCCCTCCTTCAACAACCAGATAACCGCCTTAATCGCATCGCGCTTCGCTTGCGTATCAAACGCATAGCGATAAAACCAAAGCTCAAGCAACAGGTCGATGCTGCGCCGTTTTGGTTCATCGCCCATCGCGGCGTCAAAGGCTTTATCCAGAAGCTCCAATCCTTCATGGCGACGCCCCTGAACTAACATCGCATGAGCTGAACCGCCGAGCGCCCGTGCATCGGATGGCTGATCATCCAAGACCTGACGGTAAATTTCTTCGGCGGCATCGGCATCGCCTTTAGCCTCACCAACAAATCGAGCATACCGGCGCAATGTGCGCTTGTTGCTTTGATCAGCAGCTAACGCGCGGCGGAACATTTCTTCCGCTTCATCGCGTTTGGTCGTTTGTTTGCTCAGATATTCTGCCAAATCACCCAGCGCTTCGCCATCCGATGGCGCGGCACTGACGGCGCGGCGCAGGTAGCGTTCGCCCTCTTCTTTATTGGAGCGTTCCGTTACGAGGAAAGAACCATAGCTCCGAAGCGCATACGCATTGCGCGGTTCCATCGACACAGCCTTACGCAAACGATCTTCAGCAGCATTTGGCTTGCGACATGAAAATTGAAGGAATCGACCGTAATGCGTCAGCACCGTCGCATCGCGTGGATCGAGGTTGATCGCCTTGCGGAACGTATCCTCTGCGCCCTCATCATCGGCCAGCACTTCGTCGCGGAACCGCGCATAATCGGCGGTAATCTTGGCATTGCCTGGATCAATCTCGATCGCGCGTTTCAACATCGCTTCGGCACCGTCTCGATCCGCGCGCCGGATATGCAAGAAGGCGCTGTAGGCCATCAGCGCATCGGTCGAGATCGGGTCAGCCGAAATCGCCTTGTTAAACATGGTTTCTGCGCGGGTCAGATCACCCTTGTAAAGTGCGTGGAACTTCGCCGTTGCGGTCAGCGTCTCAGCCGCATTGCCGTCAATTTCCAGCGCCGAATGAAAGATGTTTTCGGCTTTCTCAATGTCATTGCGCCGCGACGCAGTAAACTCGGCCAGTGCAACAGTTGGAGCGGGGTCCGATCCGCCTGACGCCGCTGCGAGCTTCAGCAATGCATACGCCGCATCATCATTGCGCTGCACCAACTGCAAAAAATTCGCATAGCGAGTCAGCGCTTGCGCGTCGCGCGGCGCCGCGTCGACGGCCACCTGAAAACACTCGCCCGCCGTTTCGAAATCGCCGCGCGCATGCCACAGAAACTCTGCATAGGAACACATCGTATCCGCACTCTCAAAATTTGCGCGTATCGCGAGGCGATAACAATCTTCGGCGCGGTCGTGGTCCCGGCGTGTCTCGGTCAAGAATGTCGCGAACAAACGCAGCGCAGCATCGTTTTGAGGGTCCGCATCAATCGCTCGGTTAAAGTAATGCTCCGCACCATCATGATCCTGACGTCCAATCGTGAGGAACTGTGCGTAATTCGCCAGCAGCATCGCATCGCGCGGATTTTCCGTCAGTGCAGAGCGAAACCGCGCATCAAGGACAACAGCATCATCGCGCCGCATGAGCCGAGTTGGCGGTTCCAACGAGCGATCAGCGGTTGATCCATCCACAATATCAATCAATTCCGCTTCCGGTGCCCGCGTTGGTCCGGCACGCGGGCGATCCGGCAACGGTTGCGGCGTGATCGAATCGAGCGGTGGCGCAACGTCTTCAACATCAATATCGACGCCCTTCAGCGGCATATTAATGTCTTCGGTCACGCTCATACTCGTCGACATATCAATCGCGGGAATATCGGATTTTTCGTCGCTATCCGTTGCCATCGCTTTGACAGCAGCGGCGACAAGCGCATCAATCTTGTGGCGCGATGGTGTTTCGGTTTCGTCAGCGACTTCGCTGAGTTCCAGCACCTCTTCGACGTCATCTTGTATGGTAGACGGCGCAATCTCGTTTTCGGTGGACAGTGAGAAATCCGATGCTTCGACTGTGTCGGGTTTCATCGGAGCCACAGGCGCGGTGGTTGCCGTCTGCACGAGGGGGGCCTCAACTCCGTTGACATCTCCCGCGATGAAAGCAGGGGCGGGGATTGGTTCCACCGCGTCGATCCGAGCAGCAACAGGCGTTTGCGCGGCCTGATGTTCTTGTTCTACTTTCGCGAGCGCCTTCATAGCCAGCGCTGCCGCGACCAACGGTTCTCCCGACAACGATTCCGGCGTCGCAGGCTCCAACACCTCGGCGGCTTTCATCGCGGCGGGCTTTGGTTCGGGCGCAGGTTCGACAATTGGTTCTGCGGCAGCGGCGGGAGACGGTGTTGGGATCGTTTCCGAGGCCACAGGGTAGGCTTTGGCTTCAGCGGTCGCCTCGGCATAAACGGCACTCACTGGCTTTGCTTCAGTTGCCGCCGCCGGCGTCGGGGTTGGTTCGGTTTCGGCCTCGGTATTTGCCTTATACCGGGGTTTCTTCGCCGCAAGTGCCCGGTATTGCTCGTCGTATTTTTGCAAAATTTGGTCAAAGCGGTCGATGCGTGGATGACCAAGATCGAATTCCCGCCGAAGCAGATACATCAGGTCATCAAAGCTGTCGTTCTGCGCCCAAATCGCGCGGCGGTCTGCCAGCCAGCCGGACATTGATTTGCCGGGAGCTTTATCATTGACCCAAAAGACGCCGCCCGATGGCGCGCCTAGTGGCATCTCTTCGAAGAGGTCGAGAATACAATCGTCGCGCCCGCCATAACCAACGAAGACCAGCGTACATTCGGTCGCCAAAGCACGCAGGCGGTTTTTGACGTCGGTTCGCAACAAGCGGCGATTGCCATCAAGGTATTCTGAACTGAGATGAGCGTCACCGTATAGCTTGACGATGGTCGGGCGAGCGTCACTGACCTGTACATGGCGGTCAAACGATTCATGCGTGAGCACCTGTGGCTTGCGCTGCGAGTAAAAATACAGCGCATCAGCGGCCAGATCATCAAAGTTCGTGGTGATGACGGTGTTGCACCGCTCTCCCCAGCGCTCGTGGGTCAGCAATTGCGCGAGCGTCGCGTAACCGAATCCGGGTTGCCCGTCTAAGGCCAGCGCCTCTTGTTCGCGCTGCTGATCCTGATCGGTATAGAACAGTGCTTCATGCACTTGAATATAAGCGGCGGCAGGGTCTTTCCGATCATAGGTCGGAAAGCGAGACTCCGCCCATTCCTCCAGATCGTCCTCGTCGCCGGTTTCCAGATATTTTAGCTCGCGCAGCCAACGATGAGTCAGTGCTGACGCGTCCTCAACACCAGAACTTACCGAGCAACCAGCCCCCAAAAACCAAACAACTTTACTGTCGTGCGAAACAACACTGTGTTTCAGCCGACGCACAAACTCTGATGGAGAAATAGTCCTCAATGCCGCCACGCAAACGCTCCCCGCGTCCATGCATGAAACGTTCTGCTCCATGCTTGTGAGGTGATCCCAGAACACAACGGAATCACTGCTCTATAATATGTCCCCAACCCCAACGCTTTTTCCCGAATTCGCGTTGGTTAATTAACCATTATCCGTATCGAAACATTACAGAACACGTCCTTTTCTTCAAGGCCAAACGCCCCTGATGACAAGAAAGAATTTTAACCTTGTGTTAGGGTATGACCCATGAGACAACAATCTCTCAGTACACAGATTAAAGGTCGGGGGACCCTATGGGCTGGGCGGAGCGATTGGTCGCTATAAATATCGGATTGTGTCTCGATTCAGGGATAGCAATCCTTGAGGCGACCGTCACGATTGACTGGGCGGCTTACGGGTTCGTCTGAATCGATCTGACCTGAAATCCAACCTAACCACATCAGCCACGTTAACCAGTGCTCCGGCCATCGTTCCGCAAAACGACACTATCGACCCCTCACAAGCTATATCTGAGCAGCAGCAAATCCCTTGATCCGACCCACCATCGCATTCAACCCGTTGCTCCGCTGAGGGCTAAGATGGGCTGACAAATCTATCCGCGCCAATTCGTTTGACACATCGACCTCGCCGATGGCCTGAGCCGTTTGGCCAGAGAACAGCGTTTGCAGCACCGCAATCAGCCCTTTGACGATAAAGGCATCACTATCGCCCGTAAATTCAATGATCGCCTCCGGACCGCTGCCGCTGACTTTCTCATCAAGCCAGACCCGGCTGACACAACCCTCAACCAGCGTTGCCTCGGTTTTCAGCACCTCAGGGAATTCCGGCAATTGCTTGCCAAGATCGATGACATAGCGATATCGCTCCTCCCAATCGTCAAAGAGCTCAAAGTTTTCAACAAGGTCATCAAAGGCTTCAGCGGACATACAACGTCTCCTAACTTTGAGGCACTTAGTATGCTGGATGGGCAGCGTCCATTCGGCGGTGCGATTTGAGGGCGATTACCGGGCCTACCGACGCCATTGCGCCTTTTTATTCAACAGGCGCGCGGGCGGAAGGACCACGCAATACCGCTGAGTTTCCCGGCAAATCGCCGCCGCCTCATGACGGTTAAGGCTGTGCATCAGCGCCAGAGACCATCCGTCGCGCTGACGGCGCTCGATATAATCGACCCCGCGCTCCCCGATTCGCAACCGCAGCATGCGCGTGGTAGATCTTGCCTCTTTTTCAGTGCGATATGCGCCGAGTAAAATTGCCCACCCAGAGGGCGGTGGCGGCGTATTGCGTGCTTTTGGGATTGTCACGGTCTTGGGTTGGGACAGTTGTTTTGGTTGCGATTTTTGCCGATTTTTTATCGCCAAACGCCGCTTGGCCTTCGCCAACTCGGCGGCATAGAGCGCGAGTTCTTCGGGGGGAAGATCCGTCGAAACTACGTCGACTGCTGCACCACTGCACGCCCTGACATCGCGGGGAAGCGACGCGGTTACCGGTGCAGATTTCAACACCTCACCTGAACCCGAAAGTTGAAACGCAGCATTGATCAGTCCCTTCACAGCCTTCAATCGCTTGGCTTTGGTTGGATGACCGAGTGTCACGGCGACGATCCGCCGTCCATCTCTTTCCACCAGTGCCGAAATCGCATAGCCCGCCGCGCAGGTAAAACCCGTCTTGAGGCCTTCTGCCCCCAATACTCGTCCGAACAATGGGTTCGTTGTGCCCACCCGCTGACCCGCCGCCTGCACAGAGCGCTGAGAGAACAGCGCAGAACGTTTAGGGAATTGGCTCAGCAACGCTCGCGATAAGAGGGCAATATCCCTGGCCGTCGTGCGTTGCCCCGGTGCGGGCAAGCCAGTGGCATTGGCAAAAGCCGTATTGGTCATCCCTAACCGCTGCGCCGCCTCGTTCATTCGCGCCACAAAAGCGCTCTCAGTCTCAGAAACCGCTTCGGCCACGGCAACAGCGGCATCGTTTTTCGATCCAACAACTGCCGCGTCTAAAATCTCTGAAAATGGCAGCTCTGCTCCAACAGATAGACCCAACTTCACGGGCGGCCGCCGCGCAGCAAAGTGCGATACGGAAATCAATTGGCCCGTGGTCATATCGCCAGCCGCCAGTGCCTCAAACGCGACATAGGCCGTCATAAGCTTGGTCAAGGATGCCGGAAAGCGCGGGCTGTCAGCATCGGTTGCCGTGAGGATCTCACCGCTCGCAACATCAATGGCGATATCCGCGCCGACAACGGGCACAGGCCAAAGGCTTGCCCAAATTACTGCCGCGCCAAAGACCCTACCCATGCCAGCGCCTTTCGGATCGTTGCCACTTCTGGCCCTGGTGCGTCAGGCCTACCGAGCATCACCAGAGGAATGCCAATAGCCCGTGCTGCTGATACTTTCGGCACTGCACCTTTACCGCCTGCATTGCGCGTAATCAGAACGTCAATTTTATGGTGGCGCATCAGATTGATTTCCTGCTCCACCAGAAACGGTCCATCCTTCGTCGTCCGCGCGTGATGGGGCGGCATCCCGTTGGCGAGCCAATGGCTTGTACGAACCAGATACCAGCGCTGGTCATCGTCAGCAAAGGGCGCGCGATCCGCTTCACCAAGGCACAAAAACACCCGTTCCCATTCTGGCAACAACGCCGTTGCAGCTTCGGCAGCATCCGCAACGTGCAACCAAGTATCATCCGCCAACGGTTCCCACGCTGAACGCCGGACCCGCAAGTAAGGAAGTTCCTGCGCGGCGCACATCGCTGCAACCTGTCGCGGCGTGACCGGCTCACACGGGTGCGACGCATCCAAAACGCAATCGGCGTCAAAATGATCAGGCAGGTCATCGCCTTCGACGCGTATAGGGCGTTTTAATTGCGAGCAAAGTTGATCAGCTTCACGCGAGCCGCCGATGACGCACACTCTCATTTCAAATCGACAACCTTCACACCTTCGGATCCCGCAGACAGAGCAATCTCTCCCGCCTTCAGGCGCAACGCATCCTCTCCAAACACCTCGCGTCGCCATCCATTCAGTGCAGGCAAGTCTGCCGGCTCGTTCTCAACAGCCAACCTATCCAGATCGGCCGACGAAGCGATCAATCGCGCAGCAACATCGGCATCTGCCGATTTCGCCCGCAACAAAGTACGCAGCAATTCTGCGACCGCCGATTGTCCGGGCGTCGGACGTACCGAATCTTTGGGCTTCAGAGGCTCCAGCGTATTTCCGTCTTTCGTCTGAGCCAAAGTGTCGATGATCGACTTGGCCGCATCCCCATTTCGATTTTCACGAGTCAGCAAGCGACTTTTGCTTAGGCTTTCAAGATCTTTAGGGCGTGACGCCGCAAGTTCCATCAAGGCATCATCCTTAATGATCCGATTGCGCGGCACATTCCGCCGCTGCGCCTCGCGCTCTCGCCACCCCGCCAAAGCTTGCGCCGCCACAAATAATTTTGCCGTCGGATTGCGCATCTTGAGTCGTTTCCAGGCATCCTCCGGTTCGGTAATGTAAGTCGCCGGATTCGTCAGAATATTCATTTCCTCGGCGACCCATGCACACCGCCCCGCCTGTGCAACGCGCTGCGACAGCGTATCATAAATCTGTCTGAGGTGAGTGACATCACCTAAGGCGTAATTGAGCTGTTTCGCGCTAAGGGGACGCCGGGACCAATCGGTAAAGCGGCTAGATTTATCCAGAGACGCGTTGACGATTTTTCGTACCAACGTTTCATAGCCCACTTGATCTCCAAACCCGCACACCATTGCGGCCACTTGAGTATCGTAGAGGGGCGCGGGAACAGCTCCCGCGAGATTATGAAAGATTTCAACATCCTGCCGCGCAGCATGGAAGACCTTCAGAACGCTCTTGTCCGCCATAAGATCAAACAAAGGTTCCAAAGAAATATCATCGGCCATCGGATCGACGATCACGGCTCCGTCGCGCTCCCAATCAGCGCTTGATTCTCCTTCAAAGCGGGGACGACCGAGCTGCACTAAACATAACACCGGCCAATACGTCCGCTCTCGCATGAATTCAGTATCGACTGTCACATAAGGTGCGTCGGCATAGGCACGGCAAATACCGTCCAAATCTTCCGTACTTGTAACGACTTTCAAATCCATAAACAAAACACACCGGGCCACTATCGAAACCCGTACTCCTTACACAAACATCTGTGCAGCCTAGCACAAATTTCGAACTCTTCTGCTACGCCTTGGGGAAATTACTTGCAACAAACCCAGATAATAAATGCAGATTAATTTGAGTTAGCATTGTCCGCCAACCGGTCAAGGACATCAAGCCACGCTGCCGTTTCCTGTGCACCAACGAAAGCAAACTTCTCGCTCAGGATGAAGGTTGGCACGCCGCTAACTCCCATTTGACGGGCCAAAGCCTCTTCGTTGGTCAGCAAATCACGATCCGCATCTTCATCGTAGAGGCGACGCAAAAGCACATGATCCATGCCCGCCTCACCCGCAACTTCTAATAGCAAATCACGATTACCTATATCTTCCCCCCGTTCGAAATATCGAATAAACAGGGAGTCAACGATTGCCTGTTGATCTCCGGTAGAGCGCGCCCAACGGATCAAACGATGCGCATCGAACGTATTGGGGGTGCGTTTGATCTTACTGAAATCAACATTGAGACCGGCAGCAACGGCAGCGCTTTCAATCTGGCCATAGATCGACTTCGCACGTTCTGGCCCGCCAAACTTTTTCTCCAGATATGTCATCCTGTCCATCCCATCGACAGGCATGTCCGGGTTGAGCTGATAAGGGCGCCAAAAAATATCAAGACCATGCGCAGGCCGCTGTTTCAACGCACGATCCAACTTGACCTTACCGATATAGCACCAAGGGCAAATCGGATCAGACAGGACATCCAGCGTTGCGCGAGCATCTTCCATGTACCACGCTTTGCGCGATACTTTCTCTCAGGTCAATCTTTGCGAAGAACACATCAATGTATCTAACCCCATCGGAACGTGCGGTAATTTCGGGTGAAACCGGGACGGAAGGCGCCCGCATGGCGATGGAAATCGTCGTCGGCGCAGCACGAATGCTTGGCGCGCAATCGTTGATCCCGGTCATCTCCAGCCATATCGACGGGTGCCTTTATCACGGCGATTCTGGCGTTCTTTTCTGTGAACGCCTGGCTGAAACAGACGCAAAAGTCGTCGTCCCCGCGACGACGAACGTCGGAGCATTGAACCTGCTCAAGCCCTCGCAGAGCCGCCTGTCAGCCGAACAGCGAAAGATGGCCTTCCGACTGATGCAAGCCCATAATCGCATGGGATGCACGCCAAGCTGGACATGCGCGCCCTATCAGGCCGGGGCAAGACCGTCGGTTGGTGAACAAATCGCATGGGGCGAATCAAATGCCGTCGCCTTCGCCAACACCGTGCTCGGCGCGCGCACAAACCGATACGGCGACTTCCTCGACATCGCATGTGCAATTACAGGCCGCGCCCCGCTTTATGGCTTACACACTGAGACCGCCCGCCTTGGCCGCATCGTGATCGACGTCAGCGACATTGATGCACGGTTAAAGCGCGAGGATGTTTTCTATCCTGTTCTGGGCGCGTTGGTTGGACGCTTGGCCGGGAATGGCGTGCCGGTCATAACCGGATTAGAGGACAGCGAGCCGACCGAAGATCAGCTTAAATCGTTATGTGCTGGGGCCGCCTCGACGGGCGACGTCGCACTTATGCACATCGCTGGCCTCACCCCAGAAGCATCGGACCTGAGGACGGCCCTTGGCGGCAATCCGGCAGACGAAACCGTCATCGTCTCCGCTGAGATGATTACACAGGCTCGCGATTCGCTGAGTAGATCACTCACCGACGCCATTGATTGCGTGGCGCTCGGCAGTCCTCATTTCTCTGCTGATGAATGCCGGGAGCTGCTTCGGTTACTGCGCGGGCGCAAAAGTCGTATCCCAATTTATCTGTGTACTGGTCGACATGTGATGGACAGTCTGGCCCCGTCGAGCGAAGATACCGCCCTCGCCTCTCTGGGGGTTGAGTTTGTTGTCGACACCTGCGTTGTGGTCACGCCCATCCTGCCAGCAGACGGCGAAGCGATGATGACCAACTCGGCCAAATTTGCCCACTACGCTAAAGGCAATACCGGCCATGATCCGGTTTTCGGCAGTTTGAGCGAATGCGTCGAAAGCGCCGTCACTGGACGCCTGATCAGGGACGCAGCGCTATGGGGATGAGTTGGCAAGCCGAAACGTTGATCGACGGTGCCGCGAATGGAACCGTCTTGCGCCTTGACGCACCGATTAGTTTTTGGGGCGGTGTGGACCCGCGAACCTCGGTGATTTGCCTTGCGGGTCATCCACAAGAAGGTCAGCGCATCGCGGGAACCATTCTCGTCATCGACCGCTTGATTGGCTCGTCATCATCCAGCGCTGTGATGCTAGAGTTGCTGTATCGCGGCATCGGTCCTGCAGCGCTGATTCTTGGAGGGCGCGATGCCATCCTGCCCATCGGCTCGCTGGTGGCGGGACAGATGGATTGGGATGCCTGTCCCGTCCTGCTGCTCGACAAACCAACGCTCCAAAGCGGGGAAATAGTCCGGGTTGATAGCGGCGTAATCTATAAGGAAACGGCCTGAACCTCGACCAAGGCGCGCCGACGTACTTTTCCATTGGCTGTGCGCGGCAAGGCGTCAATTCGGTAAAACGCGCGCGGAATTTTATAACTTGCGAGGTACTGCGCGCAGTGATCGCGAAGCACACTTTCGGTGATCGCATCTTCAGCAATGATCCAAGCCGAGATGATCGACAAACCCTCCTCAATCTGAACCTCTGCAACACCGCATTCGGTAATCAAAGGATGCAGCAATAGCGCCTCTTCGACCTCTTGCGGTGCCACACGATAGCCTTGCGCATTCATCAGATCATCGGCACGGCCCAGATACGTCAGCGCGCCGCCCTCGCCCATCGTGGCGCGGTCACCGGTCATGAACCAATCGCCCGCATAAGCCTCGCGCGTGCGCGCGTCATCTTGCCAATAGCCAAGCATCATCCCCGGATCGCTGCGATGCACCGCCAAGACACCTGCCTCACCCAATGGTACAGGCGCGCCGTCCTCCCCGACGATTGCCACATGCCGCCCCGGTTGCGGGTTGCCCATCGCCGCTTCAGCGGTTTCATGATACGGGCCAGACGAAATAAACGTCGAGATTTCTGACATCCCCAACGATTCATACAGCGGCTTTCCGGTTGCGGCACGCCACGCCACACCAATCCCCGGCGAGAGCGCTTCCCCTGCAGTCAGGCCGTGCCGCAAACTTGCGAAGCCGTCGCCCAAACCATCGGCATATTTCAGCATCCGGCGATACAGCCCCGGCACCGATGCAAAGACCGTCGGTTGCCAGTGCTTGGCAAGCACGGGCCAAACCTCTGGCGCGCGATTTCCGGCATTCAGGATCGCGGTCGCGCCTACACTCCACGGGTCACTGAGACCGCAGCCGAGCACATAAGTCCAGTTGAATGCGCCGGTGTGCATCACGCGATCACCCTGTTGCATATCGTGCCAGCCGCGCCGCATCATCCGCCGCGCCCAAACACTGCGCTGCGCGTGCAAAACACCTTTCGGTTTGCCCGACGTGCCAGAAGTATAAACGAGTTGAGCAGGATCATCTGCGCCCGTATCCGCATATGCCATTGGCTCACCCGTCAACGCATCAGGGCTGAGGCGTTCGGCTGATGCCGTAAACGCCGGGCACTCCTCGTCCAAAATAGCGAAGCGCGGCGTAGCATCCGCCGCAATCAAACCAAGTTCTTCTGTCGACAGTTGCGAGGAGAGCGGCATCGCGATGCCGCCCGCCGCGATAACCCCGAAATAGGCGATAGGAAATAGCGGCGTATCGCCGATGCGGATCAGGACTCGGTCACCGCGTTGCAGGCCTCTCGCCTCTAATGCTCCGGCAGCTCGTTTCACCGCCGTATCGATTTCGGCAAAGGTCCACGTCTCGCGCGCTTTTTCCGGGATGGCACCGTCGACTACGATCAGCGCGACCTTATCCGGCCAGCGCGCCGCGACATCGCCCACGACATATCGCGCGAAATTAAATCGTGCGGGACAGGGTTCGGGTGGCGAGGAGGAAAAAATGCTTAGTCCGGTCATGCCCCATTCTAGACCCCGCACGCACGACCTGAAATCGAAAATTCATCCGCGCTAGATGTTTTTTATGGACCGCCAGCTTTAGCATCGCCTCGTCAATCAAGCACGAGATCGGGTTCGCCGAGCGCGGCCTCGTCAACGGTAATTCCAAGTCCTACACCTTCGGGCGGGGTAATCTGTCCACCTGCGCGAGCCGGGGCATCCGGCGCAAGGCGCGGCGCGACGTAGCCCGACAGGTCACAGGTGTTCAGCAACCGCGCAGGCGGTGTGCTCGCAGCAAGATGCAAGAGCGCAGCGGTCGAAATATCGCTGCCCCACGTATCCTCGACACACATCTTTGTCCCCAAATAGAGGCACAAGTCCCGCGCCCGCCGCGTCGCACTGACCCCGCCGAACTTGCTGAGTTTCAACGCGGCCGCATCCATGCAGCCCCGTTCATATCCTTCCAGCAACGAGCGCGTATCGTGGGCGTTTTCATCCAACTTCATGGGCAGATTCGTCGCCCGCTGCACACGCGCGCAATCTTCAATAGTCGCACACGGCTGTTCGAGCATAATATCGAGATGGGCGACCGCACGGCCCACGCGCGTTGCTTCCAACGAAGTCGAGCCGCAATTCCAGTCCCCGTATACCAGCGGCCCCTCGCCCACCGCGTCACGCACTCGGGTCAGACGCACGACATCCTCGCGCCAGTCGCCAGACGCGCCGAGTTTCACCTGAAACTGTGTCATGCCTTGCGCCTGTGCATCTTTGGCGATCCGTGCCATCTCATCGGGTGCAATGCAGGTGATCGAATGATAGAGCGGCATCGCCTCTGCTTGTCTTCCGCCCAACAAGGCGTAAAGCGGCAAGTCCGCGACTTTCCCAGTGATGTCCCAGAGCGCAATATCAAGCGCAGATTTGGCATAGCGATGATCGGGCAGAAAAGCCTCTGCCTGCGCCATCACTGCTTCAACACCTACTGGATTAGCGCCAATCAGCACAGGAGCCAGTTCCGTCAAAGCGGGCGCAACGCCGCGCGCATAGGCAGGCAAGTAATGAGGAATCGGGCATACCTCACCCCAGCCAGAAACACCCTCGTCGGTATCGACGCGCAGAACCACCGTTTCCACAGTATCGCAGGTTTTGCCGTCTGCCATGTAATAGGTTTCGTGACTGGTCAGTGGCACATGCCATACCGAGACCCGAGTGATCTTCATACGTAAACTGCAACCGGATCGCCCAGCGCCTCTTTATCAGGATGAACACCCAGGCCGGGTTCTTCGGGTAGGTGCAAATGTCCTTTCACATTGCGCGGTCCGCGCCCTCCGGCAATGTCCACGGTCAGCATATCCTGACAAGCCCAGACCGCATGACAGTTTTCGTCGGGGATGGTCGCCGCCAGATGCAAAGCTTCAGCATCGGCCAGCACTGAACCGCCTGTGGCCATGACAAACATGTCAATGCCATGCGCCAATGCGATATCGCGCATCCGCGCGGCCTTAGTCAGCCCGCCCACGCGGTTAAGCTTGATCCCAAAAATTTCCGCCAATCCATCGCGCGCAGCGCGCGCCGCATCTTGCAACGTCACAAGGCTCTCATCAATCGAGACCGGGCTGGCATGTTTACCCGCGATGGCGGCGATATCATCCAGCGTCTCGCCGGGTTGTTCGAACATTACGTTAAGGTCTTCACAGGACGACATCACCCGCAACGCCTGTTGCCGGGTCCAACCACGGTTAACATCGTAAAGAACAATTTCGCCTGGTTGACGGATCGACTCGACATCTCGGATACGCGCAATGTCGCGCTCAACATTGCCGCCGATCTTGACGGAATGTGCGACATAGCCGCGCACGCGATACCGCTCGATGACTTCACGCGTTTCTTCGACGGTCTTGGCTCCGACCGACGACGCAATCGGACGCGGCGTGCGCGATCCGCCGCCCATCATATCAGCGATTGGCATTCCCGCTGCCTGTCCGGCAATATCCCAACAGGCCATATCAATCGGGCTTTTCGCATAAAGATGACCGGGGAGTGCGAGATCCATTGCCCGCTCGACATCCAGCACCTTGCGCGGATCCAGCCCCATGATAAACGGAGCCATCGTTTCAATTCCGGCACGGATACCCGGACCATGTGCGGGCACATACGTATGCCCCCAAGGCGTACCCTCTCCCCAACCTGTCATCCCGGTATTGGTTTCAATCTCAACAAGTGTGGCGTCGAGAACTTCGAACTTTAACCGCCCGCCGGACAGCCAGTAAGGATGCTCCAGCGGCAGCTCGACGTGATAAATGGAAATGCGTGTGATCTTCATAGGGGATACTCCGCAACGGGTGCGCCGAGGCTGTCAAAATCAGGTGTCACGCCCAATCCCGGCGTGTCCGTCGCGTAGAGCTTACCGTCTTTTGCGACAGGTCCGCCAACCCCGGTTGAGCGCGTGTTGTAGTTCATTAAATCCGTCGTGTTTTGCAAATACTCCGGCGGGGTCGACGCCGCAAAATGTGCGAGCGTCGCTGAGGCAATCTCGCCGCCCCAAGTATCCTCTGCGACAATCGTCATCCGGCTTTCGATCAGGAAATCGCGCACCTTGCGCGCTTTTGACAAACCGCCAAGGTTTGAGATTTTCAGGCAGCAAACCTCTGCCCCACGATCCGCGACAATCCGCTGTGCCACTGCGAGGCCAGCAACACATTCGTCTAGTTTCATTGGCTGATTTGCCACGCGGCGCACTTGCTGACATTCCTCGTAAGTGCGACACGGCTGTTCGAGAATGTAATCGAGATCACGGGTCGCATTGGCAACGCGAATTGCATTATCCACCCGCCATCCCTGATTAGCATCAGCCATCGCTTTCTCGCCTGATTCTAGCATCGCGACACCGGCATGGATACGCTCGATATCCGCAGCCCAATCACCGCCGACCTTGATCTGAAATTGCCGGTATCCCTGTGCCCGATAGTTCTTCATTTCAGCAAGCGTTTCATCCGTCGCCTTTTGTGGTGCGACCCGATACATCGGCGCGCCATCAGTTAGCTTTCCGCCCAGCAGCATCCAAACGGGTTGCTCGCAGGCTTGTCCCAGTATATCCCAACACGCCGCATCAAACGGTGCTTTCGCATAGCCATGTCCTTGAACCGTGTGATCCATGATCTGTTCGATGCGTCCAACCTGCCGAGGGTCTTCACCGAGCAATTTGGGCGCAACCAAGCGCGCGAGGGCTTCAACGCCTTCCGAATGGGCGACCATGTAATTCTCGCCGCAGGGGGTAAACTCTCCGCACCCTTGCAGACCCGCATCCGTGTCGAGAACCACAACTGACGCGACCGCCGTCTCGATGGCGTTCCCGGCCCCCCAGACGTAGGCACCACCGACATAGGGCAAGTCAGTCTTAAACACTCGAACGCGCGTAATTTTCACGGCATCACCACGATATTACCCGTGTGCTGTTTGGCAATAAACGCCGCCTGCGCCGCGTGCAGCTCTTGCAACGGGTAGCTCGCGGCTAAGGCAGGTTGAATCTCGCCGCGTTCGATATAACGCACGAGGTTTTGCGTTACTTCCGGCGCGATGATCGTCGAACCCATGAAGGTCAAATCGCGCAGATAAAAGGTCCGCAGGTCGAATTCGACTATTGGTCCAGCAATCGCGCCCGAACACGTATAGCGCCCGCCGCGCTCCAGAACATCAATCAAGTTTGACCACTGCGAACCACCAACGACATCGGCGACAACGGTGATTTTCGCGCTGCCGAGCGCTGCGCGTAAATTCTCTGGCGCGCGGGGCAAGATGTAATCCGGCCCAAGGGCTTTCACGTCGTCATGCTTGGCTTCGGACGCCATCGCAATCACTCGCGCACCGCGCCGCTTTGCGAGTTGAACGAGTGCGCCACCAACGCCGCCTGACGCGCCGGGCACGAGCACTGTATCCCGCGCTTCAACATGAGTCCGCGCCAACATCCCTTCGGCGGTGGAATACGAACAGGAAAATGTTGCAAGCTCTGCATCAGTCAGATCAGACCGCACAGCAATCGCGTTTTGCGCGGGGATCGTGGCGTATTCGGCAAAGCCGCCATCGCGTTCAGACCCGAAGTAACCTGTCTTATCCATATTACCGAGATCCGCCGGATCGCGCAGCCAGTTATCAGTGATAACACGCTCGCCCATTCGGGCCGCATCGACGCCTTCGCCGACCCCGACAATCTCTCCGCAGACATCAGCCCCTTGTATGCGCGGAAACGTAATCGGCGCACCGCCCCAAGTCGGGTCTTCTTCGGATACCTCCTCAAAGGCACCGCCAGTCGTCGCATCGGTCACAGTTTTCGAGTACCAGCCCGAGCGCGTGTTCACGTCCGTATTGTTCAATCCACACGCCTTGACGCGGATCAGGACTTCACCCGACGCAGGTTCTGGGCGTGGCCAATCTTCATGCCAGACCATCTGTTCCAGATCGCCGTGGCCCATTGTGACCATTGCGTTCATCGTCGTTGGTAAAGTCATTTCACCCCTCCGCGATTCACATCGACACGCGGCAGTACACTTTGCGGATCATAGGCAGGTGCGCCCAGCACGCGCGCAGCGCGGGGGGCACCGTGAATAACCACTTCCAACTCCGTCCCGGCTTTTGCCGCATCTGGTTTGATATAAGCAAAGGCGAGGATCTTGCCGACGGTGTGGCCATACGCAACAGAAGCTGTCGATCCAACGACTTGTCCATTATGCAATACCGCCTCGCCGCCGTGGCCGTCTTTTTCGCCATCGGGATCGATTTCGAGATAAACACAGACCCACGGCAGGTCTTGATTGAAGGTTTTGTCACATCCAAGGAACTCTTTATCCTTGCGCGCGAACCGCAAGACATCAGCCTCAACCAAGGTGACTTCGTTGGTCAGCTCGCCTGCGCCTTTGAATCCCTTCTCCATCCGCATGACATTCATTGCGAAGCTTCCGTAGTCGGTCAAGCCATGCGGTGCACCGGCAGCGGACAACGCGGCGTAGACATCGGCACATGCCGCGTTAGGCATGTGCAGCTCCCACCCCAATTCGCCCGCATAAGACATGCGGAAGGCCCAAACATCATGTCCAGCGATCTGGATTTCTTGCGCCGAGAGCCAGCGGAATGACGCATTGCCCAACGCGGCATTGGTACAAGCCGCCAGTATCTCACGCGATTTCGGGCCATTCAGCGACAGAGCCGACCATTCAGCGGACAACGCCTTCACGGTTGCGCCTTCGCCGTTTAGTTGTTGCGCCAGATGGTCCAGCAAGCGCTGCTCAAAGAACGCTGCACAGACCAGATAAAACCGGTCCTCGGCCATCCGCACAATCGTTGTTTCCAACTCGATACGGCCCCGGCGGTTGAGCATATGCGTCAAGGTAATCGAACCGACCTTCTGCGGCATCCGGTTCGCAGTGAGTCGATCAAGCAACGCATAAGCGCCCGGTCCCTCCACCTCGACTTTCGTAAAGGCGGTGACGTCCATGATGCCCGCCGCTTCGCGCACGGCTTTGACCTCAGCGGCCACCATCTCATCCGCGACCGTTCGCTTGAAACTGTAATGATCTTGCTGCGCCACACCTTCACGCGCGAACCAGCGCGGGCGCTCGAACCCATACACCTCTTCGTAGACGGCGCCCTTTGCCTTGAGCGTGTCATACAAGGGCGAGGGTTTGACGGGCCGTCCATCGAGGCGATTGAAATGCGGGAATGGAATTTCATGCCGCAGACAGTAATCTTCTTTGGCTTTGATGACCTGCCAGTCTTTCGTCGCATAGCTGCCGAAACGCCGAGGGTCATAATCGCGCATCGAAATATCTGCGGCACCATGTACCATCCAGCGCGCCAACTCGCGTGACAGCCCCGGTCCCCAACCGATACCGATTTGCGTCCCACAACAGCACCAGTAATTCCGCACGCCCGGTGCGGGGCCGATTAGCGGATTACCATCCGGCGGGTGAGAGATGGCACCATGTACTTCGCGCTGAATACCGAGTTCAGCAAAGACCGGCATCCGGTTCAGGCTTTCCTCCAGCCACGGCATAACCCGCTCGTAATCGGCATCGAACAATTCATTCTCAGCCTCCCACGGACAATGATCCTCCCAAACCGTATTCGGGTTGGTCTTTTCATAAATGCCGATCAAACCTTTTTTCTGCTCCATACGGATATAACCGGAGACTTTGCGGTCATCGCGGATCACGGGCAGTTCGGTATCAAGGCCGCGGAACTCTGGTACGTCCTCTGTGACAAAGTAATGATGCGTCATGGATGTCATGGGCAGTTGCAGCCCCGACCACTCGCCCATCTGCCGCGCATAGGTGCCGCCCGCATTCACCACGTGCTCGCAGCGGATGGTGCCTTGCTCGGTTTCGACAACCCACTCACCGTTAGAGTCTTGCGTGATATTGGTCGCACGGCACCGACGGATAATTCGCACGCCCTCTGCCCGCGCCCCCGCCGCCATCGCCATCGTCACGTTGGTCGGATCAACATGCCCGTCATCAGGCGTATGCAATGCACCAAGAACGCCGTCGAGATTGTAGAACGGATGCAGCTCTGCGATGCGCTCCGGCCCAACCAACTCGATATTGAAACCCAAAGACCGAGCGACCGACAGCGTATGGCGCAGCCAGTCCATCTCGTCCTCGGCATAGGCCAAGCGGAACGATCCGCAGCCGTGCCATGTCACCGGTTGACCCGTCTCCCGCTCCAAGCCGCCGGAATAGAGGCCGATATTATAGTCAACACATTTGCCGAGGCTGAATGAAGACGTTGAATGGGTGATTTGCCCCGCCGCGTGCCACGTCGACCCTGACGTCAGCTCAGCTTTTTCCAGCAGCACCGTCTCCGCACCCCAGCCTTCGTGACCAAGGTGATACGCCAAACCGACTCCCATCACTCCTCCGCCGACAATGACAACGCGGGCTTGAGAGGGAAATTCAACGTCAGACATGTCAGCTCCGGTAAAAATTTCTCGACAGGCTAATTGTACATTTATACCATAGTCAATTATGAATGCGACAAATGTATCATCACAGGTTCTAGACCGCCTCGCCGAAGAATTCGGGGAGTTGACGCCCGAAGCAAAGAAGGCGGCGAAGTATGTGTTGGACAATCCCCGCGACGTCGGTGTCTCGACGGTGCGAGAAATTGCGAACGCCGCCAATGTTAAGCCAAACACATTTGTCCGGATGGCCCGTCAAGTTGGGTTCGAAGGCTATGACGATTTTCGCGAACCTTTTCGCGAAGCCATTCGCAACGGGCAAGTCACCTTTCCCGACCGCGCGCGGTTTTTGCAGGAAATCCGCAAATCCGGACAGATGGGCGAAGTCTATGCCGACATGGTGCAATCGGCCCTTCGCAATATCGAGGAAACTTTTTCCAGTATCACCGCCGATAAGCTGACGGAGGCGGCGCAAGCCCTCTGGGACAGTCGGAACGTCTTTACGCTTGGCGTCGGGGTCAACAACGCGAACGCACGAAACTTCACTTATCTTGCCTCAACCGGCATGATGCAATTCCACGCCATCCCCCGCGCGGGTTCTGTTGCGACCGACGATCTGGCGTGGAGCGACAATCGCGACGTCCTTATCGCGATTACCAGCGCCCCGTATCGCAGCGAAGTGATTGACGCAGTCTCGGTTGCCCGCGAGCAAGGCATGACCATCATCGGAATCACCGACAGCCTCTCCAGCCCGATTTACCGAAATGCGGATTTTGGGTTCGTTGCTGCGGTTGATACACCGCAGTTTTTCCCCTCATCGGTCAGTACGCTTGCGCTACTGGAGACGCTTTTGTCTTTTGTCGTTGCTCAAGCGAGTGACGAGATCGTCGCGCGCGTTGACGCGTTTCATTCGCGCCGACATCGGCTTGGCCTTTACGGAAAGGGGAGCGAATGAGTGAACCGATCAAGTCTCTCGCCGCTCGTTATTATACCGATCCGGCAATTTTTGATCAGGAATGCGCGGGGCTGCTGGCGCGGACATGGCAGTTCGCGTGCCACAGCGCGGACATTCGAGAGACCGGCGACTATATCGAGTTTGACCTCGCGGGAGAAAGCCTCTTTGCTATTCGCGGGCGCGATGGTGAAATCCGTGCTTTCTATAACGTGTGCCAGCACCGCGCTCATGAATTGGTCACGGGCAAAGGCACGACCCGCGTTGTTGTCTGTCCCTATCACGCTTGGACTTACGAGCTAACCGGAGAGCTGCGCGCAGGACCGAACATCAAAACAGTCGAAGGGTTTGACCGATCAAAGGTTTGCCTGACGTCGGTGCGGGTCGAAGAATTCCTTGGCTTCGTGTTCGTCAACCTCGATCCCGATGCCAAACCGATGGACGACTGGTTCCCCAATGCACGGCAAGAGCTGGAAGAATGGGTGCCGAACTGGGCTGACCTCAAGCCGCTGGAATGGGTGGAAATCCCCGAGAACTGTAATTGGAAAGTCTCCGTCGAGAATTATTCCGAGTGCTATCATTGCAGCCTCAATCACCCCACCTTCGCCAATGGTGTCGTGAAACCAGAGACCTATGACATCCAACCTCAGGGCATGTGCCTGCGCCATACCACGGAATGCCAGGCCCTCGACCAGATGACGTATGACATCGACTCCGGCTTCGCCCATAGCCACGAATACTCAAGTTGGTTTCTCTGGCCGATGTTTAGTTTTCAGGTTTATCCCGGCAATGTGTTGAACACGTATCATTGGCGCGCAACAGGACCGGATACAGTGACAGTCTGGCGCGGATGGTACTCGGTTGGTGGCCAAGAAAACGAGACCGTGCGCGGGCTGGCCGTTCAGGATCGTGAGACCACCGTCGAAGAAGACATTCATCTGGTTGAATCCGTACAGCGCGGATTGAAGTCGCGCGGATATGTTCCCGGCCCCTTGGTCGTGGACCCTTGTGGCGGTGTGAATTCAGAACATCCGGTGATGCACTTGCAACGCTGGATGCGGGAGGCGATTGATGGCGAGTGACACCCTTTTGATGCCGGCAAAATGGGTGCCGGAACATAAGCTGTTCCAACATCAGGTCGGCTTTACCTGCCCACCCTTTGATTACGACGCAGCACCGAGTGACTTTCTACGCATTGCACCGCGCACGGTCGGGGTGCATGGCTGGATGCTGCACGATCCCAACTACGAACACGGGCTTGATCAAAGGAAACGCAATTTCGGGATGCTCGAAGACTTCGTGCATTGCATGGCGCGCAATGGCGTCGATGTGGCGGGGCAAGTCGGCTCAAATTGGGTCCATGCCTGCGGGTTAGGCGTCGAGGGTGTGCGTCAACATTGTGCGAAACTGTCAGACCAATACGGCCTACGCTTTCACATGGCTGGTTATGCGATGGTCGAAGCCCTGCGCGCGATGAATGTCGAAAAAGTCGCGTTGAACGCTGCCTATCACTGGCCCGAATGGTGGCGGGGCACTGCCGGATTTTTGAAAGAGGCTGGGTTCGATGTCTTATGGGCCGGGAATTTCCACGATCAGGGCTGGTTCGCCAGTCAAGAAGAGATCAACGCAAGACGTTGGGTTTTTGATGGCGGTCTCGCGGAAAAAAGCTTTCAGTACGTCGCCGAACAAGCCCCCGATGCCGATGCCTATCTGATCAACGGCATGTGCAATTTCCGCAGTGGACCGGAGGGTGTGCCGGAACGTCCGCTACATCTGACCCCGCGCCTTGAAACCTTGCTGGGCAAACCCGTCATCGGTCACGATACGGCACTTTATTGGGCAATCTTCCGTGACCTCGGTATCGCGCCGAAAGGCCAACACGGACAGTTATTGGAGAGCCTGAATGCATAAGATTGTTGCCCTTTGGGCTGTGCCGCGCTCCACTTCTACTGCCTTCGAATGGATGATGCGCCAGCGCGGTGACATGGATTGCCTGCATGAACCGTTCGGAGAGGCATGGTATCAGGGCGAAGATCCGTTCTGGCCGCGCTTTAAGGCGGGCGAGAAAACCACGCCGGGGTTAAGCATCGAAAGCGTGTGGGAGGACATTCAGACCCGCGCTGCAAGCGGGCCGGTCTTTATCAAAGACTTCCCGCATTACATCAACCACATGTGGACGCCGGAGTTTTTGGGTAACTTCACTCATGCTTTCCTGATCCGTGATCCCGCGAAAACCATCTCGTCGATGTATAACAAATGGCCGGATTTTGACGAAGCCGAGGTCGGTTTTCCCGAACAGCGCGCGCTGTTCGATTTGCTATGGGCGCTGAACGGCAAGCCGCCGCCTGTTGTTGACAGCGATGACTTGCTAGAAAATCCGGAGGTCATAGTCGAAGCGTTTTGCGATGCGGTTGGTATCCCGTTTATTTCTGACGCTCTGAGCTGGGAGCCCGGCGGCGACCCCTCTGCCCATAGTTGGTGGGACGGCGGGTCGTTTCATCACAACCTCGCCAAATCGACGGGCCTAAAACCGCAAGCGCGGAAATACGTAGAGGTCACAGACGCCCCGAATCGCGTTCAGCGCGTTCATCGCCGTATGAAACCGCATTATGATCACCTTTACGCGCATCGCATCCTCGCATCAGCCTCATAAAGCAGAGTCTATGACGCCAATGCAGTCACGATGACCGAAGCATCCGACTGCCAAGCAATTCGCCGCATTCGACAAGTCGCGGATAGGCGAATTGCACAGCGAGCGAGTTAATCTCCTTCAATGCCCGAACCGTTTCAATATGCACATCACTGGTTTCAACGCTCGCTGGCGTTCCGCTTTGAAGTCGTTGCAAATGCGCGTCGTGGCTTTCGCGCTCGATCTCCCGCATCGTTTCTTTTTCGGCGGCTAGATCGCGCGCCGTTTCGATATCGCCGGAGAGCAATACATTCAGCGCTAGTCGAAAGTTCGTCAGAACGCGCTCGTGCATGTCATCCAATTCTTGCTTGCCTTCGGGTGAGAATTGAACTGATTTTCTCTGACATTTTTCCGCGAGCGTATAGAGATCTTTCGATATGAGATCACCGACATGCTCAAGATTGATGGCGTGGCCAATCAACTCCATTGAGCGGCGCGATTCGTCGTCGGACAACGTTCGGCGGTTCATTTCAGTCAGGTACATTTTGACCTGTGCGTGAGACTCATCAACAACGTCATCCAGCCGCCGCAAGGCCTGCATTTTTGCGGGGTCAGGATTCGAAAAGAAGTCCATCGCCGGGGTCAGCATCGCTTCGGTCACTTCACCGATATGCAGCAATTCCCGCGAGGCACTCGCCAATGCGCGACGCGGAGTGTCCAGCGCCATGCGGTCCAACGCCGATTTTCGGCGCGCAAGTGGATGATCAAGGTTCTCGGATTTCTTGTCGGGCGATAAACGCTTTACCAATGCGGCAACAGCGCCAACAAACGGCAAACCCAATATCGCAAGCGCTAGGTTAAAGCCGACATGCAGCCCAATCACCTGCATAGATGGCGACAATCCGAACAGGTCCGATGGCGTTGGCAGTAAGATGATCACGACGAGGGCCAACAGCGACCCGACCCCCCGAAAAATCATGTTGCCGATTGGTAAGCGTCTTGCCTGCGCTTGTGCGCCTCGCTGGGCGCGCAGCCACGGGAATTCCACCGCTCGGTCAGTCACTTGTTTCCGGGTATTGAATCAGACGCCCTACCTCTGCTCGATTGAGAGTGAAAGGCGATACGCTTGCCGTTATGCGGTGATCAGCACGGCGCCTGTTGCGTCGCCGCAATGCGGTAGCGCCTCGGTGTCTTCGTGGCACGAACGGGTTGGTTTGAAAACGTTTTCAGCCTCGGTCCCCGCCCGATCGACGGGAGAAAAGACGCCGTCTTCCCACAGTATTTCGCCCGGCACATTCAGCGGTTTCATCTGTTCTACAGAAACGGTCAAAGACAGAGAATCGGCCTACGCACACCCGCAGCAAAATCAACGCCGATAGGCCAATCTGCGCCCGTATTGGCGTCAGTATCGACAGGTTCGTGATAAACTTTCTGTCATGGAGCGGAGGCACATGACCCGTCGACCGTTGGCAACCATCGAAAAGCGAAGAGAGTATCTGACTGACACCGTACCACTTCGCGATAAATCCCCAATAGCCAGAGCGCCGTTATGCTCTCTGGATTGAACCACTTTAAATTCGTATACGGACGGAAAATGAGTTTCGACAGCTTACTTTGTTGGATAGTGTTCAACCCTGCCGAGCTCTAAAGGCTACCAAAATAATCGAACGGGAGTGAACCATGACAAAAGAAACACCGACCCCATCGCGCCGCAGTTTCCTGCGCGCCGGGGCCGCAACAATGGCTGCGGGTTCTGCCGCAGTCGCGATGCCGCATGTTGCACGTGCGAAGACGAAGACGCTGAAGATCCAAGCCGCTTGGGGTGGTGGTATCTTCCTCGAAAACGCGAAATCCTATGTTGACCGCGTTCACGCAATGGCAGGCGATGCGCTGAAAATTGACCTGCTGCCTGTGAACTCAGTCGTCAAAACGTCGCAGATGCAAGACGCGGTTCACCGCGGCGTCCTCGACGGCGCTCACTACGTTCCAGCGTACTGGTACTCCAAGTCGAAATCAGCTTCGCTGTTCGGCACCGGCCCTTGCTTTGGCTGGTCCTCGCAAGAAGTTCTCGGCTGGTTGCACTATGGCGGCGGTCAACAGCTGTTTGACGAGCTGATGGGCGAGCTGGGCCTGAACGTTGTTTCGTTCTTCAACAGCCCAATGCCTGCACAGCCAATGGGCTGGTTCAAAGAAGAAATCAAAGATGCATCACAGATGGAAGGTCTGAAGTACCGGACCGTTGGTCTAGCCGCAGACGTTCTGCTGGAAATGGGAATGTCCGTTGTTCAGCTTCCGGGCGGCGAAATTCAGCCTGCTATGAAGTCTGGCCTGATCGACGCGGCAGAGTTTAACAACCCAACCTCTGACCGTGACTTTGGTATGCAGGATGTCTCCAAGCACTACCACCTCGCCAGCTTCCACCAGTCACAGGAATTCTTCGAAATCACCTTCAACAAGAAGATGTTCGACAGACTGCCGGGCGAGTTGCAAGCGATCCTGAAGCACGCTTCAGAAGCTGAGAACTCAAACTTCTACTGGCACAACACGAAGCGTTACGCAGAAGATCTCGTGAAGCTGCAAGACCAAGGCGTCAATGTTTACCGCACGCCTGACTCGGTCATGAAAAAGCAACTGGAAGCTTGGGACATTGTTGTCGATCGCCTTTCCGGAGAAGACAAGTTCTTCGCCAAAGTCATCGACTCGCAAAAAGCCTATGCGAAAGACGTGATGAACTACCTGAACCTCAACCAGCCTGATTATAAGCTCGCTTACGATCACCACTTCGGTTGAGTTTTCCTTCCTGAAGGATACGCGATTTCAATCCGTTGAATAATCGGCGTTAGCCCCGGCAGACATTGCCGGGGCTTCCTGTTGAAAAGACGTTTCGAATACGCGAGTAAAAGACCGAGACCGGAGGCGAGCCGCTTCCGGTCTCTCTGGGGTATGTGCCACGAGGAGGTCCCGTTGGTTGGAGTTATCCATTCCATTGAAAGTCTGAGCATTTGGGTGGGGCGCGCTTTCGGTTGGTGCATCCTGATCCTCACACTTTCCGTCTCATATGAAGTGTTCGTTCGGTACGTGCTGAACGCACCCACCGTTTGGGCCTTTGATATGATGGTGCAGATGTACGGTGCGCTGTTCTTGATGGCCGGACCCTATGCACTGGCTCAAGACGCGCATGTGCGCGGCGACGTGGTTTACCGGTTGCTTCCGGTACGTTGGCAGGCCCGGATTGATTTCCTGCTCTACGTGATCTTCTTCTTCCCCGGCATGCTGGCGCTATTTTGGTTCGGTGCCGAAATCGCATCTGATTCGTGGCGCTACGAGGAAGTGAGCTGGAACAGCCCGGCCCGCATTCAGATTTATTTCTTTAAAACGCTGATCCCGATTGCCGGCTTCCTGCTGATCCTGCAAGGCATCGCCGAATGCCTGAGGTGTTGGAAAGCGATGAAAGAAGGGGTTTGGCTTGACCGCCTCGAAGATGTTCGCGAGACCGAGGACCAATTGATGGAAATGGCTGAACAAGCGAAGCGGGGGCAAGTCTGATGACCAATCCCGAAGTCGCCATTGTCATGCTCTCGCTGTTCATCGTGCTCGTGCTGCTCGGGTTTCCTGTGGCATTCACGCTGCTCGCGATGGGCGTCGCGTTTGGCTATTATGCGTATTACGACGCGGATTATATCGAGACGTTTGGAGATCTGTTTGACAATCAGATCTTTTACCTGCTGAACCAAAATACCTATTCGGTGATGGAAAACGACACGCTGGTCGCCATCCCGCTGTTTCTGTTTATGGGATATGTGGTTGAACGCGCCAGTATTGTGGACCGACTGTTCAGTTCGCTGCAACTCGCGGCCCGCAACCTGCCGGGATCAATGGCGATTGCAGCGCTGATCACCTGTGCGGTTTTCTCAACGGCGTCGGGTATCGTGGGTGCCGTTGTCACTCTGATGGGTCTGCTCGCCTTTCCTGCGATGGCGAACGCGCAGTATAATAAGTCGTTTGCGTCGGGCGTCATCTGTGCCGGGGGCACACTTGGCATCTTGATCCCGCCGTCGATCATGCTGATCGTCTACGCGGCAATTGCTGAGCTGTCCCCACTGCGCCTTTATGCTGCCGCCGTATTCCCCGGCTTGATGCTGGCAGGCTGTTACATTCTTTATGTGATTGCGCGCGTGACGGTGAACCCGGCCATTGCGCCTAAGCCCGCACCAGACCCCAGCATTTCGCGGGGCTATATCTACTGGTCGCTCATCACCTCTTTCGTGCCATTGGCCGTTTTGATCATGCTGGTGCTCGGCTCGATCCTTGGCGGATTGGCCACCCCGGCAGAGGCCGCTGCGATGGGGGCGCTTGGTGGATTGGTTCTTGCGGTTCTCTACCGCTCACTAACATGGACCAAGGTGAAGGAATCCGTATTCCTAACCGCCAAAGCCACCGCGATGGTGTGCTGGATGTTTGTCGGGTCGTGGACCTTTGCGTCGGTCTTCTCATACCTCGGTGGTCACGACGTCATCGAACACTGGTTCCTTGCCATGAACCTGTCGACGATCCAATTCCTGATTCTGTGTCAGCTCATCATCTTCCTGCTCGGCTGGCCGCTGGAATGGTCGGAGATTTTGATCATCTTCGTGCCGATCTTCCTGCCGATGCTCGATACGTTTGGCGTGAACCCTTACTTCTTCGCGATGTTGGTGGCGCTGAACCTTCAGACCTCGTTCCTAACTCCCCCGATGGCCATGTCGGCCTATTACCTAAAAGGGGTGCTCAAAGATCAAATCGAGTTGGTTCAGATCTTCAAAGGCATCATGCCCTACCTTGCGATCGTTATCTTCTGCATGGTGATGATGTACATCTTCCCCGGCATTGCGCTGTGGTTGCCTGACTATCTGTTCGGTGAGTATGTCGCATGACGTTTGCCTCGTTGTCCGCAACAGAGGCGGCGGCGCAAATTCGCGCGGGCCAGATTTCGTCAGTTGAATTGACGAAGGCCTGTCTCGTGCGAATTGAGGAGACAGACGCAGAGATTGGCGCATGGGCTTTTCTCGATGCAGAGAAAGCTCTCGCGCAAGCCGAAGCGATGGACGATTTGCGCCGTCGCGGTCGCCCCGTCGGGGCACTGCATGGTGTCCCGGTCGGTATCAAAGACATCTTTGACACAGCGGATATGCCCACGGGACTCGGTTCTCCTGCCCATGAAGGGCGTCAGCCGAATGCCGATGCCGCCGCCGTCGAACGCTTGCGAGAGGCGGGCGCGGTGATCTTGGGCAAGACCGTGACAACGCCGCTGGCCTTCGCCAGCCCCTCAACAACTCGCAACCCGCATAATGCCAACTACTCCCCTGGAGGATCGTCGTCGGGTTCGGCAGCGGGGGTCGCCGCTGGTCATATGCCGCTTGCGATTGGGAGTCAGACGGGAGGGTCGGTAAACCGCCCGGCCTCTTATTGCGGCGTCTATGGGTTCAAACCGACACGGGGCCAAATCTCGCGGCGCGGTGCCCTGCAAACTTCGCAAACTCTCGATTGCGTCGGAGGTTTCGCGCGCAGTCTGGAAGATCTTGCCCTGCTCAACGATACACTGACCGGGTATGATGCAGCGGATACCGCCAGCCACATGCGGCCAAAACCGCAGACCTTGCGCGGATACCGAAGCGATGCACCGATTGAGCCGGTTTTCGCTGTTCTTGATATTCCAGATTTCGAACTGACCGCCGCAATGCAGGGAGCAATGGACGAGTTGTCGGACAGCCTCGGCGCACAAGTCGAGAAACTGCCTGCGCCTGCAAATTTTTCCGACATTCTGGGGCATCAACACGCGATCCATACCTATGAGTTCGCGCGAAACCTCGACGGGAATCCAGCCATCGCGCCCGAGAATACCGACGACATTATGAAAGACCTCGTGGCACAGGGCCGCGCCGTCACAGATGATCAATATCAAGCCTCGCTTGCGATGGTCGAAGCGACCGAGACATTCTACGTCGCCTTTTTTAACGACTATGACGCCATTCTTTGTCCGTCGTCTCTCGGCGAAGCCCCGCTGTTGAGCGAGGGCACCACGGGCAATGCGATCTGCCAAAAGGCGTGGACGCTGGCCGGATTGCCAACCCTAACTTTGCCTCTCTTCGTCGGAAAAGAAGGGATGCCGATGGGGTTGCAACTTGTCGGCGCGCAGGAAGAAGACGACCGCCTATTCCGTTCGGCCCATTGGCTAGAGGCATATTTGTCTCCTGCCGCCGACGAAGCTTAAAGACAGGAGAGACAGATGTCTGACGGACATACCGAAAAACCCAAACGAGACCGCGTCAAAGTCATCACCGGGCTGATCGGCACGTTGATCCTTGCCATATTTATCTTGGGGCTTTCGCACAGCATCTCGACAGGCTTTGCTGGTTTCAACGGCGGTTTGCCATTTTTGGTGATTGCCGTGTTTTGCCTGATGCTTGCCTTTTACGATTTCTGGGATGAATGCGTTCGAGTACGAAAACCCAAGGCGGATAAATAACGCGGCGGGATGTTGCGCCAAACGGAAAACCCGACGCCTCGGAAGGCATCGGGTTATAATTTTCTAGAAGGCAGGGACGCTGGCGGCCCTGAGACCGCCAACGATTAAGAGTTATTAGGCTTGCTTGCGAAGCTTGCGGCCGAGGCCAGCAAGACCGAGCAGGACGAGAGCCAAACCGCCCGGAGCTGGAACGGAACCGCCACCCGAAGACGTACCACCGCCAGACGAAGACGTACCACCACCAGACGAGGCACCACCGCCAGACGAAGAACCACCGGTGTTCGACGTTGAAGCTTGACAGTAGTAGTGGTCTGGACGCGACGAACAAACTTTGGTGCGATCACGGTGGCGCGTTGCAGTGTTTCCACGATCAAGGAAGGTTTGGCTCGCAAAAGCGTAATCGGTGATCGAACCGTCAGCACCATAGGTGAAGTCCGAACCTTGCGTCTGATGGAACCAGATACCAGATTCGTCACCAAGTTGAACGCCCTCGAAATCTGGTCCAAGCGCACCGTTGATCCCAGCAACGTCGATCGTAAATTGCGTCGTCTCATATCCGTGACGAGCGTGCGTTCCGCCCGACTCAAAGGCTCCGTCAAAGGTGCCGAGCAAAGTGCCGGTATTGAAGCTGCCGTTACCGCCCGTACCATCGTACGAATATGCCGTGATGCGGTTCGTCTCAAGATCACCATAGAGAATAGCGTAGTCAGAACCATTGCCACGTGGGTTATCACCGGCAGATACAACCAGCCAGAAACCGTCATTACCTTGGTCCGAACGGAAACGCGCAGAATAGGTTTCATTGTTGCTGTCGTAAGCGTTCCAAACACCTTCTGGCGCATAATCCGCGACAAATACGGATGCGTTTGCTGATGCGCTGAAGCTTGCGGTTGCCGCTACGATCGCTGTTGCGAAGAGTTTGTTGGTCATTTTCATCTCGTAGTACCTCAATCTATTGTTTTTTGTCGCCCTCGGTCCTCACCGATGAACCAAAGGGAGCAAGCGCCTTGCCAATTCAAGAACAATTCGATCAAAGTAAAAACTCTACATAAAATCAATAGTTTACAATTGTTCATATTTTGTTAATAAATAATAATTTGTTAATACTATATCGTTCAAGTATCCCAATATCAATTTGGTGCATTCAACTGTCCCAAAGCATTCCATCTAGGACAGCTCTACCCTCCAGACGGTATAGAGAGCGACATTCGCCTCTCTCTATACCCTTCTCAGCAGCCCCTTCTCGAACCGTATCCAATGCGAGGTGGTCGCGAAAATTCGGACCAGTGTTTAAGGTGGATCGGATGACGAAAGAGACGATCCAAAATGGCGAAGAGAAAAAACCACTCTCCAGAGTTT
>CAZJWF010000009.1:0-50614 GCA_964549375.1 uncultured Neomegalonema sp.
TGATCCTTTCACCTCTCCCCGGATGCCGGGCGGGAGGCGCTGGCGGTTGAGCCGCCGCCCCGCGCAATGTTTTGCGCGTGATTTGGTGCATCATCTCTCGGCATGATACGCATTAGAAAATGCGATGAAGGACCGGGGTAGCGATGGCTCAATCGACAGCACATGCCGATAATATCACCATGTCCGGGGGCGGGGTGTATTCGCTGGCGACCATCGGCGCGAAAGACGTGATCGACCGAGCAATGCCGCGCGTGCTGAGCGCGATTGACTCGATGCGCGCGGCCCGATTGCAAGACGACGTTCACTGGACTTTCAGCGATATGGGCTGTGCCGATGGCGGGACGTCGCTCGATCTGTGGCGAACGGTGATCAATCATCTGCGCGACAACGACGCGCGCGATATTCAGATTATCTATGCGGATCAGGCGAATAATGACTTTAACGCACTGGTGAAAATTCTACATGGGTTGACGGAGTTCGATGCCTATCTTCCCCAGTTTGAGAATGTGAGAGTGCTCGAATCCGGGGCATCTTTTTACACGCCGATTTTGCCTGCCAACAGTCTAGACCTTGGCTTTTCAGCGACGGCGATGCATTGGCTCAGCACTCTACCTTGCCGCCTCAGTGAGCATGTTCATATGGTGGGTGCGGTGGGCGGGGAGCGCGAAACCTTTGCGGTGCAAGCGGCGAAAGACTGGCAAGAAATCCTGCTGCAACGCGCCCGCGAAATGCGGTCCGGTGCCAAGCTGGTGTTGGTGAATTTTTGTATCGACGAAGAGGGGCGTCACCTTGGCCATACCGGCGGGGTGAATATGTTCGAGCGGTTCAACGCGAATTGGCAAAGCCTGCTCGATCAAGGCGCGATTGACGCGGATGAATATCACGCAATGACGCTGCCGCAATACTACAACACGGTCGAAGAGTTCTCTGCGCCGCTACTCGATCCGGCATCCGAGGTGTATGCGTCTGGCCTGCGTCTAAGCGATATTGAAACGGCGATTGTGTCATGCCCCTTTGCGGAGGACTTCAAAGAACATGGCGATGCCGCGCGCTTTGCCAAAGCGTATCTGCCGACAATTCGAACGTGGAATGAAAGTACATTTGCAGGGGCGTTGAAACCTGAGCGCAGTTCGGAAGATCGCGCGGAATTAATCGAGCATTACTATGGTCTTTATGAGAACCAAGTCGCTGCCGACCCGACCGGACACGGCATGGATTACGTTCATGCGTATATGACGATTGAAAAGATTTAAGGCGCGTGCGGTTAGCCCGCCGCTTTTGCGATTTCTAACAGTCCGTCCAGATCAATGTGCTGTTCGACATGGGCGGCGAGGGCGTTGAGGGCTTGGTCAACTTCTGCGCTGTATTGGGCTTTGCCGCTGCCGCCCAAGCGTTCGAGAAAGCGCTTGCGATAGGCATCCTGCGCGAAGACGCCGTGCAGATATGTTCCGCTGATCAAACCATCGCAGGACTGTGCGCCTTCCGGTTCGTCATTGATGGAAAAGAGCGCGCGCTCCCGGTCGGCCCCTTCGGTGCGGCCAATGTGAATCTCATACCCGCATACGCACTCGCCGGAGTCGCGGTCGATGGCCCGAACTTGCGTGAGCGATTTTTCCGGCGTCATTTCCGTGGTGACATCAAGGAGGCCAAGGCCAACCGATGTGCCCGCCGTACCTTCGATGCCTTGACGATCATGGATGGTCTTGCCGAGCATCTGGTATCCGCCGCACAGACCCAAGATGTGCTTGCCGCGTCGGTGATGGGCGATGAGGTCGATGTCCCATCCTTGTGCACGTAGGAAAGCAAGATCGCCGCGCGTCGATTTGCTGCCGGGGATGATCACAAGATCAGCGTCGCCGGGAAGCGCGCGTCCGGGTGCGAGCATCTCAACAGTGACATTCGGTTCGGCGGCCAATGGATCTAGATCGTCAAAATTCGCGATCCGCGAGAGTTGAAGGCAGACGACTTTTAGCTGTTTCTGAGAGGAGGGTGCCGGTGGCTCGTGATCTGATTTTGGGTCTTCGCCGATGTCGCTGGAATCTTCGGCGGGCAGTTTGTATGCCTCTGCGAACCAAGGCACCACGCCGAAGCCCCGCCATCCCGTGCGGTTTTCGATGAGCTGATAGCCGTCATCGAAAAGGGTCGTGTCACCCCGAAATTTGTTGATCAAGAAGCCTTTGACGAGGGCGTTATCGGCGGGGTCCATGACCGCTTGCGTGCCAACGATCTGCGCGATAACTCCGCCGCGGTCGATGTCTCCGGTGAGAATGACTGGCGTATTTGTGGCTTGGGCGAACCCCATATTGGCGATGTCGCCCGCGCGCAGATTTACCTCTGCTGGACTACCCGCTCCCTCGACAATCACGAGGTCGGCGGCGACGGAGAGCCATTCGAAACTGTCGATGACTCCTTTCAAGAGTTTAGGTTTGAGGCGGGAATAATCGCGGGCGGTTGCGTGGCGAAGCCGCTTGCCTTGCAGCACGACTTGCGCGCCCTTTTCCGATTCTGGCTTGAGCAAAACCGGGTTCATGTGCACGGTCGTAGGAGCGCGAGCGGCGAGGGCTTGCAGAGCTTGGGCGCGGCCAATCTCTCCTTCGTCTTCTGTGACAGCCGCGTTGTTGCTCATATTTTGAGGTTTAAACGGAGCGACGCGAAGACCTCGATTGGTGTAGGCGCGTGCAAGGCCCGCCACGAGCATCGACTTGCCAACATTGGACCCGCAGCCCTGAATCATAATGCGTGCGGTCATAAGTGGGCTTTCGCACCATAAAACTGGGAATGCGAAAAGCTGACCTGCATCACGGCAAGCCCTTTAGAACCATGGGTAATCCCGCCGCAATAAAACGAACGTGGCTGGCGGCCGCGGCGACTTTTTGATTGAGTGACCCTTGAGCGTCCCGAAAGTCCCGGCTCAACTTTTCCATCGGAACGAGACCTAAGCCGACTTCGTTCGAGACCATGACGATCCGCCCCGGTGCCTTTTTCGACGCCCCGAGCAAAGCGTCCACTTCCGTGTTGAGTGCCCGATTTTTGTGCATTAAATTTGAGAGCCAGAGGGTTAGGCAATCAATCAACAGCGTCCGCCCTTCGGCGGCTTCGGTGCCAATCGCTTGCGCCAAATCAAGGGGTGCCTCGGCCAAAGCCCATGATGCGCCTCGTTCTGCTTTGTGCGCGGCGATACGCAATTCCATTTCAGAGTCAGATGCTTGAGCCGTAGCAATGTAGCAATGCGGCGCGGGACAAGAGGCCAGCGCGTGAGCCGTCTTGCCAGATTTTGCTCCACCAAGAATCAGAGTCAGTTCAGCCAAGTGACGGAATCCTTGCAACGAAATGTCCTTTAACGCCCTGAGGCCATTCACGAAACGGTACTCTGCCATTCTCACTCTCGTGATGCAGCCGCGCGTACTCTACCACGGCTTGTGCAGAATCTGCTGTTGGGTCGAATTTTCCAATTACATAGGTTAGCTTTCCGGGCGCGGTGACCGCCGTATTGCAATGCCGTTCACATCCCATCAAACAGGCTTGCCGATGGACTTCGAGGCCAGCAACCCCTTGGGCATGTTTCTCAATTTCTTCTGCAAGTAGTTCTCCTCCAGTCTTTTCGCTGCCGTCTTTTGTTGTTGTTGTCTTCTCTTCAACCGAGTATCGGCAAGTATCGCAAACAATAATTGTTGTTGTCATTCGGCAGACTCCATGCGCTGGAAGTGCTTTGGTCTACCCTAGGGCAAACATAATGCAAAGCATCTGACGCATTGCTGATGCGAAATTCAGTTTGCTCAATAATCGCCGCAGGTCTAAACGGGTTCTTAGAGAACAGAGCGCCTTCATCGGAGGGCTGAACGGAATTGCGGCGGCGTCCGACCCATATCGGGGGATTGACCTGCAAGCCTGTTTCGAGCGCGAATTTTCGCGCCCTCCGATACGTGCATAAGGAGGGACCGATGAAAACGCTGTCTTTTGTTTTTGCTGTGATTGCGACGCCCGCATGGGCCCATGTTGGTCATTTGGGCGAGGTGGCCGGTCATGGCCATTGGATTGCAGCTGGCGCGTTGGGCGCGGCGGCTCTGGCGGCTTGGCTTGCCGGAAAAGGTAAGAAAGCTGAGGCCGAACAAGAGCTGGATGAAGAGATGGAAGAGGCGGAAGCATGACAAAGAAGTATGGTGTCATGGTTTGTGGCCACGGCTCGCGGTCTCAAGCGGCGGTGGATGAATTTTCGGTGGTCGCGGAGCGCCTGAAAACCCATTTCCCTGACTCGCCTTGTGAATACGGCTATCTGGAATTTGCCAATCCCGTGATCCGCGACGGCTTGGATGCGTTGCGGGAAGCGGGATGTGATGAGATTCTGGCGGTGCCCGGAATGCTGTTTGCGGCGGCCCATGCGAAGAACGATATCCCGACGGTCCTGAATACCTATGCCGCCAAGAACAATATCAAAGTTCATTACGGGCGCGAGTTGGGTGTCGATCCTAAGATGATCGCCGCCGCCGGGGATCGTGTGCGCGAAGCGGTTGAACGCGCGAACGCCGAGCATGGCGAGTTGCCTTTGCACGAGACGTGCTTGGTTGTGATCGGGCGCGGGGCGAGCGACCCGGACGCGAATTCTAACGTTGCCAAGATTACGCGGATGCTTTGGGAAGGCATGGGGTTCGGTTGGGCGGAGACAGGTTATTCCGGTGTGACCTTTCCTCTTGTCGAGCCGTGTCTGCAACGGGTGACAAAGCTCGGGTTTAAGCGGGTTATCGTCTTCCCGTATTTCTTGTTCACGGGGATTTTGATCGACCGGATTTACGGCTTTACCGATGAAGTGGCGACGCAGCATCCTGACGTGAAATTTATCAAAGCTGGATACCTGAATGACCACCCGAAAGTCATCGCAACCTTTGCCGAACGGGTGACGGAAATCCTTGGCGGTGAGAATTTGATGAACTGCGCGATGTGTAAATATCGCGCGCAGGTTTTGGGGTTTGAAGCCGAGGTCGGCTCGCCGCAAGAAAGCCATCACCATCATGTTGAGGGGCAGGGCGCATCGGCCCCCGGCTCTAATGTCGAAGATTGTGTGCATTGCGATATGTTCTGCACAGGCGCTTGTCGTCTTGAAATGCAAGACGCGCATGACCACGCCCACGCGCATGGCCACGACCACCATCACGATCATGTCCACGCGCCCTATCCTCATGCCGATCACCCCGACGGCCCCGAAAGCGTGCGCGACAGGCTGAAGAAGACGTGACGCCTGATTACGAAAAAGACCCTGCTGCGATTTATGCGGCGTCTTTTGCGACGGTGCGCGCCGAAGCCAATCTGGATCGGTTACCGGAGACTTTGCGTCCGGTTGCAACGCGGTTGATCCATGCTTGCGGGATGGTCGATGCGGCCGATGATCTGACATTCTCGGATGACGTTGCCGATAAAGGTCGTGAGGCTCTGGCGGGCGGCGCACCTGTTCTTTGTGATTGCGAGATGGTTGCCAGCGGGATTATTCGTGCGCGCTTGCCAGCCGAGAACCAAGTGATTGTGACGCTGAACGATCCCCGTGTGAAGATGCTTGCGGCAAAGCTCAAGACGACGCGCTCTGCTGCGGCGGTAGTGTTGTGGCGTGAGCATTTGGAGGGCGCTGTCGTTGCTGTGGGCAATGCTCCGACGGCTTTGTTCCACCTGTTAGAGCGCCTCGATACGGGTTGGCCTAAACCTGCTTGTATTCTTGGGTTTCCGGTCGGTTTCGTCGGTGCGGCAGAGAGCAAAGCGGAACTGAATGACAATCCGCGCGATGTGCCTTTTCTGGCTTTGCAGGGCAGGCGCGGCGGCTCCGCAATGGCGAGTGCGGCGGTGAATGCGCTGGCCGGAGGGTTGGAGACGTGACGTCGGGGACCATCACGATCTTGGACGATCCAGCGGAGGCTGCAGCGTCTTTTCTGGCGGATTATGATGCGTCTTGTGCGGTCGTGTTTGAGGCCATCGCGGGCGGCGATGCAGATCGGATCAAGCAGGTACGCGACTGTTATCGGGAACTTGTCGCCCATCTCGCAGCGGCGCTTGGACAGCCCTCTATGACGCCGACTCGCGGGCAAGGCTTGCCCGGCGCACTGAGTATCATTGATCCGAGGTGGTCTGAAGCGTCTGCTTGGCATACCGAGAAGAGTGCAATGCTGGTCGCTACGATCAGCGGGCTTGATGGCGGAGCTCTCGCAGCATCGATCAGCCGGAGCGGCGTATGAGCGATCTTCTTTCATGCCCGTGTTGCGGATACCCCACGCTGTCCGCGCGCGGAGACTTTGAGATTTGTCTCATCTGTTGGTGGGAAGATGATGGGCAGGACGATCACAACGCCGACGAGGTGTTTGGTGGTCCGAATGGCCGATACTCGCTGACGATGGCGCGTGAGAACTTCGTGGATCATTTTGATATGTACGAGGCGGGGCAGGGCATCGGCGTGGTTGCTGATCCATCGCCTGAACGCAAAGCCATCCTCGCCTATCTTGCTGCCGTCAAGCAGGGCGAGCGCAGGCATGATTTGCGGGTCTTGCAAGGCTTGTTGCGCACCGAGAGTGACGCGCGCCGGAAGACGATGCAATGACAACGCCATGGCTGCATATCATTGGTATCGGCGAGGATGGCATAGCGGGGTTGTCTGCCGCTGCCCGTGCTCAGGTTGAGCAGGCCGAGGTTATTATTGGCGGGGATCGTCATCACAGTCTTGCGCCGAATGTGACCGCTGAACGCCTCGCATGGCCTTCGCCTTTTGATGCGATGATTGAGGTGATCCGCAGCCATAAAGGACGCCGTGTTGTGGTTCTTGCCACGGGAGACCCGCTCTGGTTTTCGGTCGGTGCGCGGATTGCGAATCCGAAATACGGCGATGTCATTTCTAAGAGCGATATTACGTATCATCCTCAGCTTTCGGCCTTTCAATGGGCGGCGGCGCGGATGGGGTGGTCGCTGGCGGATGCGGAGACAATAACGGCGCATGGCCGTGCTGTTGAACAAGTCATTCCGTATTTTTGGCCGGGTGCGCGGTTGTTGATTTTGACTGCCGGGTCGCAAACTCCGGGCGAGGTCGCTGCGCTGTTGACTTCGCGTGGCTATGGGGCGTCTCGGATGAGCGTGCTTGGTGCGCTGGGTGGGCCGAATGAGACACGCGCGGATGGGGTTGCGGAAAGCTGGGCGGCAGACGTGCCTGCGTTTAATACGCTGGCGGTTGAGGTCATCGGTGCGCCGGAAGCTTTGTTATCGCGCGTTCCCGGTTTGCCCGATGATGCTTTCGTCCATGATGGCAAGATGACTAAGCGCGAAATCCGGGCGCTGACGCTTGCGAAACTGATGCCCGCGCGGGGCGAGATGCTGTGGGATATTGGTACGGGGTGCGGTTCTATTGCCGTTGAGTGGATGCGCGCTGCACCCGATGCGCTGGCGGTTGGTATCGACAATAAATCTGAACGCCTTGCGATGGCGCGCAAGAATGGGGTCGTGCTCGGCACACCGAAATTGACGTTGATCGAAGGCGATGCGTTGAAGGCATTGGATGACTTGCCTGCACCGAATGCGATCTTTATTGGCGGCGGTTTGACGCGGGACCTTGCGCTCCGATGTCGGGATGCGCTCGGTAAAAATGGGCGTTTGGCTGTCAATGCGGTGACACTGGAGGGTGAGGCCGTGTTGTTGGCGCTTCATGCAGAGATTGGCGGCGAGCTTGTGCGTTTGTCGACGACGCGCGCGGAGCCTGTTGGATCCTTTCGCGGATGGCGGCCCGCGATGCCGGTGACGCAATGGAGTCTTCTGACATGACCGGCATTCTCTACGGTGTCGGTGTTGGTCCCGGCGATCCCGAATTGATGACGTTGAAGGCGCACAGGGTTATCTCGGGCGCGAAAGTCATTGCTTATCCTGCACCGGATTCCGGCGAGAGCTTTGCGCGCTCTATTGCAGCAAAAGCCATTGCGAGCGATGCAATTGAAATTCCGATGATCGTTCCCATGCGGGTCGAACGGTTTCCGGCGCAGGATGTTTATGCCGCAAGTGCCGAGGTTATTGCGAAGCATCTGAGCACTGGTGAAAACGTCGTTGTGCTCTGTGAAGGCGATCCGTTTTTCTATGGCAGCTTTATGTATTTGTTCGCGCGATTGGCGGATAAATTTCCGACGGAAATTATCCCCGGTGTCTCGTCGCTCGGTGCGTGTTCGGCGGCATTGCGGCGCCCTCTGACGGCGCGCAATGATGTGCTGACGGTAATTCCCGGTCCTTTGCCTGACGCAGATATGCGTGCGAAGATTGAGAGCGCGGAAGCGATTGCCATTATGAAAGTCGGGCGACATTTACCTCGCATTCGGACCTTGCTTGACGAGATGGGCGTGACCGAAAATGCGGGCTATATCGAGCGTGCGTCTTTGGGCGAGCAGACCGTTTTGCCGCTATCCGATGCGCCCGAGGGCGCGCCGTATTTTTCGATGATTTTGATCTATAAAGGCGATGACCCTTGGCTGACCCCGTAGTTTTATGCCTCTCCCGTTCTGGCGAGCCAACCGCCCATCGCATTGCCGAAGCACTGGACGCAAAAGTGCATGGCCGCGAGGCCCGCGTGGATCGTGCCGATGCGTTTTTCCCTGATGCTTTGGAGCACGCGCGCACATTATTTGCGGCGCGAACACCGATTATTGGCGTGTGTGCGGCGGGGATTTTGATCCGTGCTGTTGCGCCTTTGCTGAATGACAAACGGGTCGAGCCTCCTGTTGTCGCTGTGCCTGATGATGGGTCGACTGTTGTGCCGCTGCTTGGCGGGCATCGTGGAGCAAATCGTTTGGCTAAGCAAATTGCTGATGTATTGGAAAGCCATGCCGCAGTGACAACGGCGGGTGATGTTGCGCTTGGTATCGCATTGGATGAACCACCCGCAGGATGGCGCTTGGCAAATCCACAGGATGCGAAATCCTTCATGGCCGCGATGCTGAGTGGGCGAGGGGCAAAGGTCGCGGGTGATGCGCCTTGGCTGGACGGGTTGGATGGCGATGGACCTCTCTCTTTTGTTGTCACCGAAAAACCAATCGCAGGGGATGCAGAAACACTCGTGTATCATCCGGCGAAATTTACGCTCGGGATTGGATGTGCGCGCGGGTGTTCGGTTGATGAAATCCGTGAGCTTGTTTCGCGTGTGATGAGCGATTCTAACATTGCCTCCCAAGCAATTGCGTCTGTTGTTTCTATCGACCTCAAAGCCGATGAAGTGGCGATTAATGCGATTGCGGACGAGCTTGGTGTTCCGTTCCGCGTATTCGATGCAGCAACATTAGAGGCCGAAATGCCGCGCCTTGCCAATCCGTCCGAGGTGGTCTTTGCCGAGGTCGGGTGTCATGGGGTTTCTGAAGGGGCTGCACTGGCGGCGGCGGGGCCTGATGCCGAACTGGTGATTGAGAAACAAAAGACCGCGAATGCGACTGTTGCGATTGCAAGCGCTCCTGAAACTATCATTGAGTTGAAAGGCCGGAAACGGGGGCGAGTTTCGCTGATCGGGATTGGTCCTGGTAAAGCAGAGTGGCGCACGCCGCAAGCCTCGCGTCTTGTGGCCGAAGCAGAAGAATTGATCGGGTATGGTCTTTATATCGACCTGCTCGGCCCGCTCGCCCACGGCAAGCCGCGTCATGATTTTCCGCTTGGCGGAGAAGAAGCGCGTTGCCGTTTTGCGTTAGAGCGTGCGGGCGAGGGGCGCGACGTGGCGATTATTTGCTCCGGTGATGCGGGCATTTATGCGATGGGCGCGTTGGTCTTCGAGTTGCTGGACCGGGGCGATATTTCGGATGCGGCGCGGCGGGTTGAAGTGGTTTCTGCTCCCGGCGTTTCGGCTCTGCAAGGAGCGGCGGCAAAAGCGGGCGCGCCGCTTGGCCATGATTTCTGTGCGATATCGCTGAGTGATCTATTGACCCCGCGCGATGAAATTTTACGCCGGATCAAAGCCGCTGCGGAAGGTGATTTTGTGATCGCATTTTACAATCCTGTTTCCAAAAAACGTCGCACGTTGTTGGCCGAAGCGCGGGAGATTCTGCTTGCCCACCGCCCCGCTGAGACGCCGGTATTGCTCGCGAGTAATCTAGGGCGTCCAGAGGAAAAACTGATCTACCGCGACCTTGCGAAACTCGAAGTTGATGAAGTCGATATGCTGACCGTGGTTCTAATCGGGTCCAGTCAATCCCGTGTGACCGGCGGGCGTATGTACACACCACGCGGATATGCGAAGAAAATGAAAGCTGCTGAATGACCGTTCATTTTATTGGCGCCGGTCCCGGCGATCCTGATCTTATCACCGTCAAAGCGTTGCGGTTGATCCAATCTTGTCCTGTTTGTCTTTACGCGGGCAGTCTTGTGCCGGAGGCAATTGTGGAATCTGCGCCGAAGGATGCGCGTATTCTTGATACCGCGCCGATGGCTTTGGATGAGATTACTGCGGAGATGGAAGCGGCGCATAAACGCGGCGAGAATGTTGCGCGGGTGCATTCCGGTGACCCGTCGCTCTATGGCGCAATTGCGGAGCAAATCCGGCGCTTGAAAGCGCTCGGTATTCCCTATGATGTGACGCCGGGTGTGTCGGCTTATGCGGCGGCGGCGGCAGCGCTCGGACGGGAGTTGACCATCCCCGAAGTGGCGCAAACGGTGATCCTGACGCGCACAGCAGGCAAGGCAAGCGCGATGCCTCCCGGTGAAGATCTTGACACGTTGGGCAAGACTGGCGCGACATTGGCGATCCATCTTTCCATTCGGAACTTGCGCGAGATCGAGCGGACGCTTGGCCCCTATTACGGTGAAGACTGTCCGGTCATTGTTGCTTACCGTGTGGGCTGGCCGGATGAGTTGTTTATCGAAGGCACCTTGTCGAATATTCGTGAGAAAGTGCGCGCCGAAAAGATCACCCGCACCGCGCTCATTCTCATTGGTCCCGCTTTGCAAGAGGTCGATTTCCGTGACAGTGCCCTTTATGACGCCAGTCAACCTCACGTATTGCGCCCCAAAGTAAAGCCAAAGGGTGACGTGACGAGTTGCGTGCGGCTTGTCAACTGACTAGGATCTGCGCTAAATTTCTAGACCTAAAGGATACTTCCATGAGCGATACACCAATGTTTGATACCCGCCCAATTTTGACTGATGGGGCTGTCCTCGAAATGTTGCAAAACGGTGCGGCGAAGGCGACTGAAATCGGACAGCCACAATGCCTTGTCGTCGTGGATGCTTCGGGTGAAGTCATGGGCAGCTTGCGGATGACTGGTTCGAAGTATCTCAGCTTGCGTTCGGCACGGGCGAAGGCACGGACGTCGGCCTCCACAGGGGCACCGACGGGCGGAATGCCGGAGGACTTCGCGGCAAAGCTGTCGGCGGCAACGGGGAATGCGGTGACTAACTTGCCCGGTGGAATGCCAGTGAAAATCGACGGTCAGCTCGCTGGGGCCATTGGTGTTGGTTCGGGTAGCGGCGAGCAAGATGTCGACGTTTGCAAAGCGATGCTCGCAGCCGTTGGCGCAGATGCTTAGCGCTTGATGACGTTCAGTCCTCGCGCTGCAAATCGTGCAGCGAGGGGGCCAAGAGCGGCAGCTTCGGTGGAGGCTGCGCTGCCCATCCGAGCGCGGTCGGCAATGCCGACAAAGATGACCGCGAAGCGGAACAGGGCAAAGGCGACGTGGAACGGTTGCAGCGGCGGAGCTGTCTCGGCGTGTTTCTGATACGCGGCGATGAATGTTTCTTCCGCGGGAATACCGTCAATGTTGCTCCCCAAGATTCCACCGTACTCGTCCGGTGAAGTACGCCACGGCATGACGCAAAATCCCAGATCCGCCAGGGGATGACCGAGGGTTGATAACTCCCAATCCAGCACTGCCACGACGCGCGGTTCGGTCGGATGAAACAGCATATTTCCGAGCCGAAAGTCACCATGCGCGATGGACACATGACCGTCTTCGGGGGGTATATTCTCGGTCAACCATGCGCTGAGCGTATCGAGATCAGGGATCGGATTTGAATCGGAATCGTGCCATTGCTGTGTCCAGCGCGCAATTTGCCGCGCGAAATAATTGCCGGGACGGCCGTAATCTTGAAGGCCGATGTCATCGGGACGAACAGCATGGAGTTGGGCCAGTGTCTCGGCCATTGAAAGATAAAGCGCGCGGCGTTCTTCGGGTTGGCAATCGGGCAGGGCGCAATCCGAAAAGACCCGACCCTCGACCCGCTCCATCAGGTAAAACGGTGTTCCGATTAGCGAAGTATCGTCGCTAAAGAGGATCATTTTCGGTACGGGAACCGGGGAGTCCGCGAGTGCCTCCAGAACACGATACTCACGATCAACGGCATGTGCGCCGCGCAAAATTGGGCCGTTCGGCTGTTTGCGAAGCACCATGCGCCGTGCGCCGTGGGTGAGGAAATAAGTCGGGTTAGATTGCCCGCCGCTAATTCGCTGTAATGACAAGGGCGCGCCGCCAAATTCAGTCGCGAGATAGGATTCAAGGGCGGCGATGTCGAAATCATTCTGCATCGACATCCCAGCGCCAAAAGTCGCGCCCTTCGCCTGCAAGCTCGCGGTTGAGGACCATTTTATGAACTTCATCCGCGCCATCCACTAACCGCGCTTGACGGGCGTAGCGGTAAATCCATTCGAGGACTGTATCTTTCGAATATCCGCGTGCGCCATTGATCTGGATCGCCGTATCCGCCGCCTTATGCAACAGGTTGGCGACGTGGATCTTGGCCATCGACACTTCTTTGCGCGCAAAGCTGCCTCGATCAATCTCCCACGCAGCTTTCATTGTGAGCAAACGCCCCGTTTCGATCTCAGCCGCCAGACCGCCGAGCATGAGTTGGACGCTCTCGCGGTCTGCCAACCGCACGCCGAATCCTTCGCGATTTTCCGCATACTCACGCGCAATTTCGACACAGCGCTTGGCGAGGCCAAGCCAACGCATACAATGCGTCAAGCGTGCAGGGCCGAGGCGCGTTTGCGTGACCTTCATGCCGCGCCCTTCACCGAGCAGGATATTTTCGGCGTGAATTTCAAGCCCGTCAAAGCTGATTTCACAATGGCCGCCGTGCTCTTCTGGCCCCATGATTCCGATACGCCGTTCGATCCGCCAACCGGGTTGATCCGCGTCGAACAAAAAGGCGGTCAGGCCAGAGCGCGCGTCATCTGACGTGCGGGCAAGCAGAATGAAATGCTGCGCTTCACCTGCACCAGTGATGAACCACTTGCGGCCAGTGACAGTATATGTCTCGCCGCTGCGTGTCGCCGTGGTTTGGATCATCGACGGATCTGAGCCTCCGCCGGGGGCAGGCTCGGTCATGGCAAAAGCGCTGCGGACCTTGCCGTCGACTATCGGTTGCAACCAGCGATCTTGTTGCTCCGGCGTACCTATCTTCGCGAGTACCGAGATGTTTCCATCGTCGGGCGCGGCGCAGTTGAGGCAGACCGGGCCAAATATCGAGCGGTTGGCTTCTTCATAGAAAACGGCGCATTCGACAGTTGAAAGGTCGAGTCCACCCCGATCTCTTGGCGCTTGCGGTGCCCAGATTCCCAATTCTTTTGCGCGTTCGCGCAGCCGGTTCAGCGGACCTTCGGCAATGTTTTCGTAGGCGTCCCATTGAGTCTTATCTGCCTCAACCGGCAGCACATCTTTCTCAATGAAGTCACGGACTTTGACGCAGAGAGCTTCTGTTTGCGGCGAAATCGTAAAATCCATCTTACAGCCCCGAGACCAGATGCCCGCCATCAACGGGAATGATACTGCCTGTCATAAACCGGCTGCGTTCTGAGGCGAGCAATAGCAAAGCCCCGTCGAGGTCTTCAAGATTTCCAGATCGCCGCATCGGGACACGTCGGATAATCTTTTGCCCTGCCTCGCTTTCCAAAAAACTTCGATTCAAATCGGTTGCGAAATATCCCGGCGCGATGGCGTTGACCCGAATGTCGTGCCGCGCCAGTTCCAGCGCCAAAACTTTGGTCATCTGCACCAATGCCGCTTTGCTGACGACATAGCTGGCGGCACCGCCAAGGGTTCTGAGGCCGGTGATCGAGGCGATATTGATAACTGTGCCGCCGACTTTTTTCTCTACGAGGCGGCGGCAGAGCGACTGAGTGACTTGCCAGGGAGCGGTTTGGTTGAGCGCGAAAACGTGTTCCGTTTCTTCGAGAGTCGCGTCGAGAAATGATGCGGGGGCAGCGGTCCCCGCATTGTTGACGAGGATCGTCGGCGCACCAGCAATCTCTGACAATCGATCTAACCCGGCTTCGACCGAAGCGGCGTCGGTGACATCCATTTCCAATACGATTGCCGTTCCGCCATCTGCTTCGATTTTTTCCGCCACGACCCTCAATTTGTCGCCGCGTCGCGCGGCCAGTCCGACGACGCATCCCGCCGCCGCAAGCGTTTCAGCGAAATGCTTTCCGAGGCCCGAAGAGGCTCCAGTGATCAAAGCGATTTGGTTCTGAAGGTCAAAGTATCCATATTCATTCATGCCATCACATTGCAGCGGCTTGGCGCTGTCGGCAAGGGGTGTAGCAGTTCCTTAACAACGGTCCATTTAATCTTTGGGAAATAGGAGGAAGACATGCGCGTCAAAACCAGTCTATTGACCAAATTGATCGGTTTGCCTCCCCGCCGAAAGGGATGGATCGGATATGCCTTCTTTGCTGGTCGCTTATTTGCGATTTACCTGATCGGTTTTGTGCTATTATTCGCGGGACAGCGCAATTTTATCTATCACAATGGCAGCGAGCGGTTAAACCCTGCGGAACATGGCGTTGCCGAGATGGCCGAGAAGATCGTGCCGAGCGACGGTGCCGATGTTGTCGTTTGGAGTTACGACGCCGGGCCCACACGGCCCGTCCTTGTTTATTTTCATGGCAATGCAGGTGTGCTTGGACATCGAGCGGGGCGGTTTCGCTGGATGATTGATCAGGGTTGGGGCGTCGTTGGTGTCGGGCTGCGCGGTGGATCGGGCACAGGCGGCTCTCCAAGTGAGAAAAGACACGCGCGAGATGCAAGAGCGGTCTATGATGCCTTGCCGGAGTTGCTGGGCAGGCCTGTCGAGCGGGAAGACGTTGTTCTTTACGGTGAGAGCCTTGGGTCGGGCATTGCGGTGACATTGGCCACCGAGCGCGTCGTAGGCGGCGTGATCCTTGAGACGCCGTTTGCGGCGGTGGAAGACTTGGCGCAAGAAAAGTTTCCGTTTTATCCAATAAAGGCGCTTGGCGCTGTCCATGATCGGTTCCGGTCGATTGATCGGATTGCTGGAATTGATGCGCCGTTGTTGGTGATGCACGGAACGGATGATTATGTGATTCCGTTGCCACATGCCGAGCGGCTGTTCAATGCGGCGAGTGATCCCAAATGGTATCGCTGGTTCGAAGGCGGACGGCATCACGACTTATGGCGTCGAGGAGCAGCCGACTCGATTGCCGACTTTATGGAACGTTATTTCCCGAATGGAGGTTAACGCCCTTCGATCCGCCAAGCGCCAAGAAGCAAAGCTGCCGCGATCAATAACGCAAGCCATCCCGGAGCGAGCGGTGTGAGGGTTGCGTCTCGAACAACATAAGCGCCGCGTTCGCGCAGACCAATCCAGCCTGTGCCAGAGGTTTTCCGTGCGCCTGATACCCGCCGAACCTCTGGGATTCCATTAACACGCAGCATCACTTCGGCACCGCCCGTCACAGCAGTCACAGGGCGCATGATGTCGAAGGTTGCGAGTGGATTTTCAAACTCTTTTGGCGAGGGAGGGCCGACCGCTGCCGAAGTTTCCAGCTCGCCATCGGTAATGGAAAAGAGGCCCGCTTCCTGTGCGTCAAAGGTTGCTCGCCACTTGCCGGGCCCAACATTTCGGAATTGCGCCGCCGCACGGTCGCCGGAAGGGGTTGTGATGTCCGCGCTTTTTGGAGCGTCGCCGAGGCTGCGGCGGATAATGTCGATCCGGGAGCCAGCGACGTCTGCGGTAAGTGCGTTTTCCTCTAGTTGAGGTTCTTTCATCAGCCAATGCGCGACACGGCGCAGCATTTCGGCGAGAGGACCACCCCCCTCGAAACCGCGCGACCAGAGCCATGCGGTATCTGAAGCCAACATTGCAACGCGGCCTTCACCCACGCGATCTAGAACCAAAAGGGGTTCTTCGCTTTCGCCGGCCATCAACACGTCGCCTCTGCGCGGGTCGATGTCGATCAACCGCGCCCACCGGCCCCAACTCGGTTCTTCGGCGGCTTGAGGTAGGTCGGCTGTCACCGGATGCTTCGTGCCGGGATCGGTCAGCAACGGCGTGTAGAACTTTTCAAGCGACCCCCCCGTTGGAGCTGCGGGCATAATTTCAGCTAAAGGGCTGCGGTATAAGCTATTCGGGCCGCCAAAATTTGGACCGGCGGCAATCAAGGTTGCGCCGCCCTGACGAACATACTCAGCGACATTGGCGAGATAGGCCGGTGCGAGTACACCGCGCCGAGTATAGCGATCGAAGATAACCAAATCGAAGTCATCAATCTTTTGCATGAACAATTCGCGCGTCGGGAAAGGGATTAGTGATAGCTCGCGGATTGGCGTTCCCGACATCTTCGATGGGGGGCGTAAGATCGTAAAATGGACCAGATCAACTGATGGATCGGCTTTCAGCAAGTTGCGCCAAGAGCGTTCTCCGGCATGGGGTTCGCCAGACACCAACAACACGCGCAGCCGGTCTCGCGCACCGCGTACCGTAAAGAGTGCGCGGTTGTTGCGCTGTGTAATCTCACCATCCAACTCCGACACCACGATTTCAAAAACACTGGCACCGCCTTTGTTCAGCGTGGTTGAAATGGTGGTCGAGGTATCGACAGTCAGGACATCACGGCGGACATCCTTACCATCAATTCGCAGCGTGACTTGAGGTGGAGGTGCGGCGGACGGTGTTTGGCCAATGTCTTCAATACGCAGGCGGATCGAGACGTCTTCCCCGACGATACCAAAAGCTGGAGCGGATTCGAGGACAAGGCGTCGGTCGTAGCTGTCGTCCCGGCCTGTCGAGAGAATGTGCAAAGGCGCGGGAAAGCGTGCGGCGATGGCGTCTTCGTCCAACGTTGACCAATCCGGCGCATCATGTGCGCGACCATCAGTGATCAAGACGGCCCCGGCGATGCGGTCTTCGCCAACGTCTGCAAGGGCGGTTTCGATTTCAGTAAAGAGGCGCGAGCCAGGATCATCGAAGGCTTCGCCGGTTTTGCTTCTGACGGTGGCAATTCGTAACTCGAGTGGCGCATCTTGGTCAGACAATTTTTCCGCGGCGCCTTGGATCGCTGCGGCGGCTTCTGAGGTCAGTTCTGCGCGTCCATCAATCGTCTGGCTTGCGCTTTCGTCTACGAGAAGCAAGGCGACATCAGAGAGCGGGTCACGCAGTTCTTGATTAAGTTTTGGGTCAGCAAAGGCGGCCAGTAACACCAGACCTGCCAATAAGCGCAGCCATGCGCCCCGCGCGCCTCGCAACAATCCGAACAGGAAAAAGGCAAAGATGGCCAAGGCAAAAATTGCCAGAACCCAATAGGGAACGACAGGGTTAAAGATCAGGCCTGTGGCACTCGATTCCATAGGGGGCCTTTACTGTCCCAACCGCTCTAACAGCGCGGGAATATGAACCTGATCAGATTTGTATGATCCGGTATAGGTGTACATGATGAGGTTGACCCCGAAACGCAGTGCCATCTCTCTTTGACGGTTACCACCAGTACCCATTGGCAATACAGGGCGGCCCGAGTCATTCATTGCCCAAGCGCCAACCCAGTCGTGCCCGCCAACGATCACTGGCGAGACACCGTCATTCTTGAAACCGCCAGAGCTAGCGGCTTCATTGACGTCTTCGGGGGGAACGGCCTCAACCCAAACGCCGCCGCCTCTCCAACGACCGGGGAAGTCGTCTAGCAGGTAAAAACTGCGCCGCAAGACATGGCCTTCTGGTACTGGGGCGAGTGCGGGAAGGTCGAGCCCCGCTGTTAATTTTTTCAATGCGCGTGTGCCGGGTGTTTGCCCGCTTGCCAGTGCGAGGTTTTGGTCGCGGGTGTCTAGCATCAGCATTCCACCCTTACGCATATACTCGTTCAACTTGGCAATGGCCTCGTCGCTGGGGCGCTTTTGGGATTCAGTGATGGCCCAATAGACAAAGGGGTAAACGGCGAGTTCGTCGTTTTCCAAGTCAATGGCGACAGGAACAGGCGGTTCAACCGATGTGCGGGCATTGAGCGTATAGACGAGGCCGAACAGCCCTTGCTGGACGATCTTGTCGGTCTTGGCGTCGCCGGTCACGATATATCCGAAGGCTCCGCCAAGGGCGGCTTGCATGGCCTTATCTTCGGATGCTTCGGCTGTGTTGGGGAGCGGTAGGCCAAGCAGTACGAGTGCCGCAACCGCGCCGCGCAGCTTGCCGGAGAGGGCAAGTGCCGCAATTGCATCGAGTAACAACAACACGAGAGCTGCCGCTAAAAACCACGGTTTCAATTCGGTCTCCGTCCTCGCGCCGAGTAAGCCCGTTTCGACTCCGGCAGGAAATTCCGGCATTGGTGTCAACACGGCATCGAGTGCGAGTGTATTATGGGCGCGCCGCGCTCCCGCATCATTGCCCCCAACTGCTTCGTAAAGGCCCGGCGGGGCATTGGCCGTTGCACCTTTGCCGAGGAGATCACCATCGATATTTTGTGCGTCGCCCTGTGCGGGGCGCAGTGTTCCATCTGCGGCGATAAGAGATACCGGACGCCAAAATCCTGAACTTTGACCAGCTTCGCTGACGCCGTTGCCAGATCCGAACTCGATAATTCGATCCAGCAACTCAACGAAGAGACCTGAAATCGGCAGCGTAGACCATCGGGGATCGGCGCTGGTGTGAATCAGGACAACGCGCCCCTCGCCGCGTGTATCTGCGGTGACAAGCGGCGCACCATCGGCAAGGCTTGCCCATGTGCGCGTTGGCAGGTCGATATCCGGTTCTGCCAGCACTTGCTTGGCAATGGCCGCGTCATCTGGCGGGACAAGGCCGTGGAACGGGCTATCGGCCTTAAAGGGTGCGAAGCGTTGCGGTGCGCCCCAGCTCATCGCGCCGCCAAGGTCACGACCACCGGGCCGCAGACGCACAGGTAAAAGCGGGTCTTCAAGGCGGCCAAATCCGGCTCGCGCCTCCTCAGCAGTAGCTGCGAGTGTGGGGCCAGCAAAGCGGATCAACAGGCCGCCCGCTTCCACCCAGGACAGCAGAGCCGCCGATTCTTCAGCGGGAAATGCACCGACATCGACGACAACCAACACATCGACATCCTGATCCAGCAAATCGGTTGTTGAACCTTCGCGCGTTTCGGCAATATCAGCCAAGGCTTCTCGAACATAGTGAACACCCGACAAAAGGCGCTGTCCGCCGTCTGTGCGCTCGCCTGAGGCAAGTCCGACACGTCGGCGGCTCCAACGATCATCAATCAAGGCGATACCGCCCGCAGTTTGAGAAGCGTCCAAACCAAACATTGCGATGCGATTCCGCAGTTCTAAAGGTGGATCGAACGTCGCAGTGGCGGTCAGGTCTTCTTCGCCGAATGTCGCGAGTTCGGCAATTAAGGGCCGGCGCGCGCCATCCGCCTCAGCGGCGTATCCGATCACTGTTGTTTCGCGCGCAATATCTGCAACAGCGCGATGGACAATCGCCGCCATCGTGCTGCCTTCAGGGGGCGCAGGCTGGACGGCTTGGACAAGACGCTCTGGCGCCAATGTTCGAAGGCTGTTTTGCTCAATCAACGTTTCCGCCATCTCTGCCGCTGAGCCGTCATGATCCAATCCGTCGTGAATCCAGATCGTTTCGGCGGTGTCCTCTTCGTTCAGGCGTGTCATCAGAGCGGCACGATCCGGTGCCCAAGGGCGCGGCTGTAATGCCTCGATCCGTGCGCTGGCTTCGGCGGCGGAAAGGACTTCATCTGTGCGCTCGCTGTCGGATAGTTCAGCTAAAATTTCGAGACGAATGGTGCGATCAGCCCGTGCGGCTTGGTCGATAATTTCTGTTGCCGCAGTGATGCGGTCATCCCAATCTGCCGCGCTGGCCCATCCACCATCTAGGATCAGTCGAACGGAGCCTTCCCCCGCAAGGCGTTTTGTCGGATTCAACAAAGGTTGAGCGAATGCAAAAATTGCTAATCCAACGATCAGGATACGAAGAAGCAGCAACCACCAAGGGGTACGATCAGGTGTTTTCTCCGGCGGTTCTAGACCGAGCAGGATAGCCACGCCGGGGAAACGTTCTCGCAATGGGGTGGGTGGTGTCGCGCGCAATAACCACCAAAGAAGAGGTAGTGCCAGCAACCCCAGTAGTAGCCAAGGTGACGCGAAACCAAGCGGGCCGAGTTGCATCATCGGCCAGTCCTCGCGTTCTCTAATGTCTGGTGTAGCATCATGAGCGCTGGAGAGACCGGTTGATCGGTGCGATGAACTGCAAAGCGCCAACCTGCCTTCCGGGCGAGCAGCTTGAGAGCTTCCCGACGTTCGGCCAGTTTCCCGCGATACGCATCATGCAGCGATTCCGCCCGATCCGCGTCGTATTTCAGACTTCCGGAAATACTCTCGAACAGAATGCGCCCTTTATACGGGAATGCCTCTTCGGCAGGGTCAATGACTTGTAGCAAAATACCCTTGACGCGCCGCGAAGCCGCCTCGGACATTGCAACTTTTAGTTTTTCTAGATCGCCGAAGAAATCTGACATGAAGACGGCGCGGCTTCCCCCGGTGTAGAGAACTTCGTTGGGAGGAAACCCATAATCTCCCTCAGGGTCGCGCTTTCGACTTAGTAATAGAGCGGCACGATTGACCCCTGCGCGTCCTGCTCGGATCGACCGATCTTTTCGGCCCAAAAAAGCGAAGCGCTCGCCGCCCCGTTCCAACAAAATGGCAAGGGAAAGCGCCAAGAGCGTTGCACGGTCCGATTTTTGGGTCGGAGCATTCTTTGACTGAAAACGCATCGACGAGGCGTCATCCGCCCATAGCCAAACCGTTTGTGCGGTTTCCCATTCCGTTTCGCGGACGAATACCTCATCCGAACGCCCTGACCGTCGCCAGTCAATTGATTGCATCGCGTCGCCGGGTTGTGCTTGGCGGTATTGCCAGAACGTCTCGCCTGTTCCGGCTCGCCGGCGACCATGAACGCCAAAAACGGATGCAGCAGCGCGTTCCGCTTCAGCGAGCAGCGGCGGCAGCGAAGATGCAGCTCGGGAGGCTTCAGCAATAAGGCGAGCGGTTTGGTTCACCCACAAGCCCTCTTCACCGCAGCATCCACAACGGTTTCGAGTGTGACACCCTCTGCCTTTGCTGCAAATCCAAGTGCCATCCGATGACGTAAGGCAGGCCGAGACAATGCGATAACGTCTTCCATTGACGGTGCCAGACGGCCATTAATCAGCGCGCGTGCGCGACAGGCCAGCATCAGCGCTTGTGCGGCACGAGGACCAGGGCCCCAAGCGACGGATTCTTTCACTAATGCCGACGCGCTTTCGTCTTCGGGGCGGCAGGACCGTACAAGAGCGAGGATGGCTTCGGTTACTTTGTCGCCAACCGGCGCGCGGCGTACCAGAGATTGCAGCGCTAAAAGAGTTTCCGGCGTCAAGACAGGTTCAGCGGTCGATTGTGCTGCCCCTGTCGTCGCGACAAGAATCTGCCTCTCCTCATCCAAGGTCGGGTAATCGACGACGACTTCAAGGAGGAAACGGTCAAGCTGCGCTTCCGGCAGTGGATATGCGCCCTCTTGCTCAATCGGGTTTTGTGTGGCGAGCACATGGAAAGGAGCAGGCAAATCGCGGTGCTGTCCGGCGACGGTGACTTGCTTTTCCTGCATTGCTTGTAACAACGCGGATTGGGTGCGCGGGCTGGCACGGTTGATTTCGTCGGCCATCAATAGCTGACAGAAAACTGGACCATCAATGAACTTGAACGCCCGTCCGCCATCGGCAGAAGTTTCTAGAACTTCCGAACCGAGAATATCAGCAGGCATTAAATCTGGTGTGAATTGTATGCGGTTGCTGTTGAGGCCCAAAACGGTACCGAGTGTTTCGACCAGCAGTGTCTTTGCCAATCCCGGCACGCCAACCAAAAGCGCGTGACCGCCCGAAAGTATCGCCGCCAGCGTCAAATCGACGACTTCGTCCTGACCAACGATCTTTTTGGCGATCTCCAGCTTGGTGCGCTTGAGCGTTTCCGCCGCGCTTTCTGCCTCTGCGACGGGATCGCCAGCTTGCGCGCTCGCGGGGGTTTCAGCGATCACAGTATCCAACGGGCTGCTCCTTCATGCCGGGTTTCGTGATACCCGGTTCGGTCTTCATCTCTTGGCGCTTATACACCTTACAATGTCGCGCGAATATCGCATTTCAATCGTCCTGACAGAAATGTGGCAATTCCCAACAAATCTTCTTCCTTTTTACGCAGCAGGAGGAGCGGAATCTTTCGGAGAGGCGGTCGAAATTGCTCTGGCCTTATGCGACAATCTCCCGAACACACGTTCATTGAGGCAAGTCTATGTCGAAAAGTGAGAATCCCGGCACTTCTCCGCCCAATGCAAAGGGTTTGTACGAGCGGGTAAAACGCGCAGCGCCAAAGGGGTTGCCGCCAGTTCATCTCTGGAATCCGCCCTTTTCTGGTGATCTGGATATGCAGATTAAGCGGGACGGAACATGGTTTTACGAAGGAACCCCGATAAAGCGCCCTGAACTCGTTCGGCTGTTCGCCTCGATCCTCAAACTGGAGGAAGGGCGCTATTATCTGGTGACTCCTGTGGAAAAAGTGGGATTGACGGTAGACGACGCGCCGTTTGTGGCTGTCGATTGCGAAGCGGAAGTTGATGGAATCCATTTCGAGACGAATGTCGGCGACCGCGTCGTTGCGAGCACCGAGAACCCCATCCGTATCGAAGAAGATGATCAAACCGGAGAACCTTCGCCCTATATTCATATTCGGCAGGGTCTGGAAGCGTTGATTGACCGTAAGTCTTTCTACCGCCTCGTAGAAATGGGGGAGGTCGAGGATGGGAATATCGTTGTGCGCTCTGGAGGGACGAGTTTTTTGATTGGTTCCGCCATTTAGATGTCATCCAAAAATCTCTTTTTAAAACAAGATATTGACCGTGCATTGCAACGTGCAGATTCAGCGCAAGGCGGGGGCGAGGGGATCGACATGGATCCGGCGTTGCGGCGTGCGGCAACTCTGTGTCCCATCATCGAGCGTCCTCAAGGGCTTTCTGTCATCCTGACGCAGCGCTCTGAAAACCTGCGTTCGCATCCGGGCCAGATCAGTTTTCCCGGCGGAAAGATCGAGCCATCGGACAAATCTCCGTTGGAAGCGGCATTACGGGAGGCGGAAGAGGAAATCGGACTGCGCGCGCTGCAGGTCGATATTTCCGGAGAGCTTGACCCCTACGAAACGGGTACGGGGTTCCTCGTCACACCGTTTGTCGGATTTGTCGACCCTGCGTTTAGTGCCAGAGCTGACCCGACTGAGGTCGCCGAAGTTTTCGAAGTTCCGTTAAATTTCGTCATGGACCGCGCCAATTATCGCCGCGAGAGCTATGCGGTTGATGGCAACCGTCGTGACTTCTATGTCATCATGGTGCGTGATTATAGGATCTGGGGCGCGACGGCGGGGATGCTGCATGATCTGGCGACCCGCGTTGCCGCGCTTTAACGGATATCATTCGGAGGTTAGAGAATGATTCGGATATTGTTGGCGGTGCTCGCGGTGATTGCCGTGCCTTTCGTGATTTATTTTCTATACGATTTAGCACGTAGGGGTCCGGACGGGACGGGCGTTCGAAATCCGAAAGATTGGGAGCAAGCCTCCGTCTTAAATCTCGGTTTTGCCGGGCTTTTTCTGTCAACAGCCCTTGTCATTTGGCTTGTTGCAACTGGCAGCGGATCTCGGGATGGGACATATAGCCCTGCACGCATCGAAAACGGAAAGTTAATTGATGGTGGGTTTAATCCGCCTGAAGCGACTCCTGAACGGAGTTTAGTTGAAGATTGACTAGGAAAGCGGTCGATGGCTGAGAAAATAGCCGGCGAGTGGATGTTTGCACCGGAAACGGTCGCTATCATGAAGGCTTTGAAGGCCAGTAATGGTACTGCTCGTTTCGTTGGTGGTTGCGTGCGCGATGCGCTGCTTGAGCGGAAAGTCAACGACATCGATATCGCGATTGATGTTGATCCAAACACGATCATCCGCGTTCTCACGGACGCTGAGATCAAAGTTATTCCAACGGGCTTTTCTCACGGCACGCTGACCGCAGTCAAAGGCCGCCGGAATTTTGAGATCACCTCGTTGCGTGAAGATACGCATACCGATGGGCGGCGGGCGAAGGTCGTTTACACGAAAGATTGGACGCTCGACGCGCGGCGGCGCGATTTTACGATGAATGCTCTTTATGCCGACTCGGACGGCACCGTTCATGATCTGCTGAACTCCGGGCTTTCAGACATCCATGCTCGGCGTGTGCGCTTTATCGGGTCTGCGAGTGATCGTATCCAGGAAGACTATCTGAGAATTTTGAGGCTGTTCCGCTTCCACGCCCAATATGGCGAGGGTGCAATGGAGCCTGACGCACTTGTCGCCTGCGCCGGATTAACCGGCGGGTTGGAGTTGTTGGCGAAAGAGCGTATCGGCGCTGAAATGTTAAAGATGCTGGAGGCTCCAAGCCCCGCCGTTGCGCTGGATATGATGGAACAGACGGGCGTGATGGCCAAAGTTTTACCAACGGGACGCAGTGCGCCGCCTGTGGCTGCATTGGAGGCGGCAGAACGTCGTTTCGGGTTTTCTCCTGAACCGATCCGTAGGCTTGCTCTGCTGACGCGTGGCAGCGACCCGCGCGATTCGGGAAGAGCTTTGCGATTGTCGAACGAAAATATGGCGGCGCTTCGTGCGCGGCGTGCTCCGTCGATGCTGATCAGGACGACGGAGGATGCGCGTCGTTTGGGCTATGACCGTGGTGATGTCGCTGGAAAAGATACCTTGTTCATCCAATGTGCAGAACAAGGCGTCTTGCCGGATGTCAAACTTATGAACGCGATTGACGAAGGCGCGGAGCAAAAGATGCCTGTGACGTCGCAAGACCTGATGTCGTATGGCTTGATGCCCGGCCCTGAATTGGGTGAAACGCTGAAGCGTCTTGAGCAACTTTGGATCGACAGCGATTTCGTGATGGATAAGGCGACGTTGCTCGATCAATTTCGCGTTGATAACCCCGGTGCGGGGCTTTCGGCCTAAACGTTTCTCGACATGTAAAACGCTTCGCGGTTTAAATCGGTCCGGGTGGATCTCGCCCACGCTTTGATGCAAACCGAGGAGCAATCAATGGATTTTGCCGAGGCGAAACAGACTGAAGCGTCCGAGATCCCCATCATTGATATTGCGCCGCTGATGTCTGGTGATGCGCCGGATAAAATCGCCGCCGAAATTCATGAAGCGGCGACCGGGGTCGGTTTTTTCTACATTGCTGGCCACGGTATTTCGCCCGGATTAATGGCGCAGGCGTTCGATGTGTCTCGCGCGTTTTTCGATCAATCTGAAGCGCTGAAAGCCTCAGCTGCCGTTGATACAAATCAGCGAGGCTGGATGGCAACCGGCATGGCCAAAATGAAGGGTGCCGAGACTCACGACCTCAAAGAAGTGTTTTTCTGGGGCACACCAGATGCCCCGCCCTCCAATCGCTGGCCAACCGGGTTTCCACGGCTCCAACAAGAGCTGATGCCATATTACAGAGCAGTGTGCGGCATTGGACGAGAAGTGCTGCGGGCAGTGGCGGTTGGGTTCGATTTGCCGGAGACGGTTTTCGATCCGGCTTACAAGACGCCGATGGCACGCGGTCAACTCGTCTATTATCCGCCGTCCTCGCCGGGTGACGAGGCCGAGCAACGTTTCGGGGTCGCGCCTCATACAGATTTCGGCGTGCTCACCTTCTTGTTGCAAGACGATAATGGTGGTTTGCAGGTTCGCACGCGGGCTGGTCAGTGGATCGAAGCTCCGCCGATAGAGGGGACTTTGGTCTGCAATATCGGGGATTTGTTACAGCGTTGGACGAATGATCGCTTCGTTTCCAACCTTCACCGCGTCATCAATCGTTCGGGAAACAAGCGGTATTCGATTCCGGTGTTTTATGATCCTTCGCCGGATGCGTTGGTTGATCCGAAGGTGTTAGGAACGGCGGATGCAGACGTGCGGCACGAACCGATCACAGCGGCGGAGTATATCGCACAACAGAACCAAAAAGCGTTTGCTCAGTATAAATCTTGAGAGGGTGTCTAAAGAGTTCCGAGCCGCGTGCAGCCCGGAACCAAGACTCGTTTCAGCGGCAGAGCGCGTCTAATTGATCTCAGCCGGTTCTTTTTTCTTGCTGTGGCCGCCGTGGTGGCTGTGATCAACAGCCTTCAACGTTACGTTTCGCTTTTCCACATTGAAGGTGACCGCAACACTGCCGGAGTTTTCGAATTCCAGCTTTACTTCGGCTTTCTCGCCGACTTTGAGTTGTTGCTCCAATCCCAAAAACATGAGGTGAAGGCCGCCGGGTTCAAAAGTGACGGTTTCGCCCGCTGGAATGACAACACCGTCCTTTTGATGACGCATCTTCATAATGCCGTCTTCCATTTCGGATCGGTGGATCATCGCACGGGGAAAGTTGGACTCGATCCCGACGAGGCGGTCTGGTGATGTCCCATTATTGGTGATGGCCAGATAACCCGCTGCGGTGGTCGCGCCGGGCGGAGTTGCAAAGCTATGCGGATGGGCAATGCTCAGATCGCCAGTCTTGTAGTCATTTGCATGTGCCGAAAGCGCCGGGAACGCGAGAGCGATGGCAATGGCAACTGCTTTGAACAGGGTCATGATGAATATCCATAGATTTAAGGGCGCAGAAGCGCGTGTCAGGTTGTCAGACGATTTCAGACGAACCGAAACGGCGGGGCGCGAGCGCGGTGCGATCCAACTGAGGCAACGCTCAATGGGCGGGGCGCGATCGAATGGACGACAAGTTCGAAAGTGAGCGGGCGTTCGGTTTCTCGGGTCTTCGGGGCGCTATCTACCTCAGCTAACAGGCATAAAACACAATGCGCGTCGTGGTGGCGTTGCCTGTCCTCATTGCCCACACACAGCAGCCCTTGAGCGGCGTACAATGCCCGAATTTCTTCGGCATGCGTTGGTGTCGGGGTCGGCACCAAAAACGCGGCCAGCAGAAGCACGCAGATCGCGCGACGGCAAAAGAGGTTGAGGGTTAGTGAGGCGAAGAACAAAACGAATCCTGACTGTTAGCTCAAATCTCGATACCACGAGTCGTGCGACCCGTGCCAGTTCTGCATCCCCGGCTTGGTTAAGCAGCCACGTGGCAAAACGTAGCTGTCGATACGCCGCGTTGGTTGCTCATGCCATCGGATATTGAACGCCCACATCTTAGGGAAGAAATAGAGGCTGTCATAAGGCAGATGATCGTGAATCCACCACGCGAGCCGCTGCCAACCGCCTTCTTCGGAGACTTGCTGCAAAAAGCCGGGAACGACAATGCTCGCGGTCGCACCCATATAGCCGTTGCGGTCGCGGGTATCCCAAATGTGAGAGGCGGCAGTGTGCTCGTTGGTTCCGCAGGACCAATTGTTCTCGTTGCCCAGCCGGTTCACATCTGGCGCGCGATACCCGGACCTGACGATAATCCGGCCCCAGCGGGCAGTGATCGGTTCCAGCAGCTCCTCGCATAGCTTGGTGCCCGCTGCGATGGCGAGGTTCGGGTCGTCTGGTACATTTCGCAAACCGTTCATTTGCGCAATTTCTGAATAGAGAAACTCTCGCATCTGAAAATGTGTCGAAAGTTGCACCCGCCCCAGCGTTTCCAGCGCTTTTACTGTTTGGGGTGTTCTCATCGCTTGTTCTGCTTTGTCAGGTCTTGCCACCAAGGGTCCAGCGCCAGAGCGCGCCGCAAGGGGGTGTCCGTCGCGACTGGGGCGCAGTTGATATATTCCTCCGCAGCCGCAAGGCTCTCTCCGGTGAGTGATTTCAGATAGGCAATGCCGCGCTCGATCGTGAAGTCATCAAAATTGCCGTTCAAATCAGTCCAGACAGCTCCCGCGGCGTCCTCGCGCTCACACCAAGATTTTACCAGATCGGCAACGCCGCCATAGTTGGATTGATGCGTGTTATTCGTCAGATCAACCCAGCCGATGTGGTCCAGCACCGTGCGCTCTCGCGCGGCTAGATCGTCGGCGGCCTCCGCAACGGCTGTGCGGATGCTGCGAATGGCGTGGCTGGGGCAAGGATCGCCCGCCTCGTCGATGACCAGCGCCAATGCCTGTTTTCGTTTGGGCGAAATTCGGGTGAATTCCAGAGGGAATTGTGGACCGATGCCCATGCGCCACTCGCCGGTGACTTTGGGGGCGAGATCATCCAGATCCCATATCAGCGAGCCGTAACCCAGAATGTAAATCGGTTTTGTCATGGCGGTAGCGTAGTGCCTTGACGTGTCAGAGGGAAACCTTGACCTTGAGGCAATGACTGTTCGTTACGCCCCTTACACAAATCCCCGCCAGATCCGAAAACCGGGTCTAGCCCAGCTTGATCCCTCGACATGGATCGAGACCGATGAGCATTACGCCGAACAAATGGCCTATCGGGATCGGTTGATTGCCGACCGGCGGGACGTTGTCTTCGCGGAGACGGAGGCAAGCCGACCCGCACAGGCCGAGTTGCTGCGCCTCTTGCGCGGTTACCTCGTGTCGAGATCGGATTTTCGCATGGGAGAGCGCGGTGTTGAGCGTCCAGACGGAGTTGTGGTCTGGCACAGCGATGAACCCGCCGTGATGACCGCTGGGCGCTATGTTCAGGAAGACTTTTGTATTCTGGAGAAGGGGAAGGACGAGTATGTCCTGACTGCGGCAATCCTATGTTTTCCCTCGCGGTGGTCCTTGGCTGAAAAAATTGGGCATCCGCTGACCGTCATTCACCGGCCTGTTCCAGATTACACGGAAGATGTCGCCAAGCGGGTCAATCGCGTCTTTGATGGGGTGAAAGTCGATCTGCCGCTATGGCGCGCAAACTGGACAATTCATAATCATGCCGAGCTGCACCAGCCGTCCGGCGAATGGCGGCGGGAGGAGGGCGAGAATGAGCTTTACATCCGCGTTGAACGCCAGACCTTTGTGCGTTTGCCCGACACTCAAGCAGTGGTCTTCGGAATTCGGACGTTTTTAGATCCGCTGGCGGTCGTGAGCCATGATCAATCGCAAGCGCTGCTCAATCTGGTTGAGGCGCACGAGGTCGACGAGATCGATTACCGTGGCGGCGATGCGCTGCACGAGCAAATCCTCGAACAGCTTCGGAAAATGGTGGGTGCGAGTTGACCCTTTAAGCGTTTTCCCACTGTGCAGCGGTTTCTTCCAACACCTCCCGGAACGCATCGGCAAAAGTATAGCCGACCCAGATGTTCCAAGCGTCTCCGTCGCGGGCGATCCAGACGCTTGTGTGATGTGCCGTCGTTGCTTTGAACGCCCCGTCCTCGAAGGCCCGATCTCGAAAATCGAGCGGGGCGAGGCGCCTCATCACATCGCGTGCCAAAGCGCCCTCAACCCGAAAGCACTTCCGCGAATGGCCAAGGTCGGTGAGCGCGCCTTCCTCATCCGATACCGAAGGCGCGTCTTTGCCGTCAAAGATGACCCATGTGAGCGGGCCGCTTCGGACCATCCCGTTTTCGACCTTACCGGGTACCGAAGGTAGATCGGCGCGCGTTGCGCCCGGCCATAGGGTCAATTGCGAGAGGGTTTCGCAAAGGGTTTCGGTGATCTTCAAACTATCACGGTTTACGATATCAACCATGCATCCGCTCCCCTTTTGGATCGAGGAAATGCGGCGAAACGATCCGCACTTCGGTATTGCCGTCGCGCACGGGGTCAGCAGAGATTGCCGTCTTGCCATCCCACCGCTCGACGCCGCCCTTGATCAGACCTAGCCCAATCCAATGGCCGAGTTCCACCGAGTAGGTCACAGCGGTAACGAGACCCTCGCCATGTCCCTTTTGCTCGGTATCGGCCATTAGCAGTGCTCCGGCACGCAGGCGCTTGCCTTCCCCGGTCGGGATAACGCCAACCAGCGTTTGCCGATCAGGGTCTTGCAGCCCTTCGCGGGTGGCCAGTGCTTTGCCGATATAGGCTTTCTTGGATGAAGCCATTTTGCCAAGGCCCAAATCTTCCAGCGTCGTGCGACCATCGAGTTCTGACCCTGCAACATGGCCCTTCTCGATCCGCATCGCGCCCAGCGCTTCGGTTCCATAAAGGCATCCACCAAGCGGTTCAGTCGCACCCCACAGTGCATCAGCCACCGGTTCGGCATCGCCAGAACGGACATAGACTTCGTAGGCCCGCTCGCCGGAAAAACTGATCCGCGCGATATAGATTTTTTTACCTGCGATGACCGCTTCGCGCACGCCCATGAATGGGAAAGCCTCGTTCGACAGGTCACATTCCGAGACCACTGCCTCCAGCACATCCCGCGATTTCGGTCCTGCGACCGCAATGCCCGCCCATTGATCTGAGACCGAGGCGACCGAGACTTTTAACTCCGGCCAGCGGGTTTGCAGATATTCTTCCAGTTTCGTCATGACCCCGGCGGCATTCGCCGTCGTGGTTGTCATCAGAAATTCATTCTCTGCCAAACGCCATGTCGTGCCGTCGTCATAAACGATGCCGTCATCGCGCAGCATGATTCCATAGCGGGCCTTCCCGACCGCAAGCTTGCCGAAACCGTTGACGTAGAGCCGATTAAGAAATTCGCCTGCGTCCGGTCCTTGCACCATGATCTTACCGAGCGAGGATACATCGCAGAGGCCAACAGATTCGCGCGTCACTTTCATTTCGCGCTCATAGGCGTCATCGACGCTCTCGTTCGGCGTAACCGGGTAGTACCAGGGTCGCCACCACAGGCCAGCCTGAGTCATCACCGCGCCGTGTTTTTTATTCCACGAATCCAGCGGCGTCAGGCGATTGGGGCGGAAATGCTGTTTGACGCTTCGCCCCGCCAAGGCCCCGATGGAGATTGGAGAGTAAGGCGGACGGAACGTCGTGGTTCCGGTCTTGGACACCGGAGCGCCCGTTGCCGCCGCCATTAGCGCGATACCGATCACGTTGCCGACTTTGCCTTGATCGGTGGCCATGCCGAGCGTCGTGTAGCGCTTCATATGCTCGACGGAGACAAACCCTTCTTGATGGGCCAGCCGAATATCGCCCGTCGTCACATCATGCTGAGGGTCGACGAAGGATTTCAGTTTCTTGTTTGGCAGCGTGACTTCATACAATGCCATTGTCGGGGTGTTGGTTCGGCGCCGCTCTGGCCTTTCCAGAACCGGCGCGTTGGCACCTATGTCGCGCGCCGCTTCCGCCCCTGCTGCAGCGCCAGACATTGTGCAATCCTCTTCTTCCCAAAGGCCCGCCGCAGATCCGCAAACTTTGATGGGTTCGTTGGTCGCGCCGGGTAGGAAGCAATCTAACTCTTCGTTCCAGATCGGCTTAACCCCACGGTGCGAGGTCAGGTTGACGACCGGCGACCACCCTCCGGAGATCGCTGCGAGGTCGCAATCGACAGTTTTCTCGATGCGGACCTCGCCAGATTCGGACAGTTTTCCAATCTGCAAGCCTTCAAGATCTGAGAAACCCTCGCCTTTGACCGGAACGCGGCCCCGCAACACCTCTACGCCTTCTGGTGTGTCCGGCCCGTGCGTTCGGGCGTCGAGCAACGTCACCCGTGCTCCGGTTGTTTTTAGATCTGCCGCGGTTGCATACCCAGAGTCGTTTGTGGTCGCGATGATGGCTTCTTGTCCTGGCTTGACGGCATAGCGGTTCAAATACGTGCGAAGTCCAGATGAACTCATAATGCCGGGACGGTCGTTGTTGCCGAACGCGATGGGCCGCTCAATCGCCCCGGTCGCGATGATGATTTGGCGAGGCCGCACGATCCACGTGCGCTGACGCACCTGCATCCCAGTTTCTTGATCCGTCACGCTTTCGATCAGCCCGGCGACGCACCCGTCATACAGCCCGAAAACCTGTGTTCGCAGCATCATTGTCACGCCAAGCGCAGCGAGCTTTTCAACCGTTTCGTCTGCGGTGGAGGCACCGCCCGGCTGAGAGAGATAATCGCCGCCAAACGCGAAATCCTGTTCCGCGAGAATGACATCGAGACCAGTTTCGGCAGCTTGTTTGGCTGCGGCCAATCCCGCCGGTCCAGACCCGACCACTAAAATGTCACAGCTTGCGTGGCCGGTCTCGTAATGAGCAGGATCTGGTTCGCGGGATGCAACCCCCATTCCGGCGGCTTTTCGGATCAGCTTTTCAAACAGCATCCAGTCTTTTGTGCCGCCGCGCAGGCCGAAAAAGGTCTTGTAGTAGAACCCGGCACCGAGAAAGCGACTGCCAAAGTCATTGATCCGGCCAACATCCCGGGCGACGGAGGGCCATGCATTTTGGCCGAAGCTTTCCAAGCCGTTGAACAACGGTTGCATCGTCGCTTTGACATTCGGTTCACGCCGCGCGCCGGTTCCGACCGTGAGAATGGCGCCGCCTTCTTCTTGTCCGGCGCTCATCACGCCGCGAGGACGGTGATATTTAAACCCGCGCCCGACAATTTTAACATCATTGGCGAGTAATGCCGAAGCGAGACTGTCACCGGGATGGCCAGCGTACTCTTTGCCGTCAAAGCTGAATTTAAGCGTCTCTGCCCGGTTGATCACGCCACCGTCGCTGAGGCGCATTGGCGAATTGGTCATGCGCTCTCTCCGTGACCGGGATGGGCGTATTTTACGCTTTTGACTTCGTGCGTGAGCGTGTCGCGTTCGACCACCAACCAAGATCGGCATCCGGCCACATGGTGCCAGAATTCTGTGTGAGGTCCACGCGGGTTGGAGCGTAGGTATACAGCGTCGTGCCATTCGTCGGCAGACGCATCCAGCGCTGGATAAGTGACGGTGGCATCTCCGCCATAGCTGAACTCGCTATGGTCTCGGTCGCCGCAGAAGGGGCAAGGGATAATAATCAAGGCTCAATCCTTCCGAAACAGACGGTTAAAAAACCCGCCTGAAGGCTTCGTCGATGCTCTGAGGAGGCTTTTCATCTCGGTGAGACGCCCTTTCTCATCAAAGCGAATGCGTAAGTCGCCATCGTCAGCGGTTGCCAAAATCTCATATGGGTCGGTTTGTTGGACCACGAGACCCTCGGCGGCAAAATAGGCTTCGATGGCTTGTCGGTGAGGTATTTGAAATTCGCTGATAGATTCGGCAATTACCCGCTGGATGCGGGCAAGCTTGTGGTGTTCCGGCTGGACGGGAATATCATCGCTGATCAGTAGGTAAGCCGCGCCGCCTTCATAGGGTGCACGATAATAGGCTGAAGCTTTGGACTCTCCGACGGCGATCATCGACAGCCGGTGGCAAAATGCTTCGCCGTCATGTGTTTCGCTTTCATGGAGTTCGGGGATCGCCTTTTGGCGACCGAACTCTTTGAGTGCGTTGGCGGCTTTTGTGACTTCTTCGGGGAGCTGCGTGTTGCGGTTGGCCCAAGCCCACAGCCACGTTCCTGCGCCCTCACCATACGAGCCGAGCAGGCCGACTCGATACGATGGGCCGTTCTCAAAGAACAAGCTGCCCGAGGGCAGGTCGAGTTCCCACGATCCAACCCCGTCCATTGCATCCGCCAATGCGAGTTGCTTCGCGTAGGCTGGCATGACGTGTTGAGTGAACAAGGTATTGAAACCCGCCGTCGTCATCAGTGCAGCTTGGGGGTTGGCCCCATGCCTTTTTCATCAATCGCATAACCCTTGGCGAATCGATCCAGCGAAAACGGTGCCGTCAGATCATCAGGCCGGTTGTTAGCGATCAAATCGGCAAAGTGAAAACCGCTCGCAGGGGTGGCCTTGAAACCGCCGTAGCACCAACCGGCGTTAAGATAGAGGTTTTCTACGGGCGTTTTCGACATGATGTGCGTGCCGTCCATCGACATATCCATCACACCAGCCCAATGGCGCAACAGCTTGACCCGCCCAAGACAAGGCATAATCGCCATCGCACATTCGGCGACATCTTGGACAATCGGCAAGTTCCCGCGCTGGGCGTAGGAATTGTAGAAATCGAGGTCGCCACCGAACACCATGCCGCCCTTGTCGGACTGGCTGATATAGAAATGCGAACCGGGCGCGCCATAGCTGACGACATAATCGAGTAGCGGTTTGAGTGGTTCAGAGACAAACGCCTGTAGTTTGTGTGTTTCAATCGGCAGGCGTTCGATACCGGCCATCGCCATCACATGACCCGTCGAACCTGCGACTGCTACGCCAACTTTTTTGGCGCGGATAACGCCGCGCGAGGTTTCAACGCCTTTAACAACGTCATCTTCGCGCAAAAATCCCGTGACTTCGCAGTTTTGCAAAATGTCGACCCCGCGCTCATCCGCGCCACGCGCAAATCCCCAAGCCACTGCATCGTGACGGGCGGTTCCCGCTCTCCTTTGCAGAATTGCCCCGAGAATTGGGAAGCGTGCATTTTCCGAGTAGTCGAGATGGGGGACGAGTTCTTTCACGCCGTCTCGGTCGAGCAGCTCTGCTTCGATACCGCTCATCATCATGGTATTCGCGCGCTTCGCTTGATCATCGCGTGCAGCCGGGGTGTGGAACAAGCCGAGTTGTCCGCGTTGGGAGAACATCACGTTGTAATTCAGGTCATGTGACAGGTTTTCCCAAAGTTTTACGGAATGCTCGTAGAACTCGGTGGAGTGTGGCTGCACATAGTTGGATCGAACGATCGTTGTGTTTCGTCCGACGTTTCCGCCGCCGAGCCACCCCTTTTCCACGACCGCGACATTGGTAATGCCGTGATTCTTGGCGAGGTAATAGGCCGTGGCCAGTCCGTGACCGCCGCCACCGACGATCACAACATCGTAATCAGTCTTCGGTTCTGGGTCGCGCCATGCGCGGCTCCATCCCGTTTGACCCCGTAAGCCTTCGCGAAAAACGGCCCATCCAGAGTATCGTTTCATTAAGGAACCTCCACTATCTCAGCAGCGTATATGGCCGAAAAATCGTTGCGTGGCATGCTAGGGAACTGATTTAGCGTTTCCGCGACACGGATGTGACCCGCTCGCAACGACGATGGCATTTGAGGAGAGAAACGAAAAGACTCCATCTTGCCCTCTTGAAACCACGTCGCGGGTGTGTTCAGAGGGGGGTCTGGGTAAGGTTAACCGCTGCGGAAAATGTTGGGCTTTCATCCAATTGGGTGTAGATACATTTTCGTAGTAAAGATTTTCGAGAGGGAAAGGTCCCGATATGGCTACTCTTAATACGATTCTTCGGCGCGCTTCTGCGCTAACCTGCGTGAGTGCGCTGGTTTCGGGTCAAGTTCTGGCAAGTGATCCGAACGAGTACACCCTACAGGCAGTTCAGCCGCAGGCCTATGTTGCTCCGGTTACGGACGTTTATGTTCAGCCCGCTCCTGCACCTGAGATTTACACATCTCCAGTCGTTGAAGCTGAGCCAGAGCCTGTTTACGTCATCGAGGAAGTTGCTCAGCCAGCACCTGTTTCCGAGCCAGTCTACGTCACTGAGCCGGTCGTCGCTCCTGAGCCAGTCGTAATCTCTGAACCTGTCGCTGTGACGGCTCCTGAGCCTGTGATCATCTCTGAGCCAGTTTACGTCACTGAGCCTGTGGTTGTTACCCAACCGGCTGCGCCGGCTTACGTTGCTCCGCCAGCGCCAGCGCCAGTTGTTGCACAACCTGTCTACGCTCCACCGCCAGCAGCTCCGATTGTGGCAGCTCCTGCTCCAACAGTTGTTGCAGCTCCAACTGCAGCAGTTAGTGGTTTGGGTGCTGGCGGTCTCGGCAATGCTGGCCTGATTGCAGCCGGTGTTGGCGCTGCAGCGCTGGTAGGTCTGGCGATTGTTGCGTTGGATGATGATGATGACAGCTCTTCGAGCACGACTTCGACCCAATAATATCTAATCAGAAGTTCTGGTTGAGATAGAAAATTGGTCCCATGAAACGCCCAAGCGATTGCTTGGGCGTTTTGTTTCGTGCTGAGGTGAGTCCCAGACTGAGTCGGAGGAGAACGGCTATTCGTCGATCTTATCCCAGCCCATCGCTTTGCGGCCCAGCCGTAAATACCATCCTACCGGCAGAAATCGCATTGCTTTCAAAATAAAGGCGAATCGGCGCGGGAAGGCGATTTCGATCGTGGGTGTTTTCAACCCTTCGACAATACGCTCCGCCGCCTCGTCCGTTTGCATCAGAAACGGCATATCGAAATCGTTCACAGCGGTCGCGTCCGTTTCCACGAAGCCCGGATTGATCACCGAAATTCGCACCCCGGCGGGATGGAGATCATAGGCCAGCGCTTCCGTCATATTGATCAACGCGGCCTTGGTGGCCCCATAAGCAGCGGCTTTGGGCAATCCTCGATACCCAGCCACAGACGCGACAAGGGCTAAACACCCTGTTTTCCGTGCAATCATTCCGTGCATGGCGGGGGCGAGGCCATTTACGACCCCCTGCAAGTTGACGTCAAAATGCCGGCCGGCTTTCTCCGCAGTGAACTCATGCGCCCGCATAGGCTCGTAGACTCCGGCATTGAAAATCGCGAGAGCTAACCCTTCGGCGTTTTCGATTGTGGACACGATTTGAGCCATCGTTTCGGTATCAGTGACATCCGCCGGAGCTGGAATAATCCGCCCGCCTCCTTCGGCTTGCAAACTGGCGAGCTTTTCCTCGCTGCGTGCAGTCGCGTAAACAGTCCAGCCTTCTGATGCGAGTCGCAGGGCAATGGCGCGTCCGATCCCGGCACTGGCCCCAGTTATCCATGCGGCACCGTGTTCTGGTTTCGGGATATACGATTGCCCCCATGCATTCACGTGGCGAATCCGGTCAGTGAGCCACTGCTACTTTCAAGCGTGTAAATGCCCAGCTCACCTCCGGCATCAAACGAGCAACCTGTCCAATCGCCCACGGAATCATACCAAAGATCAACAGTGTATTCGTTGTTATCTGACGCGCGAAAGACTCGCGCCCCCGCCGGCGAATGCGGCAAAGCAGCGATCTCACCCGTGTTTACGGCGAGCAGCTCGCCGCTTTGCGTACTAATCCACGGTGTTGATTGCAGCGCAGGCATCCGCCAATAACTCGTCGGCGCGCTCGACCCGCCAACAGCGCCGGAATATTCCGATCCGTCGACCTCTAGCGTATCGCCGTTTCGCACGACCCTGACGTATCCCGGTTCACCATCGTCGTTTGCCGTGCCAGAGAGCGATTGTAGCAAGCCGCCGCGATACACTTCAGTATAGGCTAACTCGTACCGATACGCTGTTATTCCTAGAAATTTCACAGCAATATCGATCACTGTCTCGGCACGAACGGACTCGCCATCCCGTGAGACTGTAATCTGGTGAGTGCCGATATCGCTGCCAGCGCGAGAGATCTTAAACCGGCGTGAAGCTGTCGTGGCAGCCATAGAGGAAGTGGGCATCAACAGGGCTGCGCTTCCCAGACTAATCAGGTGGCGGCGGTCGAGTGAATAGGTCATGGTGTGTCCTCACAAAGCTCGTCGCGAACGCCCCCTCGTCGCGAACAACCATCCTCTTAAAAATGAAACGCTTGGCGCAACTATGGCACCGGTTTACATCTGTCTCATCCAAGAGAGAGAGCAAGCGCAATGACCATCTATTCTTCTGTCCCGGACGCCGTCGGCAACACCCCTCTGATTCGCTTGAAAAAAGCGTCGGAGGTTACGGGGTGCGAAATCTATGGAAAAGCCGAATTCATGAATCCGGGGCAATCGGTTAAGGATCGTGCGGCGCTCTCAATGATTCGTGATGCCGAGGCGAAGGGCACACTCCGCCCCGGCGGAACGATTGTGGAGGGTACAGCGGGCAATACCGGGATTGGCCTCGCGGTGATTGGTGCGGCACTTGGATATCGTTGCGTCATTGTCATCCCAGAAACGCAAACCGAAGAGAAAAAAGACGCCTTGAGGCTGGCTGGAGCGGATCTGGTTGAGGTTCCGGCTGCTCCTTACAAGAATCCAAATAACTTCGTCCGCTATTCTGAGCGACTCGCCATCAAGTTGAACGAGACAGAGCCGAACGGGGCGGTGTGGGCGAACCAGTTCGACAATGTCGCCAATCGGCAAGCGCATATCGACACCACTGGCCCAGAGATATGGGCTCAAACGGATGGAAAAGTGGATGGCTTTGTTTGCGCCGTTGGGTCGGGTGGCACGTTGGCGGGAATTGCCTCGGTTCTCCAACCAAAGGGTGTCTCCATCGGGCTTGCCGATGTAGAAGGTGCGGCGATTTATAACTGGTTTGCTCATGGCGAGTTGAAAGCTGAGGGCAGTTCGGTTGCCGAAGGGATTGGGCAGGGTCGTATTACTGCGAACCTCGATGGTCTAAAAGTCGACCATCCCTATCAGATCCCTGACAGCGAAGGCATGCCCATCGTCTTTGATTTATTGCGGGATGAGGGATTGTGCATGGGGCTGTCGACTGGGGTCAATGTGGCGGGAGCCATCCGGCTCGCGCGAGAGTTAGGGCCCGGCAAAACCATCGTCACCATCCTTTGTGATTACGGTACCCGCTATCAGTCAAAGCTGTTTAATCCGGCTTTCCTTAAGGAAAAAGGCCTGCCATGCCCAGATTGGCTGATGAGTGGGCGTGACGATATTCCTTCGGTTTTTGAATCGTAAGGCGCTGGCTCAGCGGACGCAGATTTGCTCGTTAAACGGTGCTTGGCTGTACGATGATCATGTTATGCGCGTTTTTACGTGTCTTTATTTTGAAATTGAATGCGGCGTTGAACTCAAGCGCTATGGCATAGATTTATATATTTGAAATAAGGTTTTATGTGACTTTTGAATGTCGGGTGATGAGCAGATAGGCGAATAATTTCTGCTCATTTTAGGCGATTGATCCATTGAAGAACGCCTAGGGGCTTTGCACATAGATGGACAGGCGCGCACGCTAAGGGCAATATCGCGCACGAAATTGCGACCGCCACCGTGGTGGGAGCCAAAGGAGTATCGAATATGAGTTGGATGGGAACACTGGCGAAAGTCGGCATGGGAGTCATGGTCGCGAAAGGCGTCGGCAAAATGGTTCAGGGCCGTGCGGGTGGCGGCGGTGCCGGTGGCCTCGGCGGTATGCTTGGCGGCATGATGGGCGGCCAAGGTGGTGGCGCTGGTGGCCTCGGCGGAATGCTGGGAGGCATGCTTGGCGGTCAGGGCGGCGGTGCCGGTGGCCTCGGCGGTATGCTTGGCGGCGCGATGGGCGGTGGCCAGCAACGCGGTGGCGGCATCGGTGACGTCCTCGGCGGCCTTATGGGCGGCGGTGCAGCAGCGGGCGGCCTCGGCAGCATTCTCGCGGGTCGCGGCGGCAATGGCGCCCAGCAAAGCGGCGGTCTCGGCGGTCTGCTCGACAGCCTCGGCGGCGGCGCTCCGCAAGGTGCGGCAGGTGCTCCTCCTCAGCCACAGCAAGGCGGTTTTGGCGGTGCGCTGAATTCTGCATTCGAGAATTTCGGCGAGCCTGAACAGGCGCCGACCCCCTCGCAAGAAGACGCGGCCAAGGTCATGCTGCGCGCGATGATCAGCGCGGCGAAATCTGACGGTCAAATCGACGACGGCGAGAAAGAGAAAATTCTCGGCCATCTCGGCGATATTTCGCAGGAGGAAATGCAGTTCGTTCGGGACGAATTGTCAGCACCGCTTGATGTTGAAGGTCTGGTTCGTGACATCCCGCAAGGCATGGAACAACAAACTTATGTCATGTCGGTGATGGCGATTGACCTAGATTCCGCTGAGGAGGCTCGCTATCTCGACGGTCTGGCAAAGGCACTGGGCATTGACCCACAGACTTGCAACGCGATCCACGACCAAGTTGGCGCGCCAAAACTCTACACCTGATCTCTACTGCGCCGGGGGGCAATCCTCCGGCGCGTTTCCGGTGCCGCCATAGCCGCCATCAGTTGTCCCGCCTTCGACTGGTGTAGCGCAAGGCGCTTCAGGTGCCAGAGGCGGCGCCTGCGTGGCACAGCCACTCAACGTGACGAGTCCCAGTACAATCAGCAGGGCGAATTTTGTCACGATGATGTTTCCTCTGTTTTTTCAGTATAGATGAAAGCCCCAAAGCGAAAACGTCCTTTGGCTTGCGCTTTTTGTTTGTCTTGTTGTTGCAGCCGATTGGCTTCGGCATTCAGTTCTTTCATCAAGGCATGTTGTTTTTCTCGCGCCAACGTTTCGAGCGTTGCGAGAGAGGCGTCTGAAAGCTGATTGTAATGCACGGCCCGTTCGAAAAATGGCGGTTTGTCTTCATTCAGATTTGCGGCAGCGGCCTCCGAATGATCACCGAGATTCGCAGCAAAATACGCCAGCTTCGCATCGTCGCCAGAGGGCAAGTAACTGTCACTCAGCAACGTAATCTGATCGTCATCAATCGCGACAACTCCTTGCCGCTCCAACTCGTCCAATAAGGTCCGGGGATGCATGTCGCGGCTGACGGAGTGGACCAGCGCTTCGAAGCTCCGGCTTGCGCCGGTTCGGGGCAGCGTATGCGGTGTGCCGTCTTCGCTCCACGCTTCATCTGATACCCAGCGCGTGACGATACGGGGTAGCGGACCCGTGCTTTCCTCAGTGCTTTGAAAGACCTGATCCCGATGAGCACGCACGTCACGCCGCTGCAGTCCGGTCAAGAGGCTAATCCGACTGTCAGTCATCCGTTTGCCTGCTAGTCCGAAATCTGCTTCGGCACATTGTACAAACAGAGGTTTCAGCAGGTCCGACAATTTCGGAAAGGTCAATCCACGCGCGATCATCGATCGGATCAACGGGCGTAAAATACGGCTCAAAGCGGCTTGAAATTCCATAAATGGCTTTTTTGCACATTTTTTATTGACATTAAAGATCGATTTCCAATAAATGGGCAAATAACACATTTATGGAGATTGCTATGTTGCGCGCTTCACTTCTTGTATCGGTCGCTCTTGCTTTTGCGGGTTGCTCTCACGCCGTCCAAACGACGTCCGGCGAGGATTACCTTCGCAAACACCCCGGGTTGACGTCTAAGCCTGTCCAAACTGTCGCGAGCACATATTCCACGGGAAGCCAAACTGTGACCTCGGAGGCCCCGGTGGTCAGCGCGCGATCAGTGAGCGAATTGATTCACGAGGCGGCTTCGGTAGAGCCGTTATTGACCTTTCCAGCGCGCTTCGGTCTTGCGCGGATTGAGAACGGTATTCTGACCACGATCCCCACTGACGAAGCCGCTCTGTGGCAGGAGATGGCGGGGCGTTTCGACGGGTTCGGCAGTTTTACACCAGTTGACCCGATCATCGTCGAGTTCACGAGCAAATCCCTGCCACCGGCGACTCATCAGATCGAACTTCATCATGAATATGATGGTAATCGAGCACGCCGAGGCTATACGGCCCGCGATCTACCCACCAAAATCCGCCTCGGTGCCGCGCGACAGCACCTTGATGCCGTCCTGATTTATGAAGTCGGGATGGGTGAAAAGCGTCGACGCAAATCTTTGACCGCCGTCAACCTCACGATCCTTGGCAAGATGCCGCTCTCTGATCATACATGGGAAGCGGCAGGGGCGGCGAAAGCAATCCTGCTGGATGTGCGAAATGCATACCCTTACGGGACGGCGCAGATCGAAAAGGATCTTTCAGGTTATGCTGAGACTTGGTTCTCGGACTCGGCACGCCGTGACCGCCGAGAAAAAGCCCGAAAGAGTATTGCGGCGACGCTCGTCCCCGGTGTCGAGGATATGATGCGCTCATTGGTCACTCAGCTACAGGCCAAGCAACTGCGTGGATCATGAGGGTTAATTCTTACCCAAGCTTTCAATCTAAAGTGATGCGGAGCCTCAATCTCCGCGTCCCCCGACAACAATATCGTCCATCAACATCGTGGGTTGCCCGACACCGACGGGCACCCATTGACCTTGTTTGCCGCACATGCCGATCCCGTTATCGAGCGCCATATCATTCGCGACCATGCGAACTTTTTTCATCGCCGTTGGACCATCACCGATCAGCGTTGCGCCTTTAATGGGATGCAAGATTTTTCCGTTTTTTACGCGATAGGCTTCGGTGCAGGAGAACACGAACTTTCCATTCGTGATGTCCACTTGTCCGCCGCCAAAATCGACGGCGTAGATTCCGTCTTTCACGGCGGCGACAACTTCTTCAGGCGTGGCATCCCCGCCCAGCATATAGGTGTTCGTCATTCGGGGCATCGGCACATGAGCATAGCTTTGCCGGCGACCATTGCCCGTCGAGGTCACGCCCATCAGCCGTGCGTTCTGGCGATCTTGCATATACCCAACGAGTTTTCCGTCTTCGATCAAAGTGGTGCAGTTTGATTGCTCGCCCTCGTCATCAATGGAGATCGATCCGCGCCGATCCGCGAGCGTCCCGTCATCGACCACGGTCACGCCTTTTGAAGCGACCATCTCGCCCATTAACCCGGAAAAGGCGGAAGATTTTTTGCGGTTAAAATCGCCTTCCAGACCGTGCCCCACCGCCTCGTGCAGCATCACGCCGCACCATGCCGGTCCGAGCGCTACTTGCATCGCGCCGCCGGGAGCGTCTTGTGCCTCTAGCGAAACCAGCGCCTTACGATGAGCCTCATCAGCGAGGTGCCGCCAGTTGCTTTCATCAATCAGCGAGTCGTAAGGCACCCGTCCACCGCCACCTGCCGATCCACTTTCGCGCCGGTCACCTTCTTCGACGATCACGGAGATATTGATCCGGGCGAGAGGGCGGATATCGCAAATGCGCTGCCCGTCGGCGCGCAGAATTTCGACCTCTTGTAATTCGCCCGCCAGCGAAGCAGTGGCTTGCACCACGCGGGGATCTTTGCCGCGCAGATACGCGTCTACTTCGCGCAGTAAGGCTACCTTCGCGGCGAAACTTGGCCCGTCGAGTGGGCTTTCGTCGCCATAGAGTTTTCGATTTGTCGCGCGAGGCGCTTCGGTATAATCGGCGGGTGCGCCGGTTTTGATCGCGGCGGCGGCATTTGCGGCGCGTTTTATGGCAGCAATAGAAAGTTCGTCAGAATGGGCGTAGCCGATCCCTTCGCCGGACACGACCCTCAGGCCAAAACCCTCGCCGGAATCATAGCTGGCATTCTTCAACCGACCATCGTCGAACATCAGACTTTCACCGCGCCGGCGTTCGAAAAACAATTCTCCATCATCGGCACCGGACAATGCCTCGGCGAGAACAGCACGGGTGGCTTCGAGGTTGAGGTCGGTCGCGAACGGATCGAATGACATTGGCGGGCTCCTGTTTTTCAGGAGGTAAATGTGCCTTTCCCGCCCCAGAGGCAAGCGGGAACGCGGTCCGCGACCGTTCTCGCGTTCTTTGGATGCTCAATGGATGGACTACCGACGTGCGAAGTCGGGTGATGCGGATCAACACCGCTCTCGCCTGTCAGCAATGGTAAATTGCGTCCTGTAATGCTTCGTGACTAGGTTGTAAAAATTTACACAGATCAGCCTTACACTTGAAATTCAAGAAAGTTGCTTCAAAATGAGACGCGATCGAGGGGGCAAAAATTGATTCCAATAGATACAGATGTTTCGCAGTCTCAACTGCATAGGTTCTACGAGAACCGAATGTTGTCGTTCGACGCGGAGGGTGAGGCCCCAGAATTTTCTGAGGTCAACAATAATTTGGTTCGCGATATCCGGACCAGCTACAAGAGCGGTGCGCTGACCGATAACGAACTGAATTTCATGGTAGACCATGTTGAAGAGGACAATGCACGAGCCTTCTTGAACCGGTTGGCCTCCAACTCGGCGAGCCGGGATTTGAAATTCCAATTGGCAGCAGAGGGCATCGGCCTGACAGATTATTCTGATGTCGGGGTCGGAAAACGATTTGCCTCCTTTGCGGAGAAAGCGGAGTACGTCAAATCAGCTTATGCCTTTTATGTCGAAATTATCGTTCCCAATGTCCTGGCTTTTGGCTGGGGCTTTGTTGATACGGAGGAGACATTGGGAGAGGGAAATCCGGATCGGGCAAACAACGCTCCGGCCAGACGCGGCGCATTGCGCGTCGAAGTTCCCGTTGATGACGGTGGTACATCTGGCGTTCAAATCGGTCTGATCAATATCTCTGATCAGCAGGGACTTGATTTCGCCAATGCCCCTAACAGGCCGATTGATGCTGGCAATGCACCATAACGCAAAAAAATACCCCGCCGAGGCGGGGTAGTTGAGGCAGGTTGTACTCTTGCTACTCAGGCAAAAATCTCAAATAATCCGTCAGGCAACGCGCCGCCGTCCATTCCGGTTGGCGGTTGGCCGATCTTCATCATCGCTGCGATAAGCTTCGGCGATAGCGAAATAATGCCCCACAGACTGATTGGTCGGCAGTTTGTTCTTCGCAAGAGCCTCGGCATCCTCGTGATAACGGATGCTTGCGGCTTCGTGGATCTTGGCAAAATGAAACTCTCCCAGTGCAGCTTCATTCAGGGCCTTGATCCGGTTATCGGCAGCAGCGCGACGCGCCGTCGCAATGAGTAGGCCGCGCTCTTGAATTCCAAAGGGCGTGTGCTCGGATGAGAGCGCCCTCGTTAAGGCATTGTCAAATTTCTCATACATCTCAGGCACCATTCTTCGCTCGCTGTCCATAAAGTGTTATTCAAATATTTTGTGGTGTAAATGTTTGTGGACACAAGATTTTGTGAGGATTCCCGCTTGGCGTGACTATGCGACATTCGCATATGGTCGGAATATTCAGTAATAGTTCACTATTTTGGCATTAGTTATCGCGTCAAATTGCCGCAATTTATTTTTGAAATTGTTCGGGTAATTTGACCAATTGTGCGTGATATCGTCTCTGCCGAAGCCTAAAAACGGTAACTTGAACAGGCGACCAACCTCTTCGTGATGCGCGGTGTCGTGAAATCAAGACACTGATGCTGCCACTTTGTACGAGTTGTCGCTTGAGCCATCCTCAAAATGGTGCTTCGTTCCCCGCGACGTTCTAAGGGGAGAGCAGCGATGACCCATCAAGTCCTTAACCTGCAATCTGGTGACGCCCCGTTTCGGGCAGACCCGGCACAATCTTACACACTCCCCGCGCGATTTTATCATGACCCAACAGTTTTCGAGCTGGAGAAGGATGCGATTTTCTATAAAAGCTGGTGGTATGCGGGGCATGTCTCCCAAGTCACCGAGCCCGGCAGTTTTCTGACTACCCGAATTCACGAACAGAACATCTTCGTCGCGCGCACGCGACAAGGCGAATTGCGCGCGTTTTATAACGTCTGTCCGCACCGGGGGCATAAACTGGTCGAGGGCGTAGGCAAAAAGAATGTCATTACCTGCCCTTATCACGCATGGGCATTTGACTTTGACGGCACCCTCAAATCAGCACGCAATACTGAGAATATGGAAGGTTTCGACCGTTCAGAATTCTCATTGCGTCCGGTACAAGTTGAGGTGTTTTGCGGCCTCGTCATGGTCAATATGGATATGGAGGCACCATCGTTTGCCGAACAGTCGGGCGATCTGGAGAAAGAAATCCGCCACTATATGCCCAGTGTTGATGATCTCGCCTTCGCCCAACGCGATACATACGACGTGAAATCAAACTGGAAAGTGATGATCGACAACTTTCTTGAATGTTATCATTGCCATACGGCTCATAAAGACTTTGTCGATCTTGTTGATATGCCGTCCTATCGCTCAAAAGCTTGCGGCATTTATTCCAGCCATTGCTCTGATGCGGTCAAAACCACCGAGAGTAAGGCGTTTAACTTTGTAAAAGGCGATGTCGAGTTCAGTTATGCGGGCTGGTTCGTCTGGCCAAATTTCACGATCTGGGTTTATCCGGGCGAACCAAACCTCTCGGTTTTACAGATGAATCCAGCGAAACCAGAGCGTTGTATCGAATATCAGGACTGGTTTGTCCCCAACGGCGAGATCACACCGCAGTTAAAAGATGCAATTGATTACCAGATCGACGTTCTTCAACCCGAAGACATTGGCCTGTGTGAGAGTGTGCAGGAGGGTTTGAAATCCTCTGGCTATAATCAGGGCCGCTTTGTTGTCGATAAAGACCGTACTGAACTCAGCGAACACACTGTTCATCATTTCCAAAAACTGGTCGCTGATGCTCTGGGGGCCAATCTGGACCCGAAATAGGCGGAAAAAATGCCATAGCGACGGCTTGACGCGCGGCGGGCGCTTGCGCGGCTCCGCCGCCTGTGGTTCAAGACGCGCGAATAGACAGACTCAGCGGGTCGAAGGCTGGAATTATGCCTAAAAATCTCGCAAAAATCGGAGCAGACGGTATGCGGAGTGGACACCTCCTGATCGGACTTGGCGCAGCGACAGTTTTAGCGGCGACTACGGGCGCAGCGATGGCTCAGGATCTTGGCGTTCCGACGCCGGGCGGCCTGGGTTATCAGGAGCCAGCAACAGAAAGCATGGAGCGGCTGATCTCGCTGTCTGCGGGCCTGCACTGGATCGCGTTCTTTATTACGCTGTTCGTCACGGTTTTGCTTGGCTACACGTGCTGGCGCTTTAGTGAAAAGCGCAATCCAGTGGCGTCGCGATTCTCGCACAATACAACGGTTGAGGTGGCTTGGACGCTCATCCCGGTCTTGATTTTGGTCGGTATCGCCTATCCATCGATCAAGTACCTGTATTATCAAGGCACCGTGCCACCATCGGAGGTCACGGTTAAAGCGATCGGCGCTTCGGGCTGGTGGTGGAACTACGAATACGAAATTGACGGCGAGGAAGTCGCCTACAGCAGCTATATGGCGGGCGGTCAACATGCCAGCTACGACCAAATGGTCGCCGCGATGAAAAAAGAAGGCGCGTCGGATGACGAAATCCCATCTTCGGCCCTTTGGAAGCTAAAGACCACGGCGCCAATGGTTGTTCCTGTCGACAGCATTGTTCGGGTTCAGGTGACATCGGAGCCGGGCGGCGTTCTCCACGCTTTTGCGATTCCGGCGTTTGGCATCAAGACAGATGCGGTTCCCGGTTCGCTGCATGAGACGTGGTTCGAGGCCAACAAGGTCGGAACCTTCTACGGCCAATGTTCAGAACTCTGCGGGCGCGGTCACTCCTACATGCCCATCGAGGTAGAAGTTGTTGCCAAAGAGGACTTCAAAAAGCGTCTGCTTGAAGTTCAGGAAATCGCGAATGGCCCATCAAATGATGATGCGACCGAGTTCGCGGCTGTGGCTACGGCTAAATAGGGAGATCTAGTGTGAGCGACATGGATATGACGCCGGACTATGCCTCCCGCAGCGCCTATGCGGATGAACCGCAAATTGCGGATTACTTTGCGCTGCTCAAGCCACGCGTCATGTCGCTTGTTGTTTTCACGGCCCTTGTCGGAATGCTCTGCGCGCCGGTCTCGGTGAATCCGATCATTGGTTTTGCTTCGCTCCTATGTATCGCTGTCGGGGCAGGAGCCTCTGGCGCGTTGAACATGTGGTGGGATGCCGACATTGACGCCAAGATGAAGCGTACCGCGAAGCGACCTATTCCTGATGGTCGTGTGACGGAGCAAGATGCCCTGAGCATCGGCCTTGGGTTGTCGGTGATTTCGGTTGCGATGCTCGCGGTTTTTGGCGGCGTGTTGGCCGCTTTCCTGCTCGCCTTCACGATCTGGTTCTACGCCGTGCCATATACGATGTGGCTAAAGCGTTCGACGCCGCAGAATATTGTCATTGGCGGTGCCGCTGGGGCGTTCCCGCCGCTGGTCGGTTGGGTCGCTGTGACTGGTTCTATCTCGATTGAGCCTTTGTTGATGTTTGGCATCATTTTCCTATGGACTCCGCCGCATTTCTGGGCGCTCGCGCTGTGGCGGCGCAGCGAATATGCGATTGCGGAAGTACCGATGCTGCCGGTGGTGGCAGGAACCACCGTTACACGGAAACAAATATTCGCTTATTCAGTCCTGCTGGCTCTTTCCAGCATTGGTCTGCTCTTCACCCCCGTTGGCGGCCCGATCTATGCGCTGGCGGCGATTGCGATGAACGCTTGGTTTCTGCGATGGGCGTGGGTTGTCTGGCAGCGCGATGACGTGGCTGCGGAACAAGATAATTTCGCCGCAGAAAAAAAGCTGTTCAGCGTTTCGCTGCATTACCTTGCGGCGATCTTTTCGGCCTTATTATTGGACGCGGTCCTCCGCGTATTGATCGGGTGATACGGCCATGATGCGAGAACACGAAATTCACCGCCGCCGCTGGCCCCGTAATCTGCTGGTTGGTGGGCTATTGTTGGCGTTTGTGGCACTGATTTTCTTCGTCAGCATTGCGAAGTTCGCGGCACAGGTGGCCAGCTGATGAGCATGAAGCGTCCCTCGTCCAATGCCAAGACTGCCGCCATGTTTGGCGGCGTTGCGGTGTTCATGGTTGGCTTGTCCTTCGCGGCGATCCCGCTTTACGAGGCATTTTGCCGGATTACTGGCTTTGGTGGCACCCCTTTGCAAGCGGATGCTGGATCATCGCGTGTCCTTGATGAGACAATCACGGTGCGTTTTGACGCGAATACCGACCCGAAATTGCCTTGGACCTTTAAGCCTGTGCAAACCGAGATGACCTTGCCCATTGGCGAGACAGGGCTGGCATTCTATACGGCGACGAATAACTCAGACCGTCCAGTGGCGGGGACTTCGACGTTCAACGTCACGCCGCTGAAAATCGGTGGGTACTTCGTGAAGATCGACTGCTTTTGCTTCACAGAGCAAGTTCTCAAGCCCGGTCAGTCCGTGGATATGCCGGTCTCTTTCTATGTGGACCCAGCTATTCGTGATGATCGCCAAACCGCAGAAGTCGAGGGCATCACGCTCTCTTACACATTCTATGAAACTGAAATTAGTGACCCGAAACTGGCTGAACTTCCCGGATCTGGTCCCAAGCTAAACTAAGAGGTCGCCGAAATTTAGCGGCGGATGGAGCGAAATATGGCACACGCCAAGAACCACGACTATCACATCGTCAATCCGAGCATTTGGCCGTTCGTTGGTGCTGTCAGCGCCTTCGTGATGCTGATCGGTGCCGTCATCTGGATGCGCGGCGGCACGCCCGCTCCGGCAATTATCGGCCTCGTGGGTGTACTAGCGGTTATGTACTGCTGGTGGTCTGATGTGGTGAAAGAAGCCGAGAACAACATCGACCATACACCAGTGGTTCAGATCGGTTTGCGCTATGGTTTCATTCTCTTCATCATCTCCGAAGTGATGTTCTTCGTGGCTTGGTTCTGGGCGTATTTCGATCCAGCCCTCTTTACCCCGGCTGCAACCGAAGAATTCACAGTGGGCGGCGCGTTTCCTCCAACTGATATTCACGTCATCAACCCGTGGGCCCTTCCTTTCGTGAATACGCTGATCTTGCTGCTTTCGGGTTGCACGTTGACGGCGGCGCACCACTATCTGATCGAGATGCAAGAGAATGACGGCGAAGTGAGCGAAACCCGTAAGACGGTTTTCTGGCTGCTGGCGGCGACTTGCATCCTAGGTGCAGTTTTCCTCGTCTGTCAGGCAATCGAGTACGCCGAAGCGATGCATGAAGGCATCGTTTTCTATGATGGCAACTATTACGAGGCGGTCTTCTACGCGGCGACTGGGTTCCACGGCTTCCACGTCTTTATCGGAACGATCTTCCTGATTGTCTGCTTGATCCGCGTCGGCAAAGGTCACTTCACCGCCGAGCGTCACATCGGTTTTGAGGCGGCGGCTTGGTACTGGCACTTCGTTGACGTGGTGTGGTTGTTCTTGTTCGTTGCGGTTTATGTCGGCAGTGCAACCTTCTTTGCCGTGGGCGCACACTGATCGCGTTGACTGAAAAGGCACCGGTATGAGTGCCTCGCCTAATAAAAAACCGCTGGGACCGATGATTGTCGGTGTCGGCGGTTTTTGTCTTCTGATCGTGCTTGGTGTTTGGCAAAGCAGCAAGGTCGCGGATAAGAACGCCGTGATTGCCGATGCCGAGCAGCGCCTGGCCGCGCCGTCCAGCGCCTTGCCAGACGTCCCCGACGCACAGCGCGATAACTACAAGCGCGTCGTGATTGAAGGGCGCTTCGTGAATGCTGAGGAAAGCTATTTCCTGACCTCACAGACTCTGAAAGGTCCGGGCTTTAGCGTCATCGTTCCCTTCGAGACAACGGATGGACGCCGCGTCCTCGTGGACCGGGGATATGTCCCACAAATTCTCCGCGACCCTTCCACTCGTGCGGCGACGACTATCGAGGGGCAGACGAAAGTCGAAGGCGTCCTGCGCTGGCCAGACGATACCAGTTCTTGGACCCTCGATGCCGATCAATCAAAGCGTGAATTCTATTCCCGCGAAGTTGGTCCGCTCTCCGATTTTATGAATACCGAACCTCTGATGGTGTTGGCGAGCGAAACCAGTGGCTCTGATTGGCCGCGCGGAAGCAAAGCCCAAGTCAATATTCGGAACTCGCATCTACCCTACGCGATCCAATGGTTTCTAATCGCGGCAATTTGGGCCGTAATGTCGATTCTGTGGATTCGGAAGGTCAAGCGGTCGAGTAGCGAATAACCGCGTGCGGGAAACATCACGAAGATCCGCGCCGAGGATTGTCCGTTT